>DATBYO010000008.1:0-16599 GCA_036513655.1 Candidatus Dormiibacterota bacterium | reverse complement strand
CTCCGCACTCGGGGCGCCTCCCGGCCGGACGTTACCGGTGCCGCCGTCGCACAGGGGTTGCTCATTGGCGCCGGTGCCACGCTGATCGGGATGGTCGGTGCGCTCGTCGCCCTGCGGTTGACCGGCATCCTTGCCAGCCCGGCGAGCGGATTGGACGTGCTGAGGACGGCGCTCGTCATTCTGCTGGTGGGGCTTGCGGCCGGAATTCTCGCCCGCCTCGGGATCATGATGAGCGCCTACCACACGGTCGTCGCCGCCGCGCGGGCCCGCGAGCCGCGTGCCGGCCGGCCGCTCTGGGCCCGGCTCTACCTCGACGTCCTCGCGCTCGTGATCAGTGCGGTGGTCTTCGGCATCGATCGCATAACCGGACTGTCCGCCGTGGTGAACCCGGACACCAATCCCACGTTGGCGCTGTCGCTGTACAGCTTCCTCGCCCCGACCCTGCTCTGGATCGGCGTCACCCTCCTGTTGGTTCGGGTCGGATCAACCATCCTGAAGCGGACCGCGCGACGGATGCCGGCGGGCCAGGGTTCGAGGACGCTGCTCCCGTTCCTCGTCCAGAGTGCCGGTCGCCGCGCCCCGGCCATCAGTCGGGCGATGATCCTGGTCGGCCTGCTGCTGAGCTTCGGCGTGAGCCTCGGGCTGTTCAGCGCGACTTACGATCAGCAGTCACTGGCCGATGCCCGTCTGACGCTCGGCAGCGATGTCGTGGTCACCGCTTCACCGAATGGCCAGCTCTCCCCCACCACGCTCAGCGCCGTTGCCGGAACTCCTGCCGTTCACTCGACGTCCGCGATGCGACACACCTTCGCTTACGTCGGTCCGGACTTGCAGGATCTCTACGCCATCAACCCGAGCCAGATCGCGTCCGCGACCCAGTTGCGCGACAGCTATTTCACCGGTGCGTCCGCGACCACCACCCTCGACGCGCTTCGCGCCCGCCCCGATGGTGTCCTCGTCTCGGCGGAAACCATCAAGGACTACGGGTTGGGTTTGGGCGACCTGGTCCGCCTCCGTCTGCTGGATGCGGCCACGAGCCAGTACCGGGTCATCGACTTCCACGTGGTCGGCGTCGTCAAAGAATTCCCGACCGCTCCCAAGGATTCATTCCTGGTCGCGAACCTTCCCTATGTCCTCACCGCGACCCATACCTCTGGGCCCAACGTCGACCTGGTCTCGACTTCGGGCAACCCCCATGGCACCGCGGCGGCAATTCAGCAGGCGACCGCCGGCGGTGGCGCGACTGTCGGTGACATCACTTCCCAGCTGGCTACCACCTCGAGCTCGCTCACCGCGATCAGCCTGGCGGGCATCAGCCGCCTCGAGGAGGCGTTTGCGGTCGCGCTCGCGCTCGGCGCCGTCGTCCTCTTCGGCACACTCGCGGTCATCGAGCGGCGCCGCGAGTTCGCCACCATGGCGGCGATGGGCGCTCGGCTCCGAACGGTCGCGAGCTTCCTGTGGACCGAGACCACCGTCGTGGCCGGGCTGGCCACGCTGCTGGCCGCGGCCCTTGGCACCGTCCTTTCACTGATGCTCGTTACCATCCTGACGCACGTCTTCGACCCGCCACCGGACGCGCTCGCCGTTCCCTGGCGATTCCTCGGATTCCTCGCCGTTGCGATCATCGCCGGAGCACTCGCCAGCGCGGCGCTCACCATCGTCGCCCTGCGCCGTGCCGACCTCTCAACCGCGCTCCGCGAAGCCTAAAAGCACGCCTATAATCGCCATCCCTCAGTCGGGGACCTTAACGAACCCTCCCTCAGAAGGGGGAGTCGCGCTTCCCTCACTTGGGCGATGTCGGGGACGGGCTCAGCCCAGACACTCGATGCTAGGCGAGCCATGTTCAGCAAACAGGAGATCCCGGTGATCCCTAAAGCAATCCGCGAGTTTCGACTGGGCTTGCGAATGGCTGGCTGGGATCCCGATGACGACCAGCCGCGCTGGATTTACCTGCCCCTTGCCGAGGCCCGACTGCTGAGCTCGCGGGTGAAGATGCCGAGCTATTGTGAATCCCTTCGCCACCAGGGCAAGCGACGGACTGCCACAACCTTCCACGCGGTCATCAACGTGCCAGGGGAGCCGGACCGTGCCTGGGTGGCTTGTGCGGAATGCACTGGCCTGATGATGGATGGAGACGGGTGATGGGCGATGCTATTTTGGGAGCAACCGCTCAGCGACCAACGAGCGAGGTGATCGGTGCCAATCCGTTTACTCGTCGCCGATGATCATGAGGTAGTCCGCAAGGGGTTGAGGACCTTCCTCAGTTTCGACACCGACCTCGAGCTGGTCGGCGAGGCGCGCGATGGCCGTGAGGCTGTGGAAATGGCCGGACGCCTGAAACCGGACGTCGTGGTCATGGATCTGATGATGCCCGAGATGGATGGGATCGCGGCCACCGCCGCGATCCGCCGGGACTACCCCGAAATCGAGGTGATCGCCCTCACCAGTGTTCTTGAGGGTGCGTCCGTGGCCGATGCGGTTCGGGCGGGTGCGATCGGTTACCTGCTGAAGAACTCCACCCCGGAGGACCTCCACCGAGGCATCCGGGCAGCCGCAGCCGGCCAGGTCTTTCTCTCACCGGAGGCGGCGGCTCGGCTGGTCCGCCAGGTGAAAGCCCCCGAGCGTCCGGAACCTCTGACTCCCCGCGAAATCGAGGTCCTCCGCTTAGTGGCCCGCGGGCGCGCGAACAAGCAGATCGCGCGAGACCTGGGCGTCGGGGAAGAGACCGTCAAAACCCACGTCAGGAACATCCTGGGTAAGCTCCAGGCTGCCAGCCGAACGCAGGCTGCGCTGCATGCGATCCGGACTGGGCTTGTGTCATCAACGATGCAGGTGATGTAGACCATCTCCTCAAGCTGGACGAGTGCGATTTCGTGCGGTAGGATGGCAACAAGGAGGGGCGCCGTGGCACAGGTATTGGCTGAGGTTCGACTCGCCGGGTCGCCATTGCAGACCTACCGTCACGTGTGCGCGTTCTTTCGCAGCCCGGATGAGTTCTATACCGTCCTGCTGCCCTTCATCAAGGAGGGCTTCGATCGCCACGAGCGGGCGCTGCATATCGTTGACCCCAAGCTGCGGCAGGAACACGTTCGCCGGCTCGAGGGCGTTGGGATCGACACGGCGGCGGCGGAGGCAAGCCAGCAGCTGGAATTGAGGGTCTGGGAAGAGGCCTACCTTCGGGGTGGGCACTTCGTTCCGGAAGCGATGCTCACGCTCCTCGACGAGCGGCTGAGCGCCGGGCAAACCGAGGGATTTCCGCTGACGCGACTCGTGGCCACCGTGGAATGGGCCCTCCAGGATCGTCCAGGCGTTGACGACCTCATCGAGTACGAGGCCCGCGTCAACTACCTCGCGGCCAGCCATGCCGACCCACTCGTGTGCTGCTACGATCTCACCCAGTTCAGCGCCGGCCTGGTGATGGACGTCCTGCGGACCCATCCGATGGCGATCATCGGCGGGACTCTCCATGAGAATCCCTTCTTTGTGCCGCCCGACCAGTTTCTCCTGGAGCTTCGCGACCGGGCGCCAACCGCGCTGAACTGAGGCCCGGTGGCTAACCCGCTGAGGACGGACGGTATCGCGGCGCCGGCCGGTGGCGCGGTGGACGATGCCGCCGAACTTCGTCGCAACCTCCGCGACCTCGTCGCCCTGACCGCCCTACCCGCAATCTGGCTCGGCCAATCACCGCAGGTCATCGTCGAAAGTTTCACGGACGCCCTGCTGCGGACGCTGCGCGTCGACTTCGTCTACGCGCGACTGCCCGCCGCGGGTGAATCCGGATCCCCGATCGAAGCGGTCAGCCTCGATCCTCGGGCCAGCGAACTGTTGCCGTCGGACATTGCCCGCGAGCTGCGCGCCTTCCCGTCGTCGGAGAGCTTCGCCTTCGCGCCGTCGGTCAGCTCGGCGCGCGCCTCGGTGGGTCTGGCTCCGGCGTCGATCGGGCTCCCCGGGCCGGCGTCGGGCGTGGTGGTGGCCGGGATGCGACGGGACGATTTTCCGTCCAGTTACGACCGCTTGCTCGTCAGGGTCGGTGCCAATCAGCTGGCCATTGCCCTCCAGGGGGCCGAGCTCCGGGCGGTGCAGGAGCGGCAACGTCTGGCTCGCGACCTTCACGACTCGGTGTCGCAGGCCCTCTACGCGATCGTGCTCGACCTCGCAACTGCCCAGCGCATCGGCGGCGCCGACCCAACCCGGCTCGAGGCAATCCTTCGCGATGCGCAGGCCCTGGCGGAGGCCGGACTTGCCGAGATGCGAGCGTTGATCTTCGAGCTGCGGCCCGAATTCCTGAGCCAGGAAGGTCTGGTCGCCGCACTCCAGCGGCAGGTCGCGGCGGTGCGAGCCCGGCACCAGCTTTCCATCACCGTCGAGGCCGCCGACGAGCCGGAGGCGGTCCCCGCGGTCAAAGAGGCGCTGTACCGGGTTGGGCAGGAGGCGCTCAACAACATCGCCAAGCACGCCGGCGCCCGGGCCGTCGTCATCAGGTTGGAGGCGGGTGCGGGTGAGCTCGTGCTCCGCGTGCGCGACGACGGCCGCGGCTTCGACGCGGCGAATTCCTTCCCGGGCCACCTGGGCTTGCGCTCCATGCGCGAGCGAGCGGCCTCCGTCGGAGGTGTCATCGTGATCCGCAGCGCGCTTGGGCAGGGAACCGACGTGACCATCCGGGTTCCGACATCCAGGTAACGGCAGCAACGGAGGCAGGTTCGGCCAGGCCCGGCAGTTACAGCCTGCGGTGACTCGAGGCCGGCTCGGAGCCGCAGCCGCAGCCGGTGCGCTGCTGGTCCTCCTCGCCGGCGGCGGACTCTTGCTCTCCTCTCGCCATCAGCCAAATGTGCGCGCCGGGGCGAGCGGCAACCCACGTCTCACGTCGCCATCGCCATCACCATCAGTCGAGCCTTCCCCGACGTCGCAATTCCACGGTGTCCAGGCGACGCTTCCCAGCTGTTCACCCGGTGCCCTGTACTCCGTATCGCCGATCGACCCAGGCAAGCTCAGCTATATCCTGCCGCTTGGGACCTTCACACCGCTTCCCAGCGATCATATGTATTTCATCGTCGCCCGCGCTCAGGCCAACGGCACCGGCCCGACCCAAATCGTGAGCCTGTTCGCTCCCGGGGACGTGACCGTCTTCAAGATCGGCCGGCAGGTGCAGACCACCAACGGCGTGATCGGCAACACCGACTACTTTCTGAACTTCGCCGCCTGCCGGGAGGTAACCGGCGGCTTCGGGCACGTATCGAGCCTCACCGGCCGCCTTGGCGGGATCAGCTTTGACCAGTGCGACCAGCCGTACTCAATTGGCAATGGGAGCCTCTACGAGCACTGCAATGCCGAAGTGAACATTCCAATTCGAGCCGGCGAGCTGATCGGGACCGTCGGTGGTAAATCGGCCGCGGGGCTCGACTTTTCCAGCGATGATTGGCGCTTGCCCACGCCCTACGTCGCCAACCCGGAGCACCAGTACGATCTCACCGCGAGCTGCGCGATCGATTACTACCAGGGCGCCGTGGCCACAACCCTCCGGGGGCTGCTCGGCCACGGCCCGGGAACGCACCTCGCGCAAGGTTGCGGACAAATCTTCCAGGACAGAGCCGGGACCCTGCAGGGCAACTGGTTCCACGGGACCGCAGCGCAAACCAACGGGAACATCACCACAATGCTCGCGCTGGCGCACGAGAACTACGACGCAACGATCGGGGCGATCTCCATCGGCGGCACCATCATGCAACGAGGCGAGTGGCGGTTTGATCCGACCCATTCGGGAACGATCAACCGCGAATTCTCCGAGGTCACGCCGGGCGATTCGATCTATTGCTACCAGGCGGCGGGGCTGCCCGGTCGCATCCTGGCCCAATTGGTCACCGCAACCACGCTGACGATCGAGCATCAATCCGACTCCTGCGCCGGAAGGGTCGCCTTTACCAGTCCCTTTGCTTATCAGCGGTAGCCTGACGTTCCAGGACCACCACGGGAATCAGGCGTTCGGTGCGCGTCTGGTAGTCAGCGAATGAGGGCCAGATCTTCGGACATCTCCTTGTAGAGCCGGTCGCGCTCCAGCCGGCTCTCAACCACGTGGGCGCGCGCGGTGAACGTCTCGGTCCCGTGATTGTTCGCAACCTCGACCTCGACCTCGGGGTTTGCCTTGATGTTCCCGAACCAGGTTGGATGCTGCGGCGCCCCGCCCTTTGATGCCACGATGATGTAATCGTCGCCCTCGCGGCCGTAGACCAACGGCGTCGTGATGGCTTCGCCACTCTTCGCCCCTTTCGCCGTCATCAGCAGGACGTGGTCGCCCCACATCCCGACCCCACGCCCTTTCTTGGCGTGAAACTCGGCGATCGTCTTCTGATTGAAGAGCGTGGCTTTCACGATCTCATCCTACCGGGGAACCGATCGCCGTCGGATCGGTACGGTAGCGCGAGCGTTCGTGCGATCCGCGATGAATTCTTCCGTCGCAGGCTGTCCTGCGGCGCCGCGTTGTTCCCAACGAGGAATGTCCCGGGGCCTGCTCGTGGTAATCGGCTTGTGCCTGCTGGTTGTCGGGGCCGGCTTGCTGGTAAGGGATGCCTTCGGCTTACCGAGTGGCGCAATCACGTACCAGCAGGTGCTCTCCCGTGCCGAAGCACATCTCTATTACCCTGGCTCGCACGTCGCCGAGTCGCATGGCGACGACGCCGTGCAGACGGTGCTCGAAGGGAATCGCCCTGCGTTTGTCCAGACCTACCTGGTGGTTTCGGAGGCAACCCGCCAGCAGGTCGACGAGTGGTATCGCACGAAATTGACCGCCTCTGGATGGCGCGTGGACTCAAGGACAGATTTCGGTGTCGGATACGTACGGGGCACCAGGGAGGCGTTCGACATCGGATTTCCAAGAGTCGCTCCGGGAGACGTCCCATGGGACGGGAAGGGAACGCTTTACGTCATCGGCTACCAAATCGCTCCTTGATCGCAGGTATCTCAACCGCCCTGCGCGCGTCCGGACGAGGATGGGTCCGGCCCTAGCTAGGACTCTCGGCAGCCGACTGGCTCCGCGTTCGGGTTGCCTTCCTAAAAACGAAGGTGGAATTGAGGAGTCCGACGGCGCAAAGTAGCGCCAGGAGGATTTGAATCAGATAGAGGTCGGTAAAAGACGTCGGGACCTCGCCGGCGGTCGCAATATCTGCTATGCCGATGATTCCGAACCAGAGCAGCACACCCAGGACTGCGGTGATGGCTGACGCAACGATTAGCAATGTGAAGCCAAACCGACGAAAAGCCACGGAGACAGTCGATCGGCTCACGCGCACTGAGCACGCGAGGACACCCCCTAAGACAAATTGCTCGACGACGAACAATGCGATCCAGAACGGTGCCCCTCCGAGGGCCGCCACCCCTGCGGCGGACGCAGGATCCGCCGCCATGACAACAGCCGTGAGGAGCATGCCTACGCCGACACAGAAGGAGCCAGCCGACGCAATCAGCAACCACCTGGTCGCGCGGGCGCGCGACTGCTCTGGTGACTCGACCAAATTCAGGCGAATTAATTCCTGGCGCTCTGGCGGCCACGGAATGGCCAGGGAACCCGGCTCAATTAGGAGGGACGCCGACCCACTGTGCGACCCCTTGAAATGGTTGCCGTAGAGCTGCGTGATGAGGGCCGTAGAAGGCGACGAAAACTGCCAAGGACAGCTAGCGACACTACACCGACCTAGATACTTGGTTGCCATCGCCCTCCTGGTCCGGCGCCGCTAGGTCCGACATGCTCACGCCACTCGAGCCGGGGCGCGTGTCTGTTTCAGCGCGGCCCAGCTGTCCTCGATACCTTGCCCGACCACGTCGAGGTCGGGCACGTGGCCGGCATCAGCGACGGCGGTGATCGCCAGGCATCCGTTGTAAGAAAGCGCCGCAAAACCGAGCGTACAGTTGCCCGCGATCGGTACGACCGGTATCACATCGAGCAGCCGGGCGCCCAGGACATACACGGGCATCGGCGGTCCGCCGACGTTGGTGATGAACAGATTGACGAATCGCTGACGCCGGGTGAGCAGCCGGGCCATCCCCATTCTCGCCATCAGCGACCATGCCATCATTCCAGCCGCGGCGTTCTGCGCATGCTTGGCCGCCTTGGTCGCCCGCAGGACGGCTTCGAGCCGCGCAGCGGGATCAGCGGCCTCGATCGCAAGCGGCACGATGATCACGCCGACCTCGTTGCCCAGCTTTGCGTCGTGCCGCATGGAGACGGGAACCGACGTCAGGAGCTTGAGGCCGTCGATCGACTCGGCTCGTTTCAGCAGCAGGGCGCGTAAGCCGCCCGCGGCCAGAGAGAGCAGCAGGTCGTTGACCCTGCTACCGTGGGCGTGCGCCACAGCTTTCGCCTCGTCGAGCGGAATCCGAATGACCGCCAGCCGGCGTCCGGAGCCGATCGGCTGATTGATCGAACTGCGTGGCGCCTGCCTGGCCTGCCCCATCGTCACGCGCAGGGCGCGGGCGGTCGTGCCCGCAGCGTGCCAGAGAGCGACCGGCCTGCCGATCGTGGCGAGCGCCTGCCCGAAGGCACTCACCTTCGCCACGGCGTTGTCCCGCGTCAGGTTCCACCTGTCTGGGACCGTTCTCGGCGGCCCGGGTTGGGCCGGAGCACCGTCGTCGTTGCCACCGCCGGTGAAGTCGAAAAGCGGAGCCATCAACTGGAGGGCGGCCAGGCCGTCGGCAATCGCGTGATGCAGCTTCACGACGAGCACCACGCGACCCGTCGATAACCCGGAGAGGAGCCACAGTTGCCAGAGCGGGTGATTTCGATCCAGGCGCTGCTCATCGATCCGTGCCACCACCTCGAGCAACTCAGCCTCACCGCCTGGCGCCGGAATGGAGCCGACTCGCACGTGCCGGTCGAGATCGAATCCAACCTCATCGATCCAGATCGGTGGTCCGGTCAACACGTTGCCGGGTCGAACGACCTGCAGAAGCCGCGGCGTTCGTGCCAGGCGGCCGGCGATCCGCCGGCGGATGTCGTCTAGCTTGAGTTCCCCACGATCGCCGACGAGCGGACCTGGCTCCAGCTGCAGCACCGCGATGATGTGCATGGGCGTGTCTGCCGCTTCTGCCCAGAGGTTACTCTGGTCCTGGATCGACAGCCGCTCATAGGCGCTTCGCATCGCTCGCTCTCGGCTGTGTGAAGAGGATGTTTCCGCCAAGCAGGAGCGCGAGTACGGCCACCAGGGGCGTTACGACGCTCCACCAGGTGGCGATGGCGAGGGGAAGCGTCCCGACCAACAGGAGGCTGCCGGCGATCGGACGGGAACGGCGGCCGACGACGGTCGCGGCGACGATGATCAGTCCACCGAGGATTCCGGCGAACCTCGCGACGCCGATCTCATAGACCCCCACGTAGACATAGAGTCCGCCCAAGATGACGAGAAGCCCCTCCAATAAATTCCGTCGAATCACGTTCATGACCTTCCTCCCAGTTAACCGCGAACGACAACGTCTTCGGCCGGGCGACGTGGGCTTCCGAGTGCGTCGACCATCGGATAGCCGATCCGGAACGGCATTACCGCGTGCCATCCAGCCTCCGGAATCATCGCCGCGACCTCGGTGGTGAAGTCAGGACGTAGGCCGGCCGTCTGTTCCCGTTCGGCGCGCTCGACCACCTGGTTCAGCGGCTGCATGGCCAGACCCTGGTTCGTCGCCCACAGATGCATTCGCTGCCAGACGCGACCGGCTTGGATCCGCTGCGCATTGTCGGCGGCTTGATGGATGACCAGCGTGCCGAAGGCCGACGCGGTCGGCAGCTGGCTATCACGGGTGGCGCTGAGCCAGCCCTGGTCCGACTGGTCGCGCGACACGCCCAGGACCTTCCCAAGAGTTCGAAGCACAGGCGAGATCCCCGCGGCGTCCAGCGTCACCCCATCCTTCTCGGCCTGCAACGCCCGCCAGTCACGCGGATACCAGGCGAAGTCATCGGCCGCTTGCTCGGGATCGGCAATGATCGCTTTCGTCGCCCGGACCGTTTGCTCTCGAAACGCCCGCTTTTCAGAATCGCTCGTCAGCCACACCACGCCCACATCAGGCGTGTCGATCAGGGCCTCCATCGCGGTCAACGTTTGCGCGGCCACCGGCCGTCCCGCATATCCGGCTCGGTTGGTGTGGCGTTTGGGGATGGCCTGGTACAGCGGAGACGAACTGCGCGTGCCGGCGGCGAGGTCAATCCGCGCGGCGAACGTCGGGGCACCCGTATCCGGCATGAGCTGCACCGAAGACCGAAGGCCGTGGGCGTCGGCGGCCAGCACCAGGTTCTCCAGCGCGCAGCCAAGCGAGATGTACATCTCGCGCCGCAGGGCATCGATGGTCCCGATATTCCTGGCCGTGACCGCGTAGAGGTCGACCCGATTCGGCGTGACTCGGAATAGCCAGGGCTGTGTGTTGTGCGCGCTCGCGGCCAACACCGCCGCCCTGACCAGGTTGAGCGGTACGCCGCCGGCCTCGTCGTTCCAGACCTGCCAGGCGTCATACGCGGGTCCGCGGTTTGAACTGAACACGCCCTGGTCGGCCGCGCGCCAGGTCAAGGCCCCAGCTGCGCCAACCGCCACAAGGGCGGACGCCCCACCGAGAGTCTTCAGGAAGCCGCGGCGGCTGACCGGATGCTGTGCCATGCAATGAACCTGTGGCAAGCATGTGCCCCTCGCCTTGAGATCGGTAGGGACTAAGGTCCCCAACTCGACGGGGTGGTTAGGCGACTCGACCCAGGGCGATCTGGTCGTTCAGCCGTTCCGCGATCCGGTCGACGAAGTCTTTGATGGTCGCCTCCGCGACCCGCGAGAGTAACGCCCGATCGACCGTTCGGCCGATCAGCCCGAGCGGCGGATGGTATCGCGCGCTGAAGGCGAGTTGGGTGCGTTCGGCACCTAATGTGGCGATCTCGAGGTCCCCATCGAGTACGGGGAAGAGCCCGCCTGGGCCGGTGGCCTGCCACGAAATCGGTATCCAGGTGCGCCTGGACGACCGAACGGGATCTCCGATCTCGATCGAGACCCTCTTGACGATCCGGTGGCCATCCATGGCAAATCCCACCTCGGTCAGAAGGCGCTGGCCGTGCTCGTCGGCGTTCTCAGCCAGACTGGGTAACCACGATGACGGAGCCTTGAGCAATGCGAGCTGCAGGTCCAGCACTGGGTGCGCCAGTTCGACGTAGTACCGGATGAACACGGTACTCACCCCCTTGCTTCTTCCTGGTAGTAGCGGCGCCAGATGAGCCGGTAGATCGGGATGAGCCGGGGGATGTCGCGCAGCCCGGGGATGAACGGCACCAACAGGAGCCCGAGCGTCAGGACGCCCATCAGGATGATCACGAGCAGGTCGCCGTTTGGCGCTGTGTTGAACGGTGGGATCTGGTACCAGACGGTGTACAGCCACAACCAGGACTGCCCCGGGTACTGGCCGGTCTCATTCATCATGCCCCACTGGCTGCCGCTCAGGTGTTGCTGGTCGGCCAGGCCGGCAAGGTACGAACCGTCGGCCATGAAGAGGAGCGGCTTGGTGAAATCGGTCTGATAGAAATGCCCACTGCTCAGGAGAAGGCCATCGAGGCCACCCGAGCGCGCAACGGTCAGGAGTCGGTCCATCAGCACGGGGACGGCGCCGTAGTCGCCACTCGCAACCGTGACCTTCCCGTCCTGCACTTTGGCGTCGCCAAGCGCCTTCGCATAGGCGGTGAGCCAGCCGGTCTTCTGCGTGTCGGACGCCGCCTGGAAAGCGGTCAGCGCGGTCGTCAGTTGCGAATCACCGACACTGGCGTGCGTGAGTGGGTTGATGACAAAATCATTGGCCCCGTCGACCGGTTGGCGGACGCCGGCCCATTTCGATGGCGCGATGGGTCCCAGCGTCTGTCCGGCGTCGGCGTTGTTGTATGGCGCGCCGTAGCCGGCGCTTGTCGTCGAGCCGGCCAGCTCGTTGGCCGCGGTGGTCGTGAAGTCGACGGGGTCGGCCTGCGCCCAGCTCTGGATCGTGACCGACGGCACGTCGGGGGACGACAGGGCGGCCGCCAGGACGATCACCAGAACGAGGCAGCCCACCATGGCGATGGCGACTTCCTTGAGCAAGTCATACGGGACGGTCCGGATGGTCGGCATGGAGCCCTGTGATGTCGCGGGCTTGCGCTGCATCGTCACACCTCCTCCGACGTCGAGCGTGTCGGGGGCCGAGGCGATTCGATCGGCTGGACGACGCCTTTCATGCGCACCCAGAGGATGTGCAGGGCAACCAGCACGATGATGGCGACGGGCAAAAGCACCACGTGGATGCCGTACATCTGGCCGAAGTTGAGGACGTTGAAAAACGCGCCCAAACCGGCCGCATTGAGCGCGTCCTTCGCGCTGACGGCGATCCATTGCGACGCGAAGTTCTGTTGCGAGAGGTAGCCAGTGAAGGCAGCGGCGATCGAAATCGCAAAGATGACGACCCCGATCATCCAGGTCGTCGCCCGACCGCCGCGCCAGCTGGCCATGAAGTACTGACCCCACAGGTGCAGCACCATGAAGACGAAGAAGACCTGGACGCTCCAGAAGTGCACGCTATTGAAGAATCGACCGGCCGCCGAGATGTGCCACCAGTCGGGGCCCGCGAGCGCCAGGATGATGCCGCTCAACACGGTCAGCACCAGCGCGGCGATCGTCACGACGCCAAAGACGTAGACCCACGAGCCCACGTAGTACGGCTGGCGGTCGGGCAGAAGGTTTTCCATTGGCAGCCTTTTTGCCATTCCCTCGCGGGCGCGGGCGGTCCAGCTGCTCATGGCTTCTCCTTCTCCCCCGGGAGGGGAATAACGAGCGCAAGGGCGAACAGGACGACCATCAGGCCGATCAAAAGCAGGTTCGGGATCGAAATCAGGATGAAACCCCAATGCAGGTAGCCGGCAGGTGTATCCATAGTGGTTCCATGGTAAGCACCCCTGCGGGAGGTTGGCACTGACCAAGGTCCCTTCTTCGGCGGGACCTTTTTTAGCCGCATCCTCGAAATTTGCGACGATATGCCGGTGAGCGAGATGCCACTACGGGTCGTCCTGGTTGACGACCACGAAGTCGTCCGCGATGGGATCAAGTCGCTGCTCGAGCCCGAACCCGATATCACGGTT
This sequence comes from Candidatus Dormiibacterota bacterium, assembly GCA_036513655.1. Classification (GTDB taxonomy): domain Bacteria; phylum Chloroflexota; class Dormibacteria; order CF-121; family CF-121; genus CF-13. Next base: position 3,497 of record DATBYO010000008.1, on the reverse strand, counting down.
GTCGGCGAAGCCGGGACCGTCAAAGAGGCAATCGCCCGAGCGGAGTGGGCCCGCCCGGACGTGGTCATCATGGACATCCAGCTCCCGGATGGAAGCGGCATCGAGGCGACCCGCGAGATTCGGGCTCGCCTGCCGAAGACCCAGGTCCTGATGCTGACGACGTTCGCCGACGATGATGCGCTGTTCGCCTCGATCATGGCGGGCGCCGCCGGCTACGTCCTCAAGCAGATCAAGGGCGCCGACCTCGTCCGGGCGGTTCGGACGGTCGGATCCGGACAGAGTCTCCTCGACCCGGCAGTCACCAAGGGCGTCCTCGACCGGCTGCGCAAGGGAAAACAGTTCCTCAAGGACGAGCGACTCGCGCGGCTGTCGGCCCAGGAGGAGCGGATCCTGACGTTGATCTCGGAAGGCAAGACGAACGGGGAGATCGGAGAGGCACTCCATCTCGCCGAAAAGACGGTCAAAAACTACGTGACGAGCATCCTCTCGAAGCTCGAGGTCGCGCGCCGAGCCGAGGCCGCCGCCTACTTCGCCCGTCGCACCACGACCCCGGGGTCTTAACCCCGTGCGGACACCGATTTCTCCGAACCAGCCGCTCGGGTCAATCGATGCGGACGTCGCGCTGCGCGACGGCTCGACGGTCCATGTCCGGACTGCACGGCCCGAGGATGAGGCCGCCATTCTCGCCTTTCTCGAGGAGTTGTCCGCCGAGTCGCGCTATTCGCGCTTCTTTTCGGGAGGGCCAAATCTAACCGAGGCGGCCCACCGATCGGCTGGTGCCGCGCCGGAAGATCGCTGTAACCTCGTCGCCTGCAGCGGCGTGGACGGAGCAATCGTCGCCCACGCTACCTATGTCCGAATGGGCCCAGCCCGGGCTGAGGTCGCGTTCGCGGTCGGCGAGGCGCTGCAGGGACAGGGAATCGCCACCATCCTGTTGGGTCAGCTCGCCGAAACCGCCCAGCGAGACGGCATCTTCCTGTTCGAAGCCTCGGTGCTGTCCGAAAACCACAAGATGATCGGCGTGTTCCGTCAGAGCGGGTTCGCGGTTACGGTCCGGGCCGAGCCGGGCACGCTCCGCGTGGAGTTTCCGACCTTCCTCTCTCCCACTGCCATCGAGCAATACGAGCGTCGTGAGCAGATAGCAGCCGCCGCCGCGGTCCACAGCATGCTGGCCGCTCGGACCATCGCCGTGATCGGCGCGGGCCGGACGCGCGGCACCATTGGCGGCGAGCTCTTTCACAACCTGCTTGCTAACGCCTTTACCGGCGCGGTCTATCCCGTCAACCCCCGCGCATCGGTCGTCCAATCGGTCGTCGCGTTCGCTTCCGTCACGGATATCCCCGGACCGGTGGACCTCGCGGTGATCGCCGTCCCGGCTGAGGCGGTGGTCAGGGCGGCTCGCGACTGCGCCCGCAAAGGTGTGAAGAGCCTGGTCGTGATCTCGGCCGGTTTCGCGGAGGCCGGGGAGTCGGGCGTCGAGCGTCAACGCGAGCTGCTGGCCGTGTGCCGGGAGAGCGGGATGCGGCTGTGCGGCCCGAATTGCATGGGAATCATCAACACCGACCCGGCAGTTTCGATGGACGCCACCTTCGGGCCGGTTGCCCCTCCAGCGGGTCGGGTCGGCTTCCTGTCGCAGAGTGGTGCCCTCGGCCTTGCAGTGATTGACTACGCCAGCTCGCTCAACCTGGGGCTCTCCTGGTTCCTTTCGGTCGGCAACAAGGCGGACCTCTCGGGAAACGACATCCTGCAGTTCGCCGAGACGGACCCGCGGACCGACCTCGTCCTGCTCTACCTCGAATCCTTCGGCAACCCACGCAAGTTCGCCCGCATCGCGCGCCGCGTGGGACGAATCAAACCGATCGTCGCGGTGAAGAGCGGCCGTACGGCCGCGGGTGCCCGGGCCACGTCCTCGCACACCGGCGCGCTGCTGGCCGCCTCCGACGTCACGGTGGACGCCCTCTTCCGCCAGGCTGGAGTCATCCGCACGGACACGCTCGGCGAGCTCTTCGATGTCGCGGCCCTGCTCGCCAACCAACCGGCGCCTGGAGGGAAGCGCGTCGGCATCATCACCAACGGCGGCGGTCCCGGCATTCTCTGCGCCGATGCCTGCGAGGCCGAGGGGCTCAGTGTCCCAGTCACCCCAGAGGACGTTATGACCGAGCTCCGGCAGTATCTGCCACCAGAGGCCTCCGTCCACAATCCCATCGACATGATCGCGTCGGCGACCCCCGACGATTACAACCGGACCATCCGCGTGCTGGCTGAATCGAACGCGGTGGACGCGATCGTCGTCATCTTCATTCCTCCACTGGTGACCCGCGCGGAGGAGGTTGCGCTCGCGGTCCGGGACGCAGCCTCCCAGCTGCCCCGGCCGATGCCGATCGTGACCGTGTTCATGTCTGCCCGCGGTGTACCGGATCAGCTCCAGGGACCTGAGGCCCGCATCCCCTCGTACCAGTTCCCTGAGGATGCGGCGATCGCACTCGCCCGGGCCGCCGCCTACGGCGAATGGCGCCTCCGGCCAGAGGGCCACGTCCCTGCCTTCACAGATCTGCGGACCGACGAAGCCGCCGGCCTGATCTCCTCCGGCCTTTCGCGCGGTGCCCGCTGGTTGAATCCGAAAGAGACGCAGCAGCTGCTTGATTGCTATGGGCTGCCGCATGCCGTATCGCGTTTTGCTGAGTCGCCGGCCGAAGCGGCGCGCCTTGCGCTGGAGCTGTCCGAGCCGTTGGTGCTCAAAGCGATCGCCCCGACCCTCCTCCACAAATCGGATGCCGGCGGTGTGCGTCTTGGTCTGTTGCCGGATCAGGTCGCGGGCGCGGCCCGGGCCATGGCCATCGAAGTCGCCACACACGGTCACCAGCTGACCGGGTTCCAGATTCAGTCGATGATCACCGGCGGTGTCGAGATGCTGGTGGGCGTGGTTCACGACCGGCTGTTCGGGCCGGTGCTGGCCTGTGGCGCGGGCGGGACTGCGGTCGAACTGCTCAAGGACGTTGCCGTCCGGATCACCCCGCTGACCATGACCGACGCTGATGAGATGCTCCGGTCGCTTCGGACGTTTCCGCTGCTGACTGGCTACCGAGGAACCCCGCCGGCGGACATCGCGGCGCTGAAGGACGTCATTCTCCGGGTGAGCGCGATGGTTGAGGCGCATCCCGAGATTGCCGAGCTCGACTGCAATCCCGTGCTGGTCAGTGCGCACGGCGCCCTCATTGTGGATGCGCGCATCCGGCTCGAGGTTGGCGAGCCGCGGCGACCCTTGGGAGCCCGCACATGACCTCGGGCAAGGACCGTCGGGACCAGCTTCTCGATTTGGGGCTTGCCCTCGCCGCGGATCTGTCTCTGCCGACGGTTCTGCAGCGGATTATTGAGCTGGCGGTGGAATTGACCGCGGCCCGGTATGGCGCCCTGGGCGTGCTCGGTCCCAGCGGCAGCATCCGCCAATTCATCACCGTGGGGATCAACGCGGAGGAGCGGCGCGCCATCGGTCCCCT
>DATBYO010000007.1:0-33081 GCA_036513655.1 Candidatus Dormiibacterota bacterium | reverse complement strand
GGGGCCAGGCATCGACGGAGCCGGCATCAAGTCCTGCGTGCTCGGAGCGGACGGTTCAGGCGGTGACCTTATCTATGTCGCGCCGGGCGCCGACGGTCCCGAGGGTGGTGGCCGGCCGGAGATCCGCATGGATGGGCGCCGCGTGTTCCGCTTCGCCACCGAGATCCTCGCCCAGGCGACACTCCAGGCGCTGGAGAAAGCCAACGTTCGGTTGGAAGACGTCAAACTGATCGTCCCCCACCAGGCCAACGCCCGCATCATCGAGGCGGCTGGCAAGCGGCTGGGCGTGGGCTCGGACGTCATGGTCAACGAGATTGCCAACTACGGCAACACCTCGACCGCCTCGATCCCTCTGGCACTCAAGGATGCGCTGGCCGCGGGCCGGCTGAAAACCGGCGACCATCTCGTGCTGGTCGGGTTCGGCGCCGGGCTGACCTGGGGTGCATGCGTAATCAAATGGGAAGGCGCGCCCGTCAGGGTCGCGGCCTAACCCATGTTTCGTCCCAAGACGCGATACGTCGCTCTGCCGTCGCCGCGTGCCGGCGTCGGCGAGGAGATCGACCGCCTCACCTGCCCCAAGTGCGATACATCGCTCGAACCCGCCCGCCTGACGGCGGCGCTGGGGGTCTGTTATCGATGCGGCTATCACTTCCGGCTGCGCGCGCCGGAGCGGATCGCGATGCTGGTCGAGCCCGGCTCCTTCCGGGAAGAGGATCAGCAGATCACGGCGAAGGACGTCCTCGGCTTCAAAGATTCGCAGCCCTACAGCAAGCGCATCGAGCAGAGCCGCGCCGCGACCGGCGCCAACGAGGCGGTCATCTGGGGCGAGGCCACGCTGGCCGGCCACCGGCTCGTCATCGTCTGCCTGGACTTCGCGTTCATGGGCGGCAGCATGGGCGCCGCGACCGGCGAAAAGATCACGAACGGCATCGAGCGCGCCCTGCAGAGCCACTTGCCGCTCCTGATCATCTCCGCGTCTGGCGGCGCCCGAATGCAGGAGGGCATGCTGTCACTGATGCAATTGGCGAAGACGGCGGCCGCCCTGGGCCGGCTGGGCGCGGCCGGCGTTCCCTACATCTCGTTACTGACCGATCCGACGATGGGCGGAGTCACGGCCAGCTTCGCATCCCTCGGCGATGTGATCCTTGCCGAACCTGGCGCCATGATCGGCTTCGCCGGCGCCCGTGTGATCCAGCAGGCCACCTACGAGACCCTCCCGGAGGGGTTCCAGACCGCGGAATTCCTGTGGCGTCACGGCATGATCGACCTGGTCGTGCCCCGGCCCGAGCTGCCGGCCGTGCTGCGGCAGCTGCTCGACCTCTACATCAAGAACGGCATCGTCAAGGACTTCGAGCTGCAAAAGCCGGCGAAAACCTCCGCGCCCGTCTCCGTCGTGCCGCGGTGAGCGAGAACGGTTCGGTTGCCGCCGCCACCTGGGAGCAGGTCGAGCTGGCACGGCACCCCGATCGGCCCTATGCCCTCGACTACATCCACGCGATCTTCAGCGATTTCTTCGAGCTGCACGGTGACCGCGTCTTCGGCGACGACCATGCGATCATCGGCGGGCCCGCCGCCTTCGACAAGCGGACCGTGATGGTGATCGCGCAGCAGAAGGGCCGCACCACCGCCGAACGGGCGCTGCGCAACTTCGGCATGGCCAATCCCGAGGGGTACCGCAAGGCGCTCCGGTTGATCAAGCAAGCGGAACGATTCAGGTTTCCGATCGTGGCCCTGGTCGACACCTCGGGGGCGTTCCCCGGCGCTGGGGCGGAGGAGCGGGGGATCGCCTGGGCGATCGCAGACAACCTGGTGGCACTGGCCGAGGCGCGCGTCCCGATCGTGACGCTGGTGATCGGCGAGGGCGGCAGCGGTGGGGCGCTCGGGATCGGCGTCGGCGATCGCCTGCTCATGATGGAACACTCGATCTACAGCGTCGCGATGCCCGAGGCCTGCGCCTCGATCCTCTGGCGTGACATCGCGCGCAAGGTCGAAGCCGCCGACGCGCTCAAGCTCACGGCCGCGGATTTGAAACGGCTCGGGCTGGCCGATGAGATCGTGCCCGAACCGCCGGGCGGCGCCCAGAATGACTTCGGCGTGGCCACTGACGCCGCCGGCGCCGCGCTGCGACGCCATCTGGGCGCGCTCGAGACCATCGAGATCGATCGCCTGGTCGAGGAGCGTTACCAGCGATACCGGAAGATCGGCGCCGAAGCGCCGTAAATTTTGCCGTGGCCACGGAAGCGGTAACCCAAACGCCAACCCGTCGACGCGAGCGCCTCGACCCGTCGGTGTTCCGATTACCGGTCGAGCGGATCCGCGAAGGGTATTACAGCGACGTCTACTTCAACCGGACCGTCGACGTCTTGCGCGCGGATAACCGGCATCCGCAGGTCATGATGCAGGTCTTTCAGAAGAAGCACGCGGTGATCGGCGGAATGGATGAGGCGATCGCGATCGTCAAACTGTGTTCGGAGGACTTCTCACAGCTCCGGGTGCACGCGCTCTACGACGGCGATGAGGCCGCACCCTGGGAAACCACGATGACGATCGAAGGCGACTACTCGCTCTTCGCCCGCCTCGAGACGGTCTATCTCGGGGTGCTGGCACGCCGTACGAAGGTCGCCACCAACGTCCGGCGGGTCGTGGAAGCCGCCAACGGCAAGCAAATCATGTTCTTTCCGGCGCGCCACGACCACCACCTGGTTCAAACGGGCGACGGCTACGCCGCCCACGTCTCGGGAGCCATCGGGGTCTCGACCGACGCGCAGGCGTCCTGGTGGGGCGGCCGGGGGATCGGGACGGTGCCGCACGGATTGATCGCCGCCTACAACGGGGACACCGTGCTGGCGGCACACAAGTACGCGGAATACATGGAGCCCACCGCCAACCTGGTGGTCCTCGTCGACTGGGAGAACGACTGCGTGCGGACGTCGCTGGAGGTGGCGCGCGCGCTCAAGGACCGGCTCTGGGGTGTCCGCCTCGACACCTCCGAGACGATGGTCGATGTCAGCGTCCAGAAGTTGATGGGCGACTTCGACCCTCGGGGCGTCAACCCTCAGCTCTGCCACCTGGTCCGGCGGGCCCTCGACCGGGAGGGCTTCGAGCACGTCAAGATCGTCGCCAGCGGTGGCTTCAACGTCGATAAGATCCAGCGGTTCGAGCGCGAGGCGGTACCCGTCGACGCCTACGGGGTCGGCAGCGCCTTCTTCCAGGGGAGCTATGACTTCACGGCCGACGTCGTCATGGTCGAGGGCCGGCCCTGCGCCAAAGCTGGGCGGCGATACCGGCCAAACCCGCGGCTCGAGCTGGTGTCGTAGCCATGCCAAACGTCACGATCGTGGTGGACGTGCTCAATGGATTCTGCAAGCAGGGAAACCTCGCCTCTCCTCGCTGTGATGCCGCCATCCCGCGGATCCGTGAGGTCATCGAGGAACGCCGCCGGGCCGGCGACCACCTGATCTTCCTGGCGGACACGCACGACCCGAACGACCGCGAATTCGAGGTCTTCCCCGTGCATTGTGTGCGGGGGACGGCCGAGTCGGAGGTGGTCCCTGAGCTTCAGCCGCTGCTGCACGATGCCACCCTGATCCGCAAGCGCCGCTACTCGGGTTTCTTCGAGACCGACCTCGAGGCCCAACTTCGGGCCGCCCAGCCCGAGCAGGTCACGGTGGTCGGCGTCTGCACCGACATCTGCGTCCTCCACACGGTCGCCGACCTGCGGAATCGCGACTACCGTGTGGTCGTCCCGGCGTCGGCCGTCGAGACCTTCGACGCGCCCGGCCACCCTGGCGACGAGGTCCAGCGCTGGTCGCTGGCCCACCTCAAGAGCGTGCTCGGCGCCAGCGTCGTTTAACTCCCTTCCCTTTTGGGGGAGGGGCGGGATATGAGCCTCTCGATATAATGTAAGGCGTCATTCAGACTGCCCACTTCTGCGCTGGCTGCGGCTCCACGCTCAAGCCCGACAGCCGGTATTGCTCGCGCTGCGGTCGACCGGTTCGCCGGCGGGCAGGGCGAATCCGCATCCGCCCCTGGATGATGGTGCCGGCGGTCTTCCTGGCAGTGCTGCTGGTGGTCCTTCCCGGTCTGCTTTACGTCTGGGCGGGACTCCCTTCGACCTCGAATCTCAGCACCGCCCGGCTGCCACTCTCGACCCGGATCTACGACCGGAGCGGAACCGTCCTGCTTGCCGAGATCCACCAGGGGTCCGAGCGGCGGCAGATCGTACCGCTGAGCCAGGTGGCGCCGGCGATGCGCCAGGCGACCATCGCGGTCGAGGATCGTTCCTTCTATCAGCACGGCGGTCTCAACCTGCTCCGTACCGCCCAGGCCGGGCTTGCCGACCTCCTCCATCTCCACTTCGATCAGGGGGGCAGCACGATCACCCAGCAGCTGGTCAAGAACATCTATCTGACCGAGGACCGCTCGGTGTTGCGCAAGCTGGACGAAGCGATCCTCGCGGTCGAGATCGAGCACCAATACTCGAAGGCGCAGATCCTCGACGCGTACCTCAACCGGATCTATTACGGCAATCGGTCGTATGGGGTCGAGGCGGCGACGCAGACCTACTTCGGCAAATCGGCGAGCCGGTTGTCCTTGCCCGAGGCCAGCTTCCTCGCCGGCCTGCCGCAGGCACCGACGCAGCTGGATCCGATCACGAACCTCAGCGGGGCCAAGGCGCGCCAGCGGGTCGTGCTGGACGCGATGGTCCATACCCACGCGATCACCGCGGCCCAGGCGCAGACCGCCTACGCGCAGAAGCTCGCGTTGCAAAAGCCTTCGACGGTGGACGATGTCAAAGCCCCGGGTTTCGTGCACTGGGTGGCGGCGCAGCTGGAGAAGACGTACGGATCGGAGCTGTTGAAAAACGGTGGGCTGACCGTCGTGACCTCGCTCGACTGGAACTTGCAGTCGATCGCCGAGCGCCAGGTGCGGGCGAAGGTGATGGCGCTCCAGGCCCAGCATGTCACCGACGGTGCGTTGGTCGCCATCGATCCCAAAAGCGGCGGCGTGCTGGCTATGGTTGGGTCAGCGGGCTCCGATGTGCCCGGCGGCGAGTACAACATGGCGATCATTCCGCGGCAGCCCGGATCCGCCTTCAAGATGTTCACCTACACGGCCGCGATCGAGTCGGGGAAATTCACGATGGGCTCCTGGGTCGACGACTCGCCGCTGCGCGTCCAACTCTCGGACGGCAGTACGTACACGCCGCGCAACTACGACGGCAGCTACCACGGCTGGCAGCCGATTCCCTACGCGCTGGGCAACTCGCTCAACATCCCAGCCGTCAAAGTGGAGCTCGGGACGGGAATCGACCACGTCGTCGACGTCGCCCGGCGTATGGGTGTCGAGACGCTGACCCAACCCGCGGCGAGCTACCAGCCGAGCCTGACCCTGGGTGGCTACGAGGTGCCGCTGATCGATATGGCCGCCGGCGCGAGCACCCTGGCCGGGCAGGGCACCTATGAACACCCGCAGGCCATCCTCGGGATCACGGCGCATGACGGCAGCGTGCTCTACCGCTTCGACCCTCGTGCGAACGGCAAGGCCGCCCTCAGCCCCCAGGTCAGCTTCATCATGGCGCAGATGCTTTCCGATGACCGCAATCGGTCGCTGGAGTTCGGCCGCAACAGTGACCTCGTGATTCCGGGACATCACGTCGCCGCCAAAACCGGGACGACGAACGACTTCCGCGACAACCTGACAGTCGGCTTCACGCCCAACCTGGCGGTGGCCGTCTGGGTGGGGAATGCCGATCACACTGCCATGCGCAACGTCAGCGGTATCGTCGGAGCGGCGCCGATCTTCCACGGTTTCATGACCGAAGCGTTGAGCGGGCAGGCCGACAACTGGTTTGCCGTTCCGGACGGCCTGCACACGGTCAACATGAATGGTTATGTTGCCTATCTGTTGCCCGGCACCGAACAGGTGGCCCAGTCGCAGCTACCGCCCCCACCGCCGCAAGGTTGTGACGAGGGCTGTGGCGGCGGCGGAGGTGGCGACAATGGTGGCCACCACAAAAAGCATGGGTAGCGGTGCTTAGCGGCCCTCGGGCCGCCGCCCTTTCGGGCGAAAGAGGGCGGGCGCCGCATGCCGTTCGTGCGAGCACACGAGCGCACGTTCTTATGCGCGAGTGCGCCGCGACGGCTGGACGGCGCACCCGCCCGGTTAAGTCACCGTGTAACTGTAATTACGGCTGGGGCGGCCGTTCGCGCGTCGCGGTGGACCCGGAAGGGGAGGCCGCGCCGCTCGCCTTCATTGCTTCGAGTTGGCGGGTGAGTTCGGCGACCTGCCGCTCGAGCTGAGCGACCTGATCGCGCGTCGCGACCGGCATCGACGACCGCATGCTCTCGGAAACGCGGCGGCCGAGATCCTCACCCCGGCGACGAGTGTTGGAGGCGAACTCATCGAACCGCCGGCGGCCCTCCTCGCGGCTAACGTGTCCCTGGTGCATCCAGGTGTCGACCATCCGATCGCCCTGCTCGAACGCCCAGCTCGCGGCGCCCAGCATGATCGTGAACCCGTCGCGAACGACCTCACGAAGTCGCTGCGTTCCTTCCGAATGTTCGTGCGCCGCGCTGTGCTCGTCGCCTTGGGGTGAGTGATGCTCTGCCATGCGGTAAGTTTAGGGCGCGGGATGCCAATTTACGAGTACCGCTGTCCCGACTGCGGCAAGCGGCCCTCCATCTTGTTCAAGAGCCTCGCGGCCGTGGAGGCATCGCCAGCCTGTCCGCTGTGCGGCGGACGCCACCTGACCCGTTTGATCTCCCGGACCGCCCAGGTCCTCTCCGAGGACAGCCGGCTGGAGCGGCTCAGCGACAGCGACCTTTCCGATGTCGACGAGAACGACCCCAAGAGCATGGCGCGCTGGGCGAAGAAGATGGGACAGCAGATGGGCGGCGACGAGCTTGGCGAGGACTTCGACCAGGTCGTCGACGAGATGGGCGATGCGGGTCCTCAGCCCGGCGGCGAGGAGGACGACCTGTGACCCGATCCCGAATCGCTCGCATCCTGGGGCGCGAGATCCTCGATTCGCGCGGAAATCCCACGGTCGAGGTGGACGTCGTTCTGGAGTCGGGCGAGCGGGGCCGGGCGGCCGTCCCATCCGGCGCCTCGACCGGGGCCCACGAGGCGGTCGAGCTCCGCGACGGCGACCAGAGCCGCTACGGCGGCAAAGGCGTGCGCAAGGCCGTCGGACACATCAACGCGGAAATCGCGGAAGCCCTCCGGGGGGCCGACGTGAGCGACCAGCGGGCCATCGACGAGCGGCTGATCAACCTCGACGGGACGGCCAATAAATCACGGCTGGGCGCGAATGCCGTGCTCGGCGCGTCCCTGGCGGTGGCTCGCGCAGCGGCGCTGGCGGCGGGCCAGCCGCTCTACCGCTACCTGGCTGGCGGCCGCGAGCTGGTGATGCCGGTGCCGATGATGAACATCCTCAACGGCGGGCGGCATGCGCAGACGAAGGTCGATTTCCAGGAGTTCATGGTGGTGCCGGCCGGTGCTCCCAGCTTTTCCGAGGGACTTCGCTGGGGCACCGAGGTCTTTCACGCGCTCAAGGACATCCTGCACGAGCGAGGGCTCAGCACCGGGCAGGGCGACGAGGGCGGCTTCGCCCCGGAGCTCGACGCCAATGAGGATGCGATGCGGCTGCTCGTCGATGCCATGCAGCGCAGTGGGCACCAGCCCGGCACGAACGTCTTCATCGCCCTTGACCCGGCCGCCTCGGAGTTCTACCACGACGGCCGGTACGCGCTCGAGGGTGAGGGACAGACGCTCCAGGCGAAAGAACTGATCGATCGCTGGGCGTCCTGGATCGACCGCTACCCGGTCATCTCTATCGAGGACGGGCTCGCCGAAGACGATTGGGACGGCTGGCGCCTGCTGACCAGCAAGCTCGGGAAACGTGTGCAGCTCGTCGGTGACGACATCTTCGTCACGAATGTCGTGCGGCTTCGCCGCGGGATCGAAAGCGGGATCGCGAACAGCATCCTGATCAAGGTCAACCAGATCGGCACGCTGACCGAGACGCTGGAAACCATGGCCACCGCTCGGCAGGCCGGCTACAGCACCGTGATCTCCCACCGATCGGGGGAGACCGAGGACACCTTCATCGCCGACCTGGCGGTCGCCACCGGCGCCGGCCAGATCAAAGCCGGTGCGCCGTCACGCTCGGAACGCGTGGCCAAGTACAATCGGCTCCTGCGCATAGAGGAAGAGGTGGGTAGTTCCGCACCGTACCCCAGGCGCGCGGCGTTCGTCGGTGTCTAGGCGTCCTCCGCGTGGATTCTTCGAGGGCGGCGAGTCGCCCTTCGGTCGCCTGCCCACCGAACCCAGCTTCCCCACGATTCGGGTCTCGCGACGAGGGGTCTTCTGGATCATCGTCGCCGCGGCCCTCCTGCTTCTGCTCTTCCTTCTAAAGCCCTTCGCGACCCTGTACACCGACTTCCTCTGGTTCCGCGCGCTCGGCTACGGCAGCGTCTTCGGGACCCGCTTTCAAGCCCAGATCTGGTCGTTCTTCATTTTCGCCATCCTTTTCTGGGTGATCGGCGGCGCCAATGTGCTGCTGGCGCTCAACTCCAACACCGGTCGCCGTCTGTCGTCGATCGGCATCCGCCAGCGCTTGCTGACGGCGCCGTCCACGTTCCTCGCCCTGCTCCTCGTCGTGCTGCTTGGTCTGCTCTTCGGCCGGATCGCGGCCGGGCAGTGGCAGACGATCCTGACCTTTTTCAACCAAAAACCCTTCAACGTCCAGGATCCGATCTGGCACCAGGACGTCTCCTTCTACGTCTTCACTCTCCCCTTCTACCGATTCGTTTGGGGCTGGCTGCTGGGCGTGGTGATCCTGATGATGCTGGTCGCAGTCGGCGTCTATGCCGCGCGGACGAACTTCCAGAACTTCTTGCTACCGCCGCGGGCCGTCCGCCACCTCTCGGTTCTCGCCGCGGTTTTTGCCCTGCTGCTCGCGGTCCACTACCGGCTCGACCTCTATGAGTTGCTGCTGAGCAAGCGCGGCTTCGTCTACGGCGTCGGCTATGCCGATGCCGCCGCCCGCATCCCCGCCTACTGGATCATGACGGTGCTGATGGTGCTGATCGCCATCGGTCTACTGGTCAATGCCGCCGGGGCGCGCCTCGCTCCTCTCCCCGCGGCCCTGGTCGTCTGGCTGGGTGCCGCGTTCGTCCTGCTGGTGGTCTTCCCCGGGATCGTCCAGCGGTTCCAGGTCGCGCCCAGCGAGCTGCAACGCGAGACGCCCTACATCAAGAATGAAATCGCCTTCACACGGGCGGCTTACGGTTTGACCAGCATCCAGGATCGGCCCTTCACACCGTCGGACACGTTGACGGCGGATGCGGTGGCTCGAAATCCGCAAACCGTCCAGAACGCTCGGCTGTGGGATCCGCAGCTGGCGCTGCCGTCCACGCTGGAGAACCTGCAGAGCCTTCGCGGCTACTACCAGTTCTATCCCAATGAGGTCGCCGTGGACCGCTACCAGATTGGCGATCAGTACCTGCAGTTATTGCTCGCGGCACGCGAGATCAATCCGGATAAGCTCGGCAACTTTGTCAGTGGTTGGGTCGCGCCCCACCTGCAATACACCCACGGCTACGGGGTTGTCGCCGCGCGGGCCAACCAGGCCACCAGCCAGGGCGATCCCGTCCTCACCCTGCAGAACATTCCGCCCCAGGGGGTCCCGGCGGTCACGCAGCCCGGTATCTACTTCGGGCGCCACACGACGAACTACGTGCTCGTCGACTCGAGCCAGGCCGAGTTCGATTACCCGTTCACGCCCGATGCCTACACGCACTGGACCGGCAACAGTGGCGTGGCCCTTTCCTCCGCGCTTCGAAGTTTGGCATTCGCCATTCGATTCGGCGACATCAACGTCCTGATCAGCCCGCAATTGACGTCACAGACGCAGGTGCTTTTCAACCGGGCCGTTCAGGATCGAGTCGCCGCTCTGACGCCGTTCCTCCAGTTCGACCAGGATCCGTACGTCGTCGTGGTGGACGGCCACGCCTATTGGATCCTCGACGGCTATACGGTTACCGACCACTATCCCTACAGTGATATGGCGCCCGATAGCAATGGTCCGTTCGCGGGCGTCAACTATGCGCGCAACTCGGTCAAGGTCGTGATCGACGCCTACACCGGCACCACCACCTATTACCAGATCGACAACAGCGATGCGCTGGCGAACACCTACAGCGCCATGTTCCCAGGGCTGTTCAAGCCCTTCAGCCAGATGCCGGCTGCGCTCCAGGCCCACATCCGCTACCCGCGCGACTTGTTCAACCTGCAGGCGGAGCGATTCACCTACTTCCACATGACCGACCCCACCGTCTTCTATACCCGCGAGGACCTGTGGAATGTCGCGAAAGAGACCCAGCAGCAATCCGGCACGCAGGTGGCCATCCGGCCCTTCTACGTCATCATGCGGCTCCCGGGTGAGCCCAAGGAAGAATTCGTGACCATCCTCCCCTATACGCCTAACGGGAAGACGAACATGATCGCCTATCTGGCTGCGCGCTCGGACCAGCCCGATTACGGAACGCTCTTCGACTTCCGCTTCCCGAAGGACAGCCTGGTCACCGGACCGCAGCAGATCGAGGCGAACATCGACCAGGCACCGGTGATCAAGTCGCAGTTCGCCTTGCTCAACGCAACGGGCCAGGGGTCGAGTGTGATCCGCGGGAACCTGCTCGTGATCCCGATCGAGAATTCCCTGCTGTACATCGAGCCGGTCTACCTCGAGTCGACGAACGTGCAGAAGCCGCAGCTCAAGAAGGTGATCGCCGCGACCGGCCAGAACGTGGTCATGGAAGACACGCTGGACAAGGCGCTAGCGTCGCTCCTCGGCCAGGCGACGCCGACGACGCCAGGTGGTCCCACTACGGCGCCCAGCGGCACGGTCGCCCAATTGATCGCCTCGGCCAAGGCGCACTACGACACGGCGCAGAAAGACCTGAAGAACGGCGACTTCACCGGCTATGCGCAGGAGATTCAGACCGTTGGCCAGATCCTGCAGCAGCTGGCGAGCCTGCAGCCGGCCAGCCCCTCGGCCAGCGCATCCCCGAAGGCCTCGCCGAGCGCCTCACCGTAAGCCTGCTCCGGCCGGTTCACCGCAGGTAAAAAAGGCGCTTGCCACGTGCAAGCGCCTGTCCGAGCCCCCCGGGACCGCTCTTAGTGACCTACCGGCATCGAGTCCGCAACGGCGAGGACGGCGGCGGCGACGGCGACGACGAGAACGAACAGTCGGTACATGGCACCCTCCTTGGGTATGCCGGGTGCCCCGACCGACTCAGCCGGTATTTAACACCCGGTGCAAATTGGTGTCAATATACTTTCCCTGCGCGTGTTTAGTGGCGCTATACTCAAAAGCGTTTGATGAACTCTGTCGGTGACCGCCTGCGGGAGGCGCGCCTGGCCCGTGGGCTGACCCAGGAAGAGCTGGCCAGAGGTCTGGCGACCAAAGGTTTCATCAGCCAGGTAGAGCGCAACCGCGCGACCCCATCGCTCGCCAAGCTCCGCTTGATGGCGGAACGACTGGGCCTTCCCCTCGGCCACTTCACCGGCGATCAGTCGCTGATGGAATTCACCTACCTGCGCAAGAGCGCCGAGCTGGCGGTGAAAGCCAAAGAGCCGGCTCGGGCGCTGGCACTGATCCGGGAGGCAGAACCCCGAGCGACCACCGCCAATGAGCGGGCTGATTTGCAGCGCATCAAAGGCGCGGCCCTCGATGCGCTGGGGCGCTTACCCGAGTCGCTGGTCGCACACCAGACCGCGGCCGCGACCGCGCCCCCCGACGATCCCGAGCTCAATGCCGCGATCTACGTCGAGATTGGAACGGTGCTCGCCCAGCAGGAACAATTCATCAGTGCCGTCGAAGCGGATCTGCGCGCCGTCGGCTGGCTCGACCGGTCCAAGCAGGCTGATCCGGCGTTGCGCGCGCGGGTCCTCACCAACCTCGGCCGCGCCTGTTGGAGCCTGGGCCAGATCGACCAGGCCCACGTGTATCTCGAGAACGCCCTCGATGCGGCGACCGACGCCGAGAGTCTCTTTCGGATCGCGAACGCCCACATGGCGCTCGGCGTGACCGCGCGAGCGAAGGGCCACCTCAGCCAGGCGATCGAACACTGCAATCGGGCGCTCGAAATGCACGCCCGCATCAAGCAGGAGCGCGAGGCGAACCGGGTCCTCAACAACATTGGGGACGTACATTACAGCGCCGGCCGGCTGATACTGGCGCGCCAGTTCCAGCAACGCTGCCTGGAGCGAGGACGCGAATTACGCGATGACTTCGTGGTGGGGGTCGCGGCCGTGGAGCTGGCACGCTACGACCTCGATGAAAACAAGGTGCCGGATGCGATCGCGCACGCCCGAGAAGCGCAGCAGGCATCGGAACGCTCCGGCGATCACCTGCACCAGGCGCTGGCCGCCGCCCTCGAGGGCCAGGCGCTCGACCGGCAGGGACACCGTACCGTTGCCAACCGGCAATTCGCGTTCGCGCTCCGGCTGCTCCACGAGCGGAAGGCATTGGGGAAGCTGGCAGAGATCTGCATGATGTACGCCGACGTCCTGCGCCGGCGCGACCAGGATGACCGGGCCTTTTCCTTCATGCGAATGGCGGCGGAGCGCGATTTCACCAGGCTATCGGCGCTGCTCCGCAAATGACCGCCTCCCGCAGCGCGCGGGGGAGCGACGCGACGGCCACCGTGCTGGTAGCCGACGACGACGTCGCCACCCAGCGCGACCTGCAGGCGCACCTCGAGGCGGGCGGGCATCGGGTCATCGTCGCGCACGATGGTGCGGCGGCGTTTCGCCAGCTGTCGGCGCAGCCAATCGACCTAGTGCTCTGCGAGGCCGCCCTGTCCGACATGGACGGCTTCGAGGTCTGCCGGGCGATCAAGCAGGCGCCCGCAACTCGTGATATTCCAGTCGTGATCCTCACCGCGGCGGCCGACGACCTGCTCCGCGAGCGGGCGACGGAGGCTGGGGCGGACGACGTCGCCATCAAGTCCATGGATGGGACGATGCTGCTGACGCTGGTGCGATCGCAGCTCCAGATCACGCGGCTGAAGAGTCAGCTCAACGAGCTGGAGGGCATCGTCGTCACGCTCGCGCGTGCGGTCGAGGATCGCGATCAGAGTAGCGCCGGGTTATCGGAGAAGGTCGCGCACTGGGCCATGCAGCTGGGGACCGCGATCGGTCTGTCGGAGGAGAACCTTACTTACCTTTACAAGGCCGCGTTGCTGCACGACGTCGGCACGCTGAGCGTCCCGGTGGGTGTGCTGGCCAAACAGGGCCGGCTCGACCCTGGAGAGTTCGGTCAGGTCAAGCGCCACCCGCTGGTCGGGGAGGAGATCCTCGGAGCGCTGCCGCGCGCCGAGCAATTACTGCCTGCGGTCCGCCACCACCATGAGCGGATCGACGGCGCGGGCTATCCTGATGGCCTCGGCGGCGATGCGATTCCGTTGTTCGCCCGGATCATCGCGATCGCGGACGCATTTGTCGCGATGACGAGCGACCGTCCGTATCGACGCCGCCGCTCCAGGGAGGAAGCGATCCAAACGCTCCGCCAGGGTGCCGGCAAGCAGTGGGATGCCGCCCTCGTCGAGCGATTCCTGCAACTGGTCGAAGACTCCGGCATCGAAAGCCGCCCCGAGGCCCGCTCGGCGGGCTAATCCCCGGCGGCACTGCCAAGCAGCCGCTCGACGATCACGCAGTCCATCCATTTCCCATCGAGTTGCCCATGACGTCGATAGACGCCCACCTCGCGGAAGCCCAGTGCCACACACAGACGACGGCTCGGCATGTTTTCAGGGAAGATCCGAGAGACCAGCTTCCAGAACCCACGGCCTTCGGCTTCCGTAATCAGGCGCGAGAGGGCCATCCGGCCCAGGCCCTGCCCGCGTGCGCCCCGTGCGACGTAGATAGACACTTCGGCAACACCCGCGTACGCGGCGCGCGGCCGGTACTCGCTAGTCCAGGCGAACGCGACGACGACGCCGCCCCGCTCGACGACCACGGCCGGATAGCGGTGGGCACGGGCGGCGAGCAGCGCGGCCATCGTCGGCGGTGCGCGGCGCCCCGATCATGAACGCCTCAAACGCTCGCATCGCACTAAAGCGCGGCTCGCGTGGGCCGGCAGGCCCGAATGGCAGGGGCGTCGCGTTCCTCCGCGGGCCGCGCGGCAAGGGCCCCGTTCAGCTTCTCAGCCTCCTCTCATCCGGCTTAGAGCTTTCCCTCATGTGCCGGCTTCATGCTGGAAACCACTAAGGAACCGAAGATGAGCAGCCTTCATTCGCTTCTGGACAACCTGGTGGCGACGGGCAGCCTGTACGGTTGGCGGCTGGATGCCGTGCTGCTCGGCGGGATGCTCTGGGTGCTGGCCACAGCCTGCACGCACCTCCGGTTCGCCACCGCCTAATAGCCCGGCCAATCCTCGGGCCGGTCGACGTCCGCTCCCATCCCTACGGCCAGGCTGATCTCCACGACGGCCTCCGGGTGCGCGCTGACGACCGCCTGGCCGCCATGATCGCCCTCGAGTGCGAGTAGTTCCGCAAAGAAGCGGCGATCGAAAACTGGTGGGTTGCCACGATGTTCGCCGTACCGCGGCACCACGATCCGTCCCGGCTCAAAGGCACGGATCAGTTCGGCGAGCGCCTCCGCGGTCAAGTACGGTTGGTCGGCGACCGCGATCATGGCTGCCGCGCTTTCGGCCGGTACCGCCCGCAACCCGATGCCGATCGACGTGCTGATCCCCTGCTCGGGTGCTGGATTCCTGAAGACGCGGACGGACAGGCCGGCGAGCACGGCGTCGAAGCGCACCTCTTCCGACACCACGATTAGCACCGGGGTCAGCCCGGCGTCGAGCAACCGTCGCGCGGCCGACCGAATCAGCGGCTCGCCTCGCCACGGCTCCAGCAGCTTCTGACGGCCGAACCGGCTGGACAGGCCGGCCGCGAGGAGGATTCCGGCGATCAGCCGGCGGGGGTCGCGGTCTTCAGCTCCTGGTCCACGCAACTGGCGAACCGGTTGGCCATGCGTTGCGCCACCTCCTGGATGATGCCGGTGCGTCCGAACTGGGCCACGACGCCGCTCACCGAGAGGTCGGTGGTCATGACCACGGTCGTCCCCTCACCTTTGGCCTCGAGCTGCGCGGTCATGACCGCCGACGCGCCGCCGCGGCCACGCGTCTCCGCCCCCTCGGCCTTGACTCGCACCGTGTGCGTCGTCGGATCCGTGCTCTCGATCGTGATCTGTCCCTTGTACGAAACGCCGATCGGACCCAGCTTCACCTCGACCTTGCCCGCGTACGTCTTGTCGTCGACGACGTCGGTCAAGGAAGCACCCGGTACACAGTGCGCGATCTTCGGCACATCGAGGAGGTAGGCCCACGCCGCATCGACCGGCGCACCAAGGTCGAAACGAGTGGTGATGACCACGTACCTACATTAAAGGAAACCCAGGAAAACAATCGGCCGGCCCCTCGCGGTGGCCGGCCTTCGAGCGCCTGTTGCGCCGAGTGTACCGCAGGCGTCTTCACCCTCCCCGCTCGCGGGGAGGGCAGGGTGGGGGTCAGGTCGCGGTGACCGGCGTTCCCGGGTCCACCAGGTGGATCCAGGTCAGCCCGGCGGGCAGGTGCAGCACCTTGCCGTCCGCGCCGACAATTTTTAGCGGCAGCTCGGGGTTCGACAGGTCCCAGGAGGCCTTGTACTGATGGCCCTTGGTGAAGACGTCGGCCGGACCGGTTGCCTGCAGGTCGAAGTCGACCGCGGGCGCGCCGAGAACGTCGGTGAAGCCGGCGTCATGGTGCGCGACCTGAACCAGGATGACATTCACGGGCTTGATCGGTTGCCCGGTGTCCTTGTCCACCAGCGGGCCGGTCTCCGTGCCGTAGCTGTAGGCGCCGTCGCCTGCCGAATAGGTGTAGGTCACGCGGTGGGTGGTCGTCTGGTCGAAGACGACGCGGTTGGCGACCGGGGGCGCCGGGCTCGCGGCGGGTTCGCCGGGGGTGGGGAGCTGGTAGGTGACCTTGGGCGCGTACTTCCGCTGCCCCTGGGCCAGCCGGTCACCATCCGTATAGAGGTTGTGCGGCGCCCGGCGGGCGGGGTCGCGCGAAAAGTACGCGCCGCCGTCGCTGCCTTCGGTCAAAGCCGGAATGTGCTGCGCGTCGATCGCTTGCAGCACCTTGGTGTTGGCCCCGGAGAAGAAGATCACGCCCTGATAGGCATGCCAGAGCCGGATCGTCACCGGCCGGGCGCTGCGGACGGGTTCGATGCGCTGGCTCCCCGAGGGCGTGAAGTAGATCGCGGTCATGCGCGTGATGCCGCCTTCCGCCAGGTACTCGTAGACGATGTTGGCCTGCTGCAACCCGGCGAGCGGGCGGGCCAGGATCGAATTCTCGATCTGGACCATCGCGGGTCCCGGCCGGCTCGGGGTGGGGGTGGGGGTGGCTGCCGGTCCGGCGCTCGCGCCGCACCCGGCCAGGACGAGCGCCAGCCCGCACGCCAGCGTCGACAGCTGCCGGTTCCAGGTCCGCATTGGCAGTCTCAGTATAAGAAGAAGCGATAGTGTAGCCCGCGCGATCCTGTGGTACGTTCCAGGCGATGCTCCCGCACGAAATGCTGCAGAGCCAGACTCAGGTCGAGCGCTCTTTGCTCAGCCGAACGATGGGCTGGCTCGCCCTCTCGCTCGCGCTCACCGTTGGCGGCGTCTATCTCTATGGCGCCGGGATTGTGCCAACCAACGTTCCGTGGATTCTCTATTTCCTGATCGCCATCGGGCTGATTTTCGGCATCCAGGCCGCCGCCCGCAGCAACCACACGCTGGCGGCCGGCTTGCTCGCCGTCTTCTCGGTCGTCGAAGGCCTCTTCATTGCCCCGGTGATCTACCTCTACCTCAACATCAACCCCGACGCCGTCGGTCAGGCGTTGCTGGGGACGGTCGGAATCTTCATGGTGGCGGCGGCCGTCGTCTACCTGACGAGCATCAACCTCGAGGCATGGGGCCGCTGGTTGCTGGGAGCGCTCCTGGTCGGCATTGTCGTCAGTGTTGCCACGCTCATCTTCCACCTGGGCATCAGCCAGCTGGCGATCAGCCTCTTCCTGGGTGTGGTCTTCGTCGGCCTGACGTTCTTCGACTTCTGGCGGGTCAAGGCGCAGCGTGCGGGTGACAACAACTCCCTCCTGCTGGCCCTCAGCCTCTACCTCGACTTCATCAACCTCTTCCTGATCCTGCTCCGCATCTTCGGCCGCCGGAACTAAGCAAGCCCCGTCGCCCGGCGCGGATTGGACTGGAGAGTCTGCCTAGGCGGCTATGCCTATCTTGCGGAGGGCGGGACCGAGCTCCCGGAGGTTGCGCTTGTTGCGATCCCGCCAATCGAGGATCAGGTCAGCGAACGCTGATTTCGAGAGGCGCTCCCGGCGAACGCCGTTGGTTTTGGGGTCCATGATCTCCAACTCGACCCAGACGACGCCGGCCGAGACCAGGCGCGCGGGGTACTCGTTCTCTTCGATCAACCGAATCAGCTCAAGCTCTCCAAGCATTGCTACACCCCTGAAGAAAACACATTGCCGATGGCTCTTATTCGTACGCAACGGGGAATCCCGAAAAATCCGTCGCGGTTTCAAATTTCGGGCCGGCGGTTGACCGGAGGGGGCCCGGTAAACTTAGCCCGTGCTGGCCGACCTCCACATGCATTCGACGGTGAGTGACGGCTGGCGCGACCCCGACGAGGTCGCCCACCTGGCCGCCGACCGGGGCGTCCGGGTGATGGCCCTGACCGATCACGACACCTTCCTCGGCGTCGAGCGGGCGCGGTCCGTCGCTCATCGCCGAGGCCTGGGCTATGTTCCCGCCCTGGAGGTCACGACCTATCCACCGAACCAGATGCGGCACATCCTTGGACACGGGGTGGACCCGCACCACCCCCAGCTGCGGGCCATCCTGGATCGGACGCAGAGCGTGTTTCGCAAACAGACCGAGGCCTGGATCCGGGTGCTCCAGGAGCAGGGCATCGGGCGCGACCTGGGACTCGACGCCTTTGCCTACAAGCCGACCGTGATGCCCGGCGCCGTGCTCAAGCTCATCCTTCAGCATGGGTTGATGTCGGAGAAGGACGCCTGGGAGAGTGTCCGCAAGGCCGTCGACTTCATGCCGGCCGATTTCTACGCCCCGATTCCGTCGCCGCGCGAAGCGATCGACGCCATCCACGCGGCCGGCGGGCTCGCCGTCCACGCCCACCCCGGGTCGGTGCCCGACCAGGACTTGATGAAAGAGGTCCTGCCCCTGGTGGACGGCCTCGAGGTCTTCACCCGCCGGCACAAACCCGAGCAGATCCCGATTTACGAGGAGCTGGCCGGCCGCCACCGGCTGCTGATGACGGTGGGCAGCGACTACCACGGCTTCAACGGCGACGACTACGAAGCCCCCAAGAAGGTGATCGACATCCGTTACCTGGAGCGACTCGGCTCCCGGGTCCAGTGGCCGGTCGTGGAGAAAGCGGGTTGAGCCCGACGCTGGTCAAGGCGGCCGTCGCCGATGCCCGCGCGGCGCTCCTCGAGTTGGGGGGCCGCGAGTCGACGGTGGTCGCCGCGGCCATCGAGGGACTGCCGTCGGTGCCCGCCTTTCAAGTGATGGCCACCGCCTCCCAGGCGGCGCGGCCGCAATGGGCCGGCCTGGTCGACGACCTCTTCGAGCGACCCATGTTGAAGCAGGCGAAGGCCGGCCTGCGCAACGCCCTGATGTCGACCCTGACCGGCGAAACGCTCTATCGCAACGTGTTCTTTTCTTTCGCCGACACCGTCATCCTCTGGCATTACGGCTACACCCAGGAGCGCACGGGCAGCGCCCGGCTCGATGCCGTGTACAGCACCATGCGACGGTTGCTGGCCGGCGCCGAAGACTTCATGGACATCGGACTGCCCGCGGAGCCGGACATCGCCTATTTTCATCGCCTGCGGCGCATCCGACTGACCCGTGACAACGCCTACCCCATGTTGCGTCGCGCCGGCCGCCTCTTGGGCGCCGTCGAAGCGGATGTGACGCAGGAGAGGCTGCACGCTGTCCGGGGCAGCATGCTCACCAGTTACGTGACGTTCAGCGCCCAGGTGATCGCGATGGCCCGCGCGTTGCAGGCGGACCGCGACGCGATCGACCGCGCTGACGTCCTCCACGGGTTGCGGGCCATCACGACTCTGCTGCGGACTCCGCCGGCCGCGCTGGCCGCCTGACCGACACGCGCGGGAGCGTCGCCCCGAGGCCGATCATGGCCACCGCCCCGAGCGCCATCGGGGCCAGCGCGAATCGGAACTGTCCGCTCCAGTCCCAGGCAAAGCCGCCGAGGGCGGGACCGAAGAATGCCGCTCCGTAGCCGATCGTCAACATGAAGCCGGTCGTGCGGGCGACCTCCGAGGGAGCCATCAGCGCGGGCAGTCCCAGGTTGAGGATGAAGGCCATGCTACTGCCCGCTCCGGCGATCCCGGCCCAGACTGGCGCCGTCTCAACCGGCGCCAGAATATAGCCGGCGACGCCCACCACCGATGCCAGACCAGCGAGCAGGAACGGCCATCGCCGTCCGACCATCGCATCCGCGGCGATCGTCAGCAGCAGGCTGACGGGCAGTTGCATCGAGTTGAGCACGCCGAGCGTGAGGGGGATCAGGCTGTGGGCGTGACGCGCATCCAGCGTGTCTGGAATCCAGGTATTCATGCCGAAATACACGATGCTCGCGGTGCCCATCAACAATCCGATGCGTAGCATTCGGCCGCTTCGCCAGTCAGGAAACCAGGCCGCGCCAATCTGGGGACTCGCTTTGGTCGATGGCGTGAGTCCCAACCAGAGGAGCAGCGCGATCGCCGCCGGCAGCGCCCAGACGGCCAGCGCGAGCTGCCAACCAAAGGGGTTGATCAGGAGTGGCAGCGTCACGGTGGCGGCGATGACCTCGCCCACGAAAATGCCGTTCGTGTAAATCGCGATGCCCCGACCGATGCGATGGGGCAGCCAGGCCTGCACCAGGCTGGGGACGGCCGGCTGGCTGACCGCGATCCCCAGGGACAGCACCACCGTGAAGACAAACAGCGCGGCGGCGTTCGGAAAAGCGCCACGCAGCGCGGCCCCGACGGCCAGCAGGGCGAGTCCATAGGTCACCGCCTGGCGCGCGCCAACCCGGCTCACGAGGTAGGCGCCCGGGATCGCGCCGAGCGCCATGATCAAGACCGGCAACGACGTCAGGAGCCCGCCGGCGCTGTAGGTAAGCGCGAGCGCATGGTGGAGCGAGGGCAAGGCTGGCGGAACGCTGAGGACCACGGTGCGCAGGTTGATTCCGACCAGCCAGAGCAAGACGAGAATCAGTAGGGGCGAGACCGGGCGGTCGGGCTTAGAGACCGCCGACAGGAAGCTCCTCGATCAGGACCGTCGGACTGCCGCAGAAGCCGCCCGCGAACATGAAGCGGAGGTCGTTCGCAACCGCCACCACCTTCTTGAGCAGGGTGATGACATTGCCGGCGACGGTCAGCTCCTTGACCGGCCTGGTCAACCGGCCGTTCTCGATCCAGTGCCCGGCCAGGCCGAGCGAAAACTCTCCGGAAACCGGATTGACGGTGTTCAGGCCGGAGAGCTGCGAGACGTGTAGCCCGTTGCTGACCCGCGCCAGCAGCGCGTCCCGGGAAAGCTCGCCCGGCTTGAGCACCAGGTTCGAGACACCGACCTCCGGCACACTCTTGTAGGAGCGCACGGCGCTCCCCGTCGACTGGCTCTTGGTGCGGATCGCCGTGTAGGTGTTGTGAAGATAGCCCTTGAGAACGCCCGCCGCGATCAGCTCGTTGCGTCCGGCCGGCACGCCCTCGCCGTCGAACGGCCGGCTGGCCAGGCCTTCGGGGAGGCGCGCATCGTCGGTGATGGTGACGATGCCGGCGGCCACCGGCTCGCCGATCTTGCCGGCCAGCAAGGAGCGCCCCTTGATCACGGCGTCCGCGCTGAAGGAGCTGGCCAGCACGCCAAGGATCATCGCCGCCGCGTGCGGATGGAGCACGACCGGCACGCTGGCCGTGGGCACCGGGCGGGCGCCCAGCAGCCCGGCGGCGTTCTCAACCGCCTCCTGGACCACGCCGGCGAGGTCGAGCTGGTCCATGTCGCGGCCGTGCGTGAAGGCAAAGCCGGACTGCATTTCGGCGTCCTGCTCGGCAATCGTCTCGAGCACACCGTACGCTACCGTCCGGTCGAACGACGCCTGCAGGCCGCGGCTGTTGTAGATCTCCACCTGGCCGCTGCCGTCGCTGTAGAGCGCGTCGCTGACCCGGCGGACTCGAGGATCGAGAGACGTGGCCCGCCGCTCCATCTCGAGGGCGAAGTCGATCTTCCGCTGCGGGTCGATCCCGGCGAGCGCCGGCGACACGAGCCCGGCCAGCGGTTCGACGGCCCGGGGTTCCGGTAGGACGTTCGCCTCGTCGGCGTGGTTGTAGCGGCCATTGAGCAACGCTTCATCGACCAGGTTGTCGAGCGCATCGGGCTCGAAGTCGGACGTGTAGGAAAAGCCAACGCGATGTTCGCGAAAGGTGCGAAGCCCAATCCCGCGACTCTCGGCCGACACCAGGGACTCGATCTCGCCTTTGTAGACCCTGACGGTGAACTCGGTCCCCCGGGAGAGATACAGCTCGGCATCCTCAGCCCCGCGCTGCTTGCAGCGGCTCAGAACGCTCTCGCCGATCGGGCTCACTGCCGCATCGCGCCGGCCGGTATCACTCCGGTACCGCCGACGGTCAACTCCGAAATGCGGATCGTGGGCTGGCCGACACTGACCGGAACGCCCTGCCCTTCTTTCCCGCAGGTCCCGGGCGCGAGCTTGAGGTCGTTGCCGACCATGTCGATTTTGTGCAGGGCTCGAGGCCCGTTGCCCACGATCGTAGCGCCGCGCACCGGCCGGCCGATGCGGCCACCTTCGACCAGGTAACCCTCCGTCACCGCGAAGACGAAGTCGCCGGTCGTGACATCGACCTGCCCCGCGCCGAGCTTCTTCGCGTAGAGCCCGCTCGGGGTCGCCGCAATGATGTCCTCGACGGCATGCGCCCCGGCGGCGATGAAGGTGTTGGTCATCCGCGGGATCGGTAGGTGCTGATAGGACTGGCGGCGGCCGTTCCCCGTGACCGGGTGGTTTTGCTGACCGGCTCGGAGCCGATCGTACATGTAACTGACCAGGACGCCGTCCTGGATCAGGACGTTGCGGCGGGTCGGAACGCCCTCGTCGTCGACCGCCAGCGTCCCCCAGCGGCTGGGCATGGTGCCGTCGTCGATCGCGGTCACGATCGGGCTGGCGACCACCTGGCCGATCTTGCCGGTGAAGACCGTCGATCCTTTGCCGACGAAGTCCGCCTCGAGCCCGTGCCCGCAGGCCTCGTGGAACAGCACGCCGCCGAATTCGTTGCCGATGATGACCGCCATTTGGCCGGCGGGCGAGGGCGCGGCATCGAGGAGGGCGACCGCTCGCTGCGCGGCCGCCCGAGCATACTCCGCGGCCGAGGTGTCATCGAAGAATTCGAAGCCACGCTGCATGCCAGGCGCCTCCATGGCGGTTTGGATCTCGCCGTTTCGCTCGGCGACGGCATGGACCATCAGGCGGACGCGGGTGCGGGAATCTGCGTGGTGGATCCCTTCCGAGGTGGCGACCAACACGTCCTGGGCACTCTGCCCATAGCCCACCGCCACCTGCTTGATGGCGCCGCTCACCGCCCGGGCGGCCTGGTCCGCTTCGAGCAGCAATTCGATCTTCGCTTCGGGGCCGACCCCATCCGGTGGTACCTCGATCCGCTGCGGCTGACGTGGCGTTCCGCTCACGGCGCCGAGCGCAAAGCGCCCGCCGCCGCGCCGCCCGACCGCGGCCGCCAGGTCGGCGGTCTTGAAGAGGCCATCTTCCGAGAGGTCTTCCGTGTAGACGTAGCTGACGGTGCCGTGATGGATGATGCGGAGCCCGGCGCCCAGGTCGTTCCCGGAGCTGACCCGCTGCACCTTGCTCTCTTCGACGCTGATCGATTGATTGTGTTTTCGTTCGACGAAGAGCTCGACAAAATCCGCGCCCGAGCGCAGCGCGCGCTTGATCACGCTGTCCACGAGTGATTGGTCGAGCAGTGGCATCAGGTTGAGTTTAGCGGTGGGGGGTTGAACACCGGTTCGCGGACGAGCACCGTGACCCAGGCGCCGAGCAGCGTGAGCACCGCCGCGGTGGCGATGAAGACCGCGGGATAGCCCAGGCTGGCCGCCAGCGTCGATCCGAGCAGCGGACCGATGGCGTTGCCCACGGCGGTCGCGCTGCTCGTCAGCCCATAGGCCGAACCACGTAATTCCGGTGGGGTCGAGAGGCCGACGATGGCGTTGGTGGCCGGGATCAGCACGCCGAAGAAGATGCCGAGGCCGGCACGCAGCAGCAGAAACTGACCGATGTTCTGCGCGAACGCCTGCGGCAGGAAGAAGGCGGCCGCGCCGAAGCAGGCCAGGATCAGGATCCGCCGGTAACCGCTGCGGTCGACGAGGCGAGTGTAGAACAGTGCCGCCAGCGCACTGAAGATCGCCGTGGCACCGAACGCCAGGCCGGCGTACAGCTTGACCGGGTCGGCCGCCGATGAGAGCCGCTCGACGTACAGCGGCAGGATCGGGAAGACGATGGCGGTGCTGAGTTGCACCAGCAGCAGGGTCACCATCAGCGGCATCAGGGTCCGCGAGCGAAGGCCGACGCCCGTGGTCTCGAAGAAGCCCGGGCGCCGGGTCAGGGTCGGAGGGGTGAAATGTTCGTGGACGAACTGCCAGACGAAGATCCCGCCGGCCGCCAGCATGGCGCCGGCGACAAAGAAGGTGGCGCGGATCCCGACGGCCTGCGCAATCAGGCCACCCAGCACCGGCCCGGCTGAGATCCCGACGTAGACGCTCGTCTGCAGCAGGCCCATGCTCCAGGCGAGCCGCTCCCGGGGGACGATGCTCGCCACCAGCGCGGTGGCCGCCGCGATGGTGCCGGTGAAGACGCCCTGCAAGATGCGCAACACCAGGAACTGTTCGACGTTCTGCACCAGCCCCATCAGGGCGATGATCAGACCGCCGACGAACATCGACCGAAGCACCATGATTTTGCGGCCGTGCCGGTCTGCGAGGGCGCCCCAGATCGGGCTGAAGATGGCCAGCGAGATGCCGGTGCTGGTGACGAGCGCCCCGGACCAGAAAACGACGGCGCTGTTCGGGGTGACCCCGATTTCCTTGAGGTACAGCGGTAGGAACGGCAGGACGAACCCGAAGGCCAGCATCGCGGTCGCCTGGGCGACGCAGGTCACGTAGAGACTGGTGCGCCAGCTCGGGCTGACCGCCCCCGACACGTGACTTGGCGGCGCCGGGATCAGCCGCGGTCTAAATCGCGTCGGAGTCGGCTAGCCCGCTCCGCGGGCGTAGGAATGCAACCCCACGATCCAGAGGTTGACCGCGTACAGGGTCACCATGATGGAGATGAACCCGGCCGTGGCGATCAGCGCCGTGCGCCGGCCACGCCAGGCGCGCAGTCCATGGGCATGAAGATAGATGGCGTAGACGATCCAGGTGATCGCGGCCCAGGTCTCCTTCGGATCCCAGCCCCACCACCGCCCCCAGGCGTGCTCGCCCCAGATGGCGCCGGCCATGGTGCCGAAGGTCCAGATCGGGAAGCCGAGCAGGATGGCGCGGAACGTCAGCCGGTCCAGCGTCTCGAGCGAGGGTAGCCGGGCGGCGATGGCCGAGCCGTTCAACCATGACTTCACGCTGCGACTCCGGTCCTTGACCAGGTAAAGCGCCGCGAACACGAAGCTCGAGACGAGGACGCCGGACGAGGCCATCATGCTGGTCACGTGGATCTTCAGCCAGTAGCTCTGCAGCGCCGGCACCAGCGGCTCGGGTGACTGGTAGAGGCCGTAGCCGATTCCCATCAACATCACGACCACGAAGAGCGCGACGCCTCCGCCCAGCGAGGCGACCGGCCACCGGATCGTCATCAGCAGGAAGACCGTGACGGCGACCAGGGCCAGCATCGAGCTGTACTCGTACATGTTGGCCAGCGGATAGTGTCCGTCGGCAAAGCCGCGCGAGACGATGGCGGCCAGGTGGATCGCGGCGCCGGGTGCGACCAGCGCGATCCCGACCCAGCGCAGCGCCTCCGTGCGGTACGCGAAGAAGGCGAAATAGAAGAACATGCCGCCGACGTAGAGGCCCATCGCGGCGAAATAGAGGTGCAGCGAAAGATCGGCCACGCCCCCCGGCAACCGCGCCAGGTCGCCGCGGACCAGGGTGAAGGCGAGCAGGTAAAAGGCCAGTGGAACGAAGCGCCAGAACGCCGGCCCGCGCCGCCCGGCCACCCCGGCCGTCGCCGTCACCGGTTCGCGGACGGTCACCCGTGCCATCTCAGCCTCCGACCCTGGTGGTGACCTTGCCCGCCACCGGGGTCAGCGGGATCATCTGCATCGCATCGTCGCGGAAACGCACCCGCTGAAAGGTGATGCAGTTGACCGGGCAGTGATCTTCGCAGATCCGGCAGTTCGTGCAGCGATCGTAGTTGACGAGGATCTTGCCGGCCTTGCCGCCGAACTCCTCGCCCAGGACGGTGTTGCAGATCTCGACGAAGCCACCGCTCGAGGTGTCGCGATTCTCGCCGTAGACCACCACGTCGAGCGCCTTCTCCGGACAGACGTCGTCGCACGCGCCGCAGAGGATGCAGGTCGACTCGTCGACGTGGTGCACGGTGTCGCACTGGAAGCAGCGCAGCGCGGCCGTGATCCCCTGCTCGTCATTCCAGGGGAGCTCAACAGGCGTCATGTCCATCCGTTTCTCAGCTGGAAGGATCGGCGGCTCCTCCCGGTTGTAGTAGTCGGCCTCGCGATGGTCGTCGGTTGACTCGATCACCGTCAGCGGCTTGGCGTCCCGCGGGACGGCGGCCCCAAGGAATTCGTTGATGGAGCGGGCGGTGCGGTGGCCCCAGGCGATGGCGTTGACGATGAACGAGGGTCCCTCGACGCAGTCGCCACCGGCAAACAACTTGCCGACTTTGGTGTGCCCGCCGGTGTCGGCCTCGATCAGCTTGCGGGGCGTCAGCGGCACGCCCTGATCCTGCGGGAAGTCCATGATCTGGCCGGACGCAAAGATGGCATACCGGCAGGGGATCACGTGCTCGGTGCCCGGCAGTTTCTGCACGGTGTTGATCAACAGCTTGCCGCTTTCGGGATCGAACTCGAGCTTGCTCTCGTCGACCCGGATGAACTCGACACCGCTGACGTGTCCGCTCGCGTCCGCCTTGATCGCGTTCACGATCACGCCGGTGTGCAACGTCAGCCCAATCTCGCGCGCCTCAACCAGCTCGTTGCCGAAGGCGGGTAGCCGGTCCGCGGGCTCGATCGACACCATCCATACCTTTCGGGCACCACTCTTGATCGAAGTCTGAGCGGCGTCGGTCGCCACGGCACCGCCGCCGATCACGACCACGTCGCCACCACGGGGAAAATTGTCCGGGACGATGTCATAGGACCGGACCCGTAAGAATTCCATCGCCGAGATGACCTCAGGCAGGTCCGACCCGGGCACCGGCAGGATGCGCCCGGTCATCATCCCGACCGAAATGAAGACGGCGTCGTACTCGTCGAGCAGCTGCTCGACCTTGATGTCCTTGCCCACGTTCTTGTTGACGAAGACGTTGACCCCCATATCGACGATCATCTGGATTTCCCAGAGCAGCTGATCCATGTCGAAACGGAAGTGCGGGATGCTGGCCGAAAGCAGGCCACCGAGCTTGGCCTCCCGCTCATAGAGGTCGACGCTGTAGCCCATCAGCCGGAGATCCTGGGCCGCGGTCATGCCCGCCGGCCCCGAGCCGACGACGGCGACCCGCTTGCCATTCTCTGGCGCCCGCTGCCAATCGATCGTCACTCGCCGAGCCCAGGCGTAGTCGGTGGCAAACCGCTTGAGCGACTTGATCGACACCGCGTTTTCCGGCCCCTGCACCCATCCCCGCTTGCAGTCGGTTTCGCACGGATGGTTGCACAGCCGGCCGAGCATGGATGGAAATGGGTTCGTCTCATGGATCACGAGCCAGGAGTCCAGGTAACGACCCTGTGAGACGTAGTCGACGTAGGCGGCGATGTCCTGGTGGATCGGGCAGGCGCGCTGGCAGGGCGAGACCGGGACGTTGAGGCCGAGATCCCGGCGGCCGTTAAACACCTTGTTCGAGGCCGTATCGGTAGTGGTCTTGCCGATCTCTTCCAGGACCTGGAACGCGCTGACGATGCCAACCGTCCGGGAGGTCTTCTTGAAGAGGGGGCCTTCATCCGCCGTCATCAGGACCAACGGTGTGTCCTCCCGATACATGATGTCGGCGCCGGACTCCAACGAGTCGGCGATGTTGCGTCCCGGCAACGGCCGGCGCATGTACTCCTCGACCGGCCCGCTGCCGTCGGCAAAGGCCGCCAGCGCCTCGCGGTGTCCGAACAGGCCGACGTAGGTGCCGTCCTTCACCACCAGTAGCGCATCCGCACCGGAGGAACTCAACCGTTTGAGGGCGTCCGCGGCACTCACGTCCGCCGGGCAGGTTGGCGCAATCGGCTGCAGGACTTTACTGAGCGTCGGCATCAGCCGGCCGCCATGACGCGGCTGAGATCGCGCACGGTCACGGCCCCGACCGGCATCCCGGCGGGGGTGGTGACGAGAACCACCTGCCGTCCACTCTCGCGCAGCAGACGCACGGCCTCGGCCAGGGGCGTCTCGGGCCGCACTTCCGGCAAGGGCGTCCGAACGATGTCGGCCGCCCGCCCGCCCAGATCGGTCCGGACATAGCGCTGCAGGATGTCCAGGTATGACACATAGCCCAGGCAACGCTGGTCGACGATAACGGGCAATTCGTAGACCCGGTTTTGCGCCATCATCCTGGCGGCTTGGGCGAGGCTGGTGCTGGGGAAGCAGAACGCGAACTGGCCGGACATCGCCTGCTCGACCGTGCGCGCGTCCCGGAGCGCCGTGGGCATCGTTCGAAATTATAGGCAGCGCTCCCGTCATCCTCCCGGCAGCCGACTGTAACGGCGGCGTGACGGGGTTGGGGGCAGCGGCTCGTTATACGAGACGGAGTTGGCCAAGAACCTGATGCAGTCGTCGACCTCCGACCTGGATCTGCCCCGCGATCTGGGTGGCTTCCGCGCCCGGATCCATCTCCCCTATCGCAGTGGTGTCTACCGCGTCATCCGGGTGATCGGCATGCTCACCCTGCTGGCGTCGTCGCTCGGGCTGCTGGCGGCGGTCGCGGGTTTCCCGCTCAGCTGGCTGAGCATGTTGCTCGGCCTGCTCGTGAGCCTGATCCTGATCGGACTGAGCCTCCGGCCGAGCCTCCGCCGGCCGAAATTCTAGCCTTCGAGCAGCCGCAAAACGGCCGCGCTCATCACCCGAAAGCCGATCGGTAGGCAGCGCTCATCGACGCGGAACTCAGCCGTATGATGGCCGACCCGCGGCCCCTCGGGCGCCCCGCCCAGTAAGAAGAAGCAACCCGGGCGCGCCTCCAGGAAGTAGGCGAAATCCTCCCCGACCATCAAGGGCTCGAAACCGACCACGCCCTCCGCACCGACCACGCGGCGGGCGGCCTCGGCCACAGCGGCCGCCATCGCCGGGTCGTTGATCACTGGGGGCGCGGCGGACTCATGCCGGAATTCGGCACGGCCCCGCATGGCGGCGGCGACCCCGGCAGCGAGCTCAGCAATTCGCGCGAGCAGGTGCATGCGGAGCTCGCGATTCAGCGTGCGAAGGGTGCCCTGGATGACGACCTCACCCGCCACGATGTTCGCCGCCGTCCCGCCGTGCACACTGCCCAGCGTGATCACGACCGGGGAAGCGGGCGCGGTCTCGCGACTCACGAGCGTCTGGAGCGCGCTGACCACCTGCGCAGCGATCGCCACCGCATCGACGGTCTGATGTGGCTGCGCACCGTGGCCGCCCTTTCCATAAATGGTCAGGCTGAACTGGTCGGCGCCCGCCATGACGACGTCGGGGCGGACCGAGACCTGCCCAAGCGGTAACTCGGACCAGACGTGCAGGCCGGTCACGCGGTCGATGCCGTGAAGAACGCCGGCCTCGATCATCGGCTTGGCGCCCCCGGCGCACTCTTCGGCCGGTTGGAACGCGAAGCGGACCATGCCCGGCAGCTGATGGCGGTTCTCGGCGAGCGCCCGCGCGACCTCGAGCGCGATCGCCATGTGAACGTCGTGGCCGCAGGCGTGCATCACGCCCCGCCGGCCCGATCGGAAGGGCAGGTCCCCCGCCTCGGTGATCGGCAGTCCATCCATGTCCGCCCGGACCAGCACTGCGCGCCCGGGCCGTTCGCCCTTGACGTCGGCGACGACGCCCGTCCCGCCCACCCCCGTTTCCAGCCGGTCGACGGACAGCGCGTCCAGGCGCTCGGCAATGTACTCGGCGGTCTCGACTTCCTTGAAGGCCAGCTCCGGCGCGGCGTGCAACTCGCGGCGATGGGTCGTCAGGTGCTGGTCACTGGCAGGGTCGGCACGGAGCAACGTATCCAGGAGTCCGGAGGTCATCGGACCATTCTGGCAAACTGGTTTCGATGCCGCGTTCGCTTGCCGAGTACCAGCGAAAGCGCGATTTCAGCAAGACGCCCGAGCCCAAGGGAACGCCGGAGCCCAGCGGGCAGAACCGTTTTGTCGTGCAGAAGCACTGGGCGACGCGACTCCACTACGACTTCCGGCTGGAAATGGACGGCGTGCTGGTCAGTTGGGCCATCCCCAAAGGTCCAACCCTCAACCCTGCCGAGAAGCGGCTTGCCGCGCATGTCGAAGATCACCCGGTCAGCTATTACGACTTCGAGGGCACCATCCCCAAGGGCGAGTACGGCGGTGGCACCGTCATGATCTGGGACTGGGGGACCTTCGAGCTGGAAGAGTCCACGCCGGCTGAATCGCTTCGACGCGGCGAGGTGAAATTTCGCCTCAACGGCGTCCGACTTTGCGGGCGCTACGCCCTGGTCAGGACCCGGTCGGAAAAAGACTGGCTCCTCATCAAGAAGAAGGACGAATGCGCCCAGGCGGACTTCGACATTGAGACGTTCACCACCTCGGTCAAGACCGGGCGCACGAAGGAAGAGATCGAGCAGGGGAAGGATGCGGTCTGGTCGAGCAGCCGGGCTGAGGGCGAAGGCGGGCTGATCAACCTGGCCAACGCAGAAAAGGGGCCGATGCCGAAGAGCCTCGACCCGATGAAGGCGCAGCTGGTTGCTGAGCCATTTGATAACGAGCGCTGGCTGTTCGAGGTCAAGTGGGACGGCATCCGGCTGATCAGCTTCATCGACAATGGCAAGGTCTCACTTCAAACTCGCCGCGGCCGAATCGTAGACGCCGAATATCCACAACTGCAAGCGATCAGCGGGGTGGTCAAGGCAAAGCAGGCCGTGCTCGACGGCGAGATCGTCGCCCTCGACGAGGAGGGCCGGCCCTCCTTCCAGTTGCTGCAGAACCGGGATCGAGACCCCGTGCCTCTGCTCTACGTCGTATTCGACGTGGTCTATGCCGACGGCCAGCGGCTCTTCAAGGTGCCGCTCGAAGATCGAAAGCGGCTGCTCCGCAACCTGTTTGCCGACACCGCACTGATGAAGTATTCCGAGCACGTCATCGGCGAGGGCACGGCATTCTTCAAAGCGGCCAAACAGAAGCGCCTGGAGGGGATCGTCGCCAAGCTGCGCGACAGCCCGTACCAGCCGGGAGTACGCAGTAGCGCGTGGCTGAAGATCAAGGCCGTGCTTCAGCAAGAGGTCGTGATTGGCGGCTTCACGGCGCCCCGCGCCAGCCGAAAGTATTTCGGCGCCCTCCTGGTCGGCGTTTACGAGGACGGCAAGTTCGTCTTCACCGGCCACGTCGGCGGCGGATTCGATGAGAGAACGCTCGCCGAACTTTACAAACTGATGAAGCCGCTGATCGTGAAGTCACCGCCGTTCAGCGGACCGCCGCCTCACGCCAACGAAAAACCAACCTGGGTGAAGCCGGTGCTGGTCGTGGAGGTCAAGTTCACCGAGTGGACGCGCGATGGCGTCATGCGACAGCCCGTCTTCCTTGGACTGCGCGACGATGTCGATCCGCGCGAGGTCCGCCGCGAACTGCCCGGCGACACCGCCCGTGAAACATCGCGGGCCAAAGCCACGGCGGGCGCCGAGGCACATCCTGCGGCTAAAAGCGCAAGACCGCGCGCCCGCGTCGCCAGAAAGACATCAACGCGGGCGGCGCGCCCCACCGAGACCGCACCGCGGAAGGCAGCCGCGACGGATATCCCCGACACGCCACTGAGCCGGGCGGCCGCCCAGATTGCGAAGCAGCTCGGCACCAGGATCCGCGGTGCAACGGCCTCCGAGTTGAGGGCGCTCGACGCCATCCAGAAAGAGGGGAACTGGGAAATCGACGGTCGGGTGGTCCATCTCACGAACCTCGATAAGCTGCTGTTCCCCGAGGATCGGTATACGAAGCGCGACCTGATCCGCTATTACGTCCAGGTGGCGCCGGTCATGATCCCTCACTACAAAGACCGCCCCCTCTCCATGAACCCGCACCCGGACGGCATTCACGGCAAGAGCTACTGGGTGAAGGACAAGCCGGCTTACGCCCCTGACTGGATCCCCACCTTCCGCTACCAGGATCAGAAAAGCCTCAAAGACTGGATCCTCATCGAGGAGGTCGCGACGCTGGCCTGGCTCGCGAATCACGCGGTGATCGACATGCATCCCTGGTACTCGCGGGTGGACAAACCGGAGTACCCGGATTGGTCGGTGGTGGACCTCGATCCAGCCGAGGGCGCGACCTTCAAGGACGTGATCGCCGTGGCGAAGGTTGTGAAAAGCGCGCTGGACCACCTGGAGCTGAAGGCCCTGCTGAAGACGACCGGCCAGACCGGGCTGCACGTCTATATCCCGATCGAGCGACGCTACACCCTCGATGAGAGCCGAGGCTTCGTCGCCAAGCTGGCGCACATGATCGCGGAGCTGATGCCCGACAAGGTCACAGAGGTCTGGGAGGTGAAACGCCGCACCGGCAAGATCCGGATCGACTACACGCAGAACGTGATGAACAAGACGCTGGCCGGCCCGTATTCCGTTCGACCGGCGATCCACGCGCCGGTGTCCACCCCGATCGCATGGAAAGAGCTCGATGATCCGCGGCTTCGCCCCGATAAGTGGACGATCAAAACGCTCGGCGACCGGCTGCTCGAAGTGGGTGATCTCTTCCACGACGCCCTGACGCTGCATCAGCGTTTGCCCGCCATCTGATCAGTGGCAAAAGACCATGATGTTCCGTCCGACCTTCCCGCGATCCAGGCCTTTGTCGACGCGTGGATCAAACAGCGCGGTCGCTACTGGTCGCCGCTGTCGCAATACGCCCGCCTGGCCGAGGAGGTGGGCGAGCTGGGACGCGAGCTGAATTTTCGCTGGGGCGACAAGCCGCGCGCACCGAAGGATGGAGACGGGTCGGTCGCCGATGAGCTCGGTGATGTGCTGTTCATCGTCGTCCTGCTGGCCAATGACCTCGGCATCGATCTGGCGTCAACGTTGACTGCGACACTTCAGAAGTACGAGCGGCGAGCTCAGCCGTGAGGTCCTGCACCACTTTTCCACAGGACTTATGCACGGCCTGTTAGCAGTTGGTGGATAAGCGCCCGCAACAAATGTTCCGTCTGGACGGCTCCAACATTGGGTCGTATTTTTAACTCTCGCTCGACCGACCGGAGGCTTTTTCGGGGAGAGGGCCGGTTCGGCGGGAGGGATGCCGGGAAGGCTCGTGGGTCTCTTGCAATCGTTTGCGTTCGTCTGTCTTGACACCGCCGGAAGCCGGCGGTAGAATGCGGCAAACCTATATCTTGTGCTGGATCGGATCGTCAAGCCCCACATTTAGGGGGAGGTAGGCGAACCAAGGCTCACGCGTGAAAGGGGAACTACCGGCGGCGGCAGACGCCGGACGGCGCGCAGTGTGCCGGCGCTCGTTTGTGAGCTAGGGGGAGACCATGCTCAGGAACACGCTCAGGATGATCAACCAGCAGGACCAGTGGTTCAACCAG
>DATBYO010000006.1:0-28605 GCA_036513655.1 Candidatus Dormiibacterota bacterium | reverse complement strand
CCGCCCGGCCGTCGGGATCGGCCGGCGATCCGACGTCCCGAGCCCAGAGGATGCCAGCCTGCACCAGCCGGGCCGCATTGCGTCGCGCGACTTCCCGTAATTGGTCGGGCGGGTCGGAGCCGCGCTCGATCCAATGGCTTCCTCCCGGCATCGTCAGGTGGCTGTGGGCGTCGACGAAGGCGGGGACGATGGTCGCGCCGCCACCGTCGAGCACGTCGGCATCACCCGGATCCGACTCGTCCACTGACACCCGGGCAATCCGGCCGTTTTCGATCAGGAGGCTGACACCGACCTGAAGCGTTGGGGAGTGGCCGTCCGCCAGGCAGGCGTCGCGAATCAGCAGGCGCCCCTTCATGCCATCACCGGCTCGGGCTGCTCCTTGACCCGGATCACCGGCCCCAGGAAGATCCACAGGGCCGCCAGCGTAGAGATCAACCCTCCGAGAATGATGGTCTGGACGACGCCAAGGGTTGTTCCCAAGATGCCGCCGAGGACACCGCCCAAGGGAAACGTCCCCCAGACGATGGTGCGCATGGTCGCGTTCATCCGGCCCTGCACGCGATCCGGCGTGATCGCCTGTCGCAAGCTCACCTGGTTGATGTTGTACACCGGGATGGTGAGCCCGCTAACCAGGCCGGTTGCGCTGAGCACGATGATCGGCGCACCGAGAAGAGCCAGCGGCGTCAGCAGGAGGCAGAGCCCGCCGACGACGATCGTGACGCCGAGGGTTAATCCGAGGCCGAAGCGTCGCGAAATCCAAGATGCCATCAACGCGCCCAGCAGCCCGCCCACGCTCCCAATCGCAAAGATGACACCCACGACTGCAGCGGAGAGATGGAGGTCGCGGTACACGAACACCAGCAGGACGGCGCCGAACACCATGATCGATCCAAAGTTCGTGGTTGCGGTGCAGCCGGCGATCCGCCAGAGGATCGGGTTCTTGAACACCACCATGATGCCCTCCTTCATCTCCGCGACAAAGCCCGTTGCCCCAGATGCGGTTGCCGGGCGAGGCTCCGGCTCCGGTGTTCGTATCGCGCTCAAGGCGATCGCCGACGCGAGAAAGGAGAGGGCGTCAAACGCCACGGCTTTTGCCCCACCGAGCCACTGGATCAAGAAACCGGCGACCGCCGGCCCGGATACCTGCGCGGCCGATCGGCTGATCTCAAGCTTGGTGTTGCCCTCCAGCAGGTTGGACCGGTCCACCAGGACCGGCAGGTAGGACTGGTATGACACGTCGAAGAACACGGTGAAGATTCCGGTCAGCAGCGCCACGACATAGAGCTGCTCGAGCGTCAGAGCGTTGACGAGGAAGGCGACTGGGATCGTGCCGAGTGCCAGCATGCGGCCCAGGTCGCAGACGATCATGATCGGCCGGCGGGGCAGCCGGTCCGCGTAGACGCCTGCGACCAAGCCCAGTGTGGGGAAGGCGAGAAACTCGAGGGCCGACAGCAATCCGACCTGAAACGGTCCCGCGTGGAGCACCAGGATGGCCACGGTCGGCACGGCCAAGAGCGTCACCTGGCTCCCAAACTGGCTGACGGTATCGCCCGCCCAGAGCTTCAAAAAGTCCGGATGACGCCATAGGCGGCCGCCTAACACCCGGCGATTCTATCGAGAACGTAGACTCGTGGAGACGATGAGAGACGACTCACATTCCATTCGCAACCTCGTAATCGGGATGCTGTTGGTGGCCGTCCCGTTCGGCGTTGCATACGTCCTGACCCGGAACAGTCCGAATTCCGGAGTGTTGCTGGTCATTGCCATCTTCTGCGCCGGCCTGGCGCTGACGTTCGCGTTGGCGTCCGGGTTGCAGCAGGTCGGCGGCGTGGCGCTGCGGCTATCGGGCCGTTCTCCCCTCGAGATCATGATCGTCGGGCTGGCGGCGCTCAGCCTGCTCACTCCCTGGACGATCGAGGTGACGGTCGGGAACCTCCACCAGGTGTTTGGGTGGACCAACCCGCTCGCGTGGGTGGTGGCCATTTGCATCCTGCTCTCGGTAATGGAGTCCGCCCGCCCCTACCAGGGGCTGGCGCTGGCGGCCGCGGGGGCCGCGTTGGTGGCTTGGGTTGGATGGGCGGGCTGGCTGTTGACGACCCCCAGCTTCAGCAAGCTTCCGTTCACGTTCACGCCGGTCGACGTGATCTCAACCGGATGGTATGCGGGCCTGATCGGCTGGGTGATCGCCGTCGATGCGTTCGCATCCCGCCGCGCCCGCGAGCCGAAGGTGGCCAACCGTCGCGAGGTCTGGCCGCTGGCACTGGTGCCGGGCATGGGCCTGGTGCGGCTCGGCTATTTCGGCCGCGGACGCATCTGGCTGGCGGCGGCCATTCTGGCGGTGGCGTTCATCGGGATCTCCGCGGTCAACGACAGCGAGTTCGCCTACTGGGCGCACTACAACACGTTGCCCCCGGACCGCGGCCGCCAGGATGTCGTGATCAGCGCGGCGGCCCTCGGGCTGGTGCTGCTGGCCAGCTGGTTCGACACCTGGCGCACGCTGCGCCGTCGCGTCATCATGGGCGACTGGTTGTCCCGCGTCAGGGACAGGTCGCGAGAAGAGATCCGCTAGAAGGGAGCACCCGCGTCAGGCGTAGTGACAGGCAGCGAGCTGCCCCTTGGCCACTTCGCGCAGCGGCGGTTCGACCTCAGCGCAGTACTCGGTGGCAATCGGGCAGCGGGTCCGGAAGTGACAGCCGGACGGCGGGTTGGTCGGGCTTGGAATCTCACCCTTCAGCACCGTCTGCTCCCGCCGAATCGTTGGGTCGGGAATCGGGATGACGGAGATCAGCGCTTTCGTATACGGATGCCGCGGGTTTCGCAAGAGTTGCTCCGCCGGGGCGAGCTCGACGATCTTGCCGAGGTACATGACCGCGATCCGGTCGCTGACCTGCTCCACCACCGCCATGTTGTGCGCGACGAACAGGTAGGTGAGATTGAACTCGTTTTGCAGGTCTTCCAGCAGGTTGAGGATCTGCGACTGGATCGATACGTCGAGGGCGGAGACCGGCTCATCGGCGATGATGAGCTTCGGCCGCAGCGCCAGCGCCCGGGCGATCCCGATACGTTGCCGCTGGCCGCCGCTGAACTCATGCGGAAACCGTCCGCGATACTGGCCGCGCAGCCCCACCACTTCCAGCAGCTCGCTGACGATCTTCTCCCGTTCGTGCGCCGACCCCACGCCGTGGACCAGCAGGCCTTCACCCACGATCTCTCCGACGGACATGCGCGGATTCAATGACCCGTACGGGTCCTGGAAGATG
Source organism: Candidatus Dormiibacterota bacterium (assembly GCA_036513655.1). Classification (GTDB taxonomy): domain Bacteria; phylum Chloroflexota; class Dormibacteria; order CF-121; family CF-121; genus CF-13. Next base: position 25,345 of record DATBYO010000006.1, on the reverse strand, counting down.
ATCTGGACCTCGCGCCGCATCTCGTGCAGCTCCTTGTTCTTCGCTCGGAAGATGCTGCGCCCCTCGAGCCAGGCGTCACCGGAGGTCGGCGGGATCAGCCGGAGGATGGTGCGGGCGACCGTGGATTTGCCGGAGCCCGACTCACCGATCAGGCCGAGGGTCTCCCCCTGCTTGATCTCGAAGCTCACCCCATCCACCGCCTTGACGTTGGCGACCGTGGTCTGTAACAGGCCTCCCTTGATCGGGAACCACTTGACCAGGTCCTGGACCTTCAGCAGCGCGCCGTTCGGCTGGGCGACTTCCGGGGTCTTCTTCTTCAGCTTCATTCGTACTGCCAGCAGGCCGCCAGGTGCTCGGCGCCGACGGCCTTCAACGGTGGGATATCGCGGTCACTGCGGGCCGCCTTTACCGGGCAGCGCGGACGGAAGGCGCACCCGGGCGGCACCGCCAGTGGGTTCGGCACGCTGCCGGTGATGACGTGGAGACGCTCCTGCTTATGCCCCAGACGCGGGATGGAGGCGAGCAATCCCTGCGTGTAGGGGTGTTTCGGGCTGGCGAACAGCTCCTCGGTGGGGGCCTGTTCCACGATGCGCCCGGCGTACATCACCGCGACGCTGTCGCACATCTCCGCCACCACACCCAGGTCGTGCGTGATCAGGAGAATCGCCGATCCAAATTCGCCCTTGAGGTTTCTCATCAGCGTCAGGATCTGCGCCTGGATGGTCACGTCGAGCGCGGTGGTCGGCTCGTCGGCGATCAGCAGCTCCGGATTCGTCGAGAGCGCCATCGCGATCATGACCCGCTGGCGCATTCCGCCCGACAGCTCGTGCGGGTACTGGCGTGCCCGCCGTTTTGGATCCGAGATTCCGACCAGGCGCAGCATTTCGATCGCCCGATTCATTCCCGCCTGCTGATCGACCTTCTGATGCAGCCGGACGACCTCCGCGATCTGGTCGCCAACGGTGAACACCGGGTTCAGCGCCGTCATCGGTTCCTGAAAGATCATCGAGATGTCGTTTCCACGGATCTCCTGCATCTCCTCATCGGACAGTCCCACCAGGTCCTGGTCGTGAAACCAGACATGGCCGTCCGTGATCCGGCCGTTCTTCTCCAGCAGACGCATGATGGAGAGCGCGGTGATGCTTTTCCCCGACCCAGATTCCCCGACGAGCCCGACCGTCGCTTTGGCGGGGATGGTCAGGTTGACGCCATCGACCGCCTTGACAGTGCCTCCGTGAACATGGAACTGAGTGTGAAGATCCTCAATCCGGAGGAGTTCGCTCACCGCTGCCGTGGATCCAGCGCGTCCCGGATCCCGTCACCGATGAGGTTGATGCAGAGCGCGGTGATGACGAGTGCAGTGGCGGGGAAGATGACAAGGTAAGTCTGGTTGAGCAGCAGATTCTGTTCGAAGTCGCTCAGCATGTTTCCCCAGCTCGGTTCCGGCGGTGGGATGCTGTAGCCGAGGAAGCCGAGGGCGGCTTCCAGCAGGATGATGCCCGAGACCCCCAGGGTCGCCGAGACGATGATCGGCGCCAAGGCGTTGGGCAGGATGTGGCGGAAGATGATGCGCGTGTTGGAAGCCCCCAGGGCTTTCGCCGCCTGGACGAACTCCTGTTCTCGGAGCACAAGAAACTGCGCCCTCATCAGACGGCCGATCTCATACCACCCGGTGGCCGCGATCACGATGATGACGGTGCTCAACCGCACCCCACCGGTTGCGGCCGTCACCGCGATGACGACCAGCAGGAAGGGCAAGGAAATGATGATGTCGGTGAAGCGCATCAGGGCATTGTCGAGCCAGCCGCCGTAGTAGCCGGCGAGCGCCCCGAGGCCGCCGCCGATGATCAGGTAGCCAAAGACCGCCAGGGTGCCGACCATGATCGAGACCCGGGCTCCCCGGGCCAGGCGCGCCAACTCATCCTGGCCGAGGTCGTTGGTGCCGAGGATGTGCTGGAAGCTCGTGAACGGCGGCTTGAACGGGTGGCGGTAGTCCTGGATCTTGTAGAGGTCGCCGGTGACGACCGGAATGACGATGGCGGCCAGCACGATCAGTCCAAGGATCAGCAGCGCACCGGTCGCCACCCGGTGATGCAGAAAGCGCATGACCGCCAGCCGCCAGAAGCCCAGCTCGGGTGCGCCCCGGAGCTCGTCGGGCTTGACGCCCGGCTGCGGGAGAGCCCGCTCCTGATCGATGGTGGTCTCCATCGAGAGCTGGTCGGGGAGCGACCCGGGAACACCGGCGGAGGGACCGATCGGCATCGGTGGGACTTGGGCCATCAGTATCGAATCCTCGGGTCGGCGACCGCGTAGGTCACATCCGCGAGCAGGTTGAAGATGACGGTCAGAGCGGCGACCAGCATCACGACGCCAAGGATGACGGGATAGTCCCGGTCGAGAACCGCCTGGAAGGCGAGCTGGCCGGTGCCCGGCCAGCTGAAGATGCCCTCGGTGATGATGGCGCCGTTGACGATCTGGGGGATGGCGATCGCGACCAGGGTGATGATCGGAAGGATCGCGTTGCGCAGCGCGTGCTTGTAGTTCACCTTGTCCACCGCCAGGCCCTTCGCCCTGGCCGTCCGAATGTAGTCCTGGTGCAGCACCTCCAGCATGCTGGCCCGCATGAAGCGGCTGAAGATCGCGATCTCGAGGATCGTCAGCGAGGTCACCGGAAGGACCATGTGGTACAGGAGGTCGAGCGGATCGTCGACGCCCCCGGTATGCATGCCAAAGAGGGGGAACCCCCAGTGGAGCGGCGACTGTTTCAAGAACACCGCGAAAACAAGGAGCAGGTAGATCCCGAGGACGAAGCTCGGGATCGAGACTCCCACGTATGAAACGATCGACGTCGTCATATCAAGCTTCGAATACTGATGGGTTGACGCGTAGATCCCCAACGGGATACCAATCAGCAGCGCGACCACGAGGGCGGTCCCCAACAGCAGGGCCGTGTTCGGGAGACGCTGCTTCAGCAAGGTGGTGACCGATATGTTGTAGACGTACGAATCCCCCAGGTCTCCATGGACCAGGGCCCCCAGGTACAGCACGTATTGCTGCGGAATGGGATAGGGGGTGCCGTTCTCATCGGTGAGGCCCAGCCGGTGCAGCCGCCGGTTGACCTGGTCCTGGTGGACTCTCGGATTCTCCCCGACGCTGAACGGCTGGCCAGGCGTGACCCGGGTCAGCGCGAAGAACATGGCGGACATGAGGAAGAGGAGGAAGATCCCGACGCCGACGCGACGGACCACATAGAACGTCACGGCTCTATCCTATGCCACCCATTCTTGGGAACCCAACCCTTCCGTTCGGACCCAGAGGTCGCCACCAAGCATATATCCAAATCGCCCAGCCCGGGTGGCCGGGGGACGGCTGCGGCCGTCCCCCGCCACTGGCCTAGTTATTTACCGTTCTTCGAGAACCACTGCGCGAACACCTGGGTGTTGCGCGCCTGGTCGACGTAGATCGTGTTGTCGCCGTTGCCCGCTACCACGCCGCCAACGTTGCTCGACCAGCTCATGGTCGACTTGTCGGCCCAGAGGTAGTAGGTCACGACGTCGTTGCCGAGGATCTGCTGGATCTGGTTGAAGATCGGCTTGCGGGCCGCCTTCGTGGCTGCGTCGGTGTCCTTGAGCGTGCTCCGCTCCTGGTTGATCAACGCATCCAGCGCGGGATTGTTGTAGCCGGTCCAGTTCTGGCCCTGCTTGTGCTCGGGCTGAAGCTGGCTCGAGTGCAGCACGGTGAACTCATCCGGATCCAGGGTGAGACCGAAACCGGCGATGGCGATGTCGAAATCGCCCGCCATGATCGGCTTGTAGAACACCTTGAAGTCGACCGGATCAGGCGTGATGCACATCCCGATCGCCTTCACCTGGTCGGAGATGATCTGTGCCGCCTTCAGCCGATCCGGCTTGCCGGCGCGGACCCGCAGCTTCGCGGTGAACTGCTTGCCGCCCTTGGTTGCGCATCCGGTCGCCGGAATCGTCCACCCGGCCTGTTGCATCAGCGCCTTGGCCTTGGTGACGTCCTGGGTGTACTTGACGACGGCGCTGGCATCGTACGCCCATGAGGCGGGCACGATGTCGCCCCAGAGCGTGACGCCGGTGCCGCCCTTGGCGGCCTGCACGATCGAGTCCTTGTCCAGCGCGTTCGCGAAGGCCCGGCGGACCAGCACGTCACCGAAGGGGTGGCCGGCCCGGTCGTTCATGCGGACGTCGATGTAGCTCAGGTCCGCAAACGAGTGAGAGCTCAGGCCGCTGGCGGCCGTCACTTGCTGCACGCCGCCTTGCCCGGCGTCACCGACGGCCGGGTTCCACTGCACGTCGCCGTTGATGATCCCGTTGGTCGCCGCCGTCGCGTCGGTGATGACCTTGGCGATCAGCTTGTCGAAGTGCGGCCGGCCCAGGAAGTAGTTCGGGTTGGCCTTGTAGTCGATCTCCTGTCCCGGAATCCACTTGTCGAAGAGGTAGGGACCGCCCGTCACCGTCGGTGCGGTCGCGTAGGGCTGATTCCGTTGCTTCGCCGGATCGACGACGCCGTAAACCTTGGCGGGGAGAACGTAGGTCGCCAGGTTATTGGCCTGGAACGGCGCGAAGGGCTCGGTCAGGGTGAACTTCACGGTTTTGTCATCCACTTTCTCGACCGTCTTCAGCTTGCCCCAGTCGTAGCCGAGGTCGGTATCGAGGTTCGGATCAGCCTGCTGCTTGACGGTGGCCACCACGTCGTCGGCCGTGATCGCCGAGCCATCGCTCCACTTGGCCGATTTGAGCTTCACGGTCCAGACCAGATGGTCGGAAGAGATGGTCGGCATCCCGTCCGCCAGGTCGGGGACAACGTTGAGGTTCTTGTCAGGCTGGTAGAGGTTGATCAACATCGGCGAGAGGGCTCGGAACGAAGGAACGTCGCCCGCCACGAGAGGGTTCAGGCTCTGGGCATCCGCGTCGAGCGCCCAGATCAAGGTGCCACCATTCTTTGGCGTCTCGGTCGTCGTGGTCGCTGCCGGACCGCAGGCGGCGGCGAGCACCCCGATCGCCGCAAACAGCGTCGATACTCGCAACCATCGCGACTTACCGATAGAGTGATCCATGTACGTCAACTACCTCCTATCCTTCCAGGCAAAGATGGGCCGTAAGCGTATTTCTTCGCCGAATCGCCGTAATCATGCATCAAGGGATGTCCATTCATCAAGAAAAGGCCCCAAATATTAACCTCTATTAGACGGGCGCCCCCTTTCTGGGGTCTGCGGGCCGACCGGCTTACCAGCCGTAGGGGTCGGCGGATGCGGCGGAATACTCCCTCGACTCGGCGTGGTTGGCCATCGCCGCCCGATAGAGGCGGACATATTTTTCGGCGGAATTAGCCCAGCTGACATCGGTCGACATGGCATTGGCCTGCAGCCGGGTCCACAGCGCCGGCTGGCGGAAGGTCTCCAGCGCCCGGACCACCTGGGCGAACAGGTCCCAGTGATCGTAGGCCGTGAAGACGAAGCCGTTGCCCGTCTGCCGGAGCGGGTCCCAGTCGTCGATGGTATCGGCCAGCCCGCCGGTGGCGCGCACGATCGGAATGGTCCCGTAGCGGAGACTGATCAGCTGCCCGAGGCCGCACGGCTCGAACCGCGACGGCATCAGGAACATATCCGAGCCGGCGTAAATGTGCTGGGCCAGCACCGGCTTGAAACCGATCGTGGCGGAGACTTTCTGCGGGTTGTCGCGGGCATTGGCGCGGAACATCTCTTCGTAGCGGGCATCGCCGGCACCGAGCACGACGAGCTGCAGGTTCAGCCGCATCAGCCCCCACATGATGTTGGCGATCAGGTCGAGGCCCTTCTGGTCATAGAGTCGCGAGATCAGCCCGATCACCGGGATCGCCGGATCCTGCGGCAGCCCGACCTCCTTCTGTAAGGCCAGCTTGTTTTCGACCTTCCGCTCCACGCTGCCCATGTCGTAGCGGGTCGCGATGGTGGCATCGGTCGACGGATTGAAGACCTCGTAGTCGATGCCGTTGATGATTCCGCGCAGCTTGCCGCGGAAGACTCGCAGCAGCGGGTCCATGCGTTCGCCGTACTCAGGCGTCAGGATCTCTTCCGCGTAGCGGTTGCTGACCGTGTTGACCACGTCGGAGAAGTAGAGCCCGCGGCCGAGCAGGTTCACGATGTCGTCGAGCCCGGGGATGCCGGACTTGATCAAGCCCCACTGCTCGAGGCCGGCCAGGTTCAGCGTGCCATAGCCGAAGACGCCCTGGAAGGCGAGGTTGTGAATCGTCATCGCCGTCGCGATGTTGGCGTTGAAGGGATCGTCGGCGTAGAGCCGCGCCAGCATGTTCGGGAGGATGGCCGTGTGCCAGTCGTTGACGTGAATCACGTCCGGCTTGAAGTCGAGCGGACGCAGCAGCTCGAGCGCGGCGCGGCTGAAATAGATGAAGCGCGCGTCGTCGTCCCAGAAGCCGTACATCCCCTCACGGCCGAAGAATTGCTGATTCTCGATGAAATAGATCGGGACATCCTCACCGATCCGGCCTTCGAGCACGCCCGCGTTGACCGGCTGATGCGCCAGCGGGACGGCCAGGTTGTCGATAACCCGCCGCAACCCGTACTTGTCGACATCGATGGTCCCGTACCTTGGCATCACCACCCGGACGTCGTGGCCCATCGCCTTCAAAGCCTTGGGCAGCGCGCCGGCGACGTCGGCCAGGCCCCCCACCTTCGCGAACGGCGCCACCTCCGCCGCGACCAGCAGGATCTTGAGCGGCTGGTTCTGCCGCTCACGGAACACGTCGCCCGGCACTCGCACCGCGATCGAGCCGGTCGGCGGGAGCTGTTCAACCGGCTTGCCTCCTTCGTACGCGACCGCCACCATCTCCACCGTGTCGCCGGGATCGTGCCCGAGCGCGTCAAAGGGCACCGCGAACGCCAGCGCCTCTCCACCCGCGGCGCGTGCCGTCCATCGTGGTGGCGCGGCCTCGCCGCCGGCGACGGCACGGAGCTCGAGCTGGAACGCCCCCTCCGCGGCCCGCGCGATCAGACGGAGGGCGGGGTCGAAGCCGAAATCGGTTGCGCCAGGGACCCCCGACCGGGCGCGGGTCGCAGCGGTGTTCTCGGCGCCATTGCCTCCGGAAAAGAACATCTCGAGCTCGACCGGCCGCGCCGCTCGCGCGTCGCCGAGGAGGTCGAAGCGCAAATAGAGGTTGCGGTCGTCGTGGCCGAACCAGATCCGGCGAACCGCTCCCCGGGGCGGATGCATCGCGCCAAAGAGCGCGGTCACGTCGACGTAGCCGCCCGAGTTCCATTCGTCGTCGTCGACGACACCGTTGAGCTTGGGTGTGATCTTCCGGTCGGGACGTTTGGAGGCCGACACCCCTGCCGCCTTCACGATCGGCTGGTACAGCGTCGCCGGCGGGCGCTGCCCCAGTGACATATAGATGTTGCGCAGGTGGAGCCGGAAGAGGCTGTCCCAGATCTGGTCCATGCCGGAGTCGTGCGAGCGGCCGAACCACCAGAACCAATCGCTGCCTTCGGCAATCAGCACCTCGCGCCGCGCGGCCGCCAGTTGGGAAGCGTCGACCTGCTCGCGCTCCTGTTCGCTGAGAACGTCCCGCGACTCGGCGAGAAGTTCCCAGGCCGTGTTGTGCTCCTGGTCGCCAACCCAGGTCTCGAGACTCGCGTTGATCCAGGAGCCGGGATGGACCCGGGCGAGCGATCGGGTGGCCGGGAACTCGGCGAGGAACTCAGACACCGTCACCGTCTTCAACTCGGCTTCCTGGCTCATGCGCCCGTAGAGCGCCCGCAGGAACAGGTTGCCGTTCGCCTCGTACGAGTCCCAGCAGTTTTCCCCATCGAGCGCGATCACGGCCAGGTATGGCGTGTCCTGCTGGCGCCGCCGGATGCCGTGGAGCCGATCGACGAGGTCCTTCGCCGCCTCATCGGGGGCGGAGTTCTGGTATTCGAAGCCGATGCCGTTGGACAGCCTCGCATCGCGAAACAGCAATCGGACCGGCGGCCCATCACGCTGCACGCGGTACGGCGCATAGAGCACCTCGGGCTGCATCACCTGGCCTTCCGCATCCCGGTTGATCGCATTCTCCAGCGAGCGAGCCAGCACACCCTCGTCGCTGAGCACCCATTCGAGTCCCTGTTCGGCCGCCAACCGCAGGGCGTCGTCGGAGATCGCGGCTTCGGGCGGCCAGGCGCCGCGGGGCCGCCGGCCGAAGCTGCGGGTATGCGACTCCATGGCGAGCCGCAGCTGCTCAGCGGCATCGTCGGGATGCTTGAAGGGCCGGCGCGGCATCGGAAGGTCGGGCCGCGCCACCCGGGCGATCCCAAGGTCCGCGATCAGGGGCAGGATCGGATGGTAGTACGGGCTGGTGATCAGCTCCGCCTGGCCTCGGTCTTGGAGCTCGCGGTACTTCGGCAGCACCTTGCGGATCAACTCGAACTGGACCCGCAGAACGGGCTCGCTGTCGGCATCGGAGAAGTCCCGCCCTTTGCGTACCAGCTCGGCGATCTGCGGATCGCGTTCCATCACTTCCGGGCCGATCCAGGAGAGGTTGAACCACACCAGCAGATCGCGAAGTTCGGCGTCGGAGAAGAGCCTGGCCATGTCGGCGGTGTCGCGGGGCCAGGCTTGCTCACGCTTGCGAACGAGCTCCAGGTAGCGCGGATACTGACGAACGCGCCGGATCTGGCTGCCTTCCGTCATCCAGCGCGCGATGAAGGCGCGCTCGTCACCTGTGAGTTCCGACACCGGACGGCGAGCCAGGTCCAGGTAGATGTCGGTCGACCGCCCGTCGACGTAGTCCTGTACCTGGGCGACCAGTGCGGGCACGAGGTTGAAGGTTTGCTTGATGGCCGGAAAATCATCGAGGAGGGCCGGCATCTTGTAGTAGTCCTTCGCGCAACGAAGCCGCACCCAGGGTAGGAGGAAGGTATTCGTGAGGTCATCCTTGTAGTAGGGCTGATGCATGTGCCAGACGAAGGCCACATGCAGCGGACGCGTCACGGGGAAGAAGTCTAGCTAACCGACCGCTTTTTTCAGCGGTTCAGGCAGCACCATGTTGTAGACGTAGCGCAGGCGTGGTGAGTACTCGATGGTGACCCGATCACCGACTCGCAGCTTGTCGAAGGTCGCGCGGGTAATCCGGAAGGCTTCTGCCCAGAGCTTCTTGGTCATCACGCGATCGCCCGCCTGCACCGCGACCCGGTAGGTGCGACCGAACAGCCCGACGTCCCGTCGCATGCCGACCACCACGCCGACCATGGAGGACCTCCGGGCGGCGAGGTCGAACGCGCTGCGGGCGAGTACCACGATCCCAAGTGGGACGACCGTGCCGGAGGCGCCCACCGTGAACAACATCACGTAGACCAGCCAGTGCGGCTGGGACTGAATGATCGCCGTGACCAGCGCCGGTCCGACAAAGAACAGCGCCATGCACCCGAGCACAATCGACAACAGGCCGAGCGCGGCCGTCATCAGAGGAGGCTCGCCTCGGCAGATCGCCCAGAGGTGCCATTTGACGCGCGGCCGCATCGGATGGCCGTCCGGACCGACGGCGATCGACAGCTGGCCCCACGGCATGGATCCGCCAACGAGCCGCAGCAAAACCAGTGCGCCAATGGCCATGGCGACCAGTGACGCATAGATGACGGCCGGCAACGGAGGCACGGGCAAGGAAGGCACCCCTGCGGTATAACCGGGCCGCTCGGCCGACCTTGCAGCCACGGAATACGGTTCGTATTCGGAACGATGACGGCTCAGCCGCGATCAGGTACTGCGGGCGCTCGCGTACTGGCGGACCTTGTCCCGGAGCTTGGGCAATGGGTCCGTCTTCAGGAAATACTCGTCGCAACCGGCCTTCTTGGCCTCCTCCGGCGTCGCCATCCCGGCGGTGTAGACGATCACTTTGATGTCCGGCGAGTAGCGGCTCTCCCGGATCCTCCGACACAGCTGCAGGCCGTCGATGCCGGGCATCTGGATGTCGGCCACGATGACCGATGGCTGGCACTCGACGCAGAGCCGCCAGGCCTCTTCGCCGTCCTTGGCTTCCATGACCTCGTGGCCATCCAGTTCGAGCAGCGTCCGGAGCATGGTCCGGACATCCCGGTCGTCATCGGCGACCACGACGGGTGGCTCGTCGTTGCTGGGAATAGAAGCCGGGACACCACTCAACGCAGTCCCCTCACTGCCATTCCGTTCGAATTCTAGGTCGGCTGAGTATCAGTCGACAAGGGTCCCTCGTATGCCGGTTTTTAGCGGGTCCCGATGTGCCTTACACGGTAACCGCGCGCGGTCATTTCATTCCGCTCGATTCGTCGGGGAAGAGTTCGCTAGACGTACTCGTCCATGGCGCGCAGGAAGTTCACATAGACGCGCTGCTGCTCGCGCAGGATCCCCAGGCCGCCCAGCTCCCACCATTCGTCGGGCGTGAAGTAGGCGGAGACCTCCGCCTGGTCGCCGGCCTTGGAGAACCACTGGATCAGGTGCAAGTTGTCCGACTGCAGCAGCCACATCGCGATGTCGATCAGGTGCGGGTGCTTGGTGAGCTTGGCCTTGTTGTAGATGTGATGCATCAGGCGGAAGATGCCCTGCTGCGCCTCGTTACCGAGGAAGAAATCCATGCCACCGTCGCCGGCCCAGGTGCAGCCGTACTCGGGGAGGGGCATCTCGTGCGCGTCCTTGAAGGTGGCGATCGCCTCCGACGGCGTCAGGTAGCGCATCTTGCTTTTGATGAACTCGGCGTGCAGCGCGTGCATGAAGGGGAAGATGCCCGAGTCCGCCCGGTGGTGCTCCCCGAACGTTTCGTAGTCCCAGGCGAGAAAGACGAACTCCCCCATCGCCTGCCGCACCCAATTCGCGTAGGTGTCGGCCATCAGCGGCCAGCCGTTCCACTGGCGGTTGCTGAACCGGTAGCCCACGTCGTCGCTCAGCTCGAAATGGCGGGTGAGGAGCCGCATCTCCTCGTTCGGGTAACGGTAGACGTGGGTCGGTTCGCGCCAGCCCATCACCCAGGGACGGCCGTCCATGACCGCACCCTTGAAGCCACTCAGCTGCAGCTGAAAGTAGACGTCGTTCGACATGAACATCTCGGTCGTGTCCGTCACGGCGATCGTCTTCTGGAACGTTTCCTCCAGCTGCCGCTTTCCCCACGCCATCCGCTCGGCGAACCCGGCGATATCCAGATAGAAGATGAAGGAGTGATAGGGCTCGACGGCGACCAGCTCGACATTCTCGTGACTGACCAGTTTCTGGAAGCCCGCCAGGACATCCGGGCCGTAGCGCCGCATCTGCAGGAGGAACGAAACCGAGAAGCCGAGCGAGATCTTCATGCCCTTGTCGACCAGCGACTGGAAGAGCTCAGTGGCGGGACGGTAACAGTACTTCGCCACCTTGTCGAAGTAACGCCGGTCCATTTGCTCATCGAAGATGAGCGCATCCATCTTCTCGGGCGCGGTGCCGCGCGGGATCAGCTGGGCCGGCAGTCGGATCCGGCGCGGTTGGTGCGCCACCATATAGATGACGAGGGCGTTCGGCATTCGCTCTATCCTCTCAAAGCGGCTCGGCGCCGGGCGGCGCGCCGGCCGCCGCGTCCCCGGCAACCCTGAGGCCCTGTTTGATGGCGACGAACTCGAGGCGCTGCAGGAGGATGTCGATGACGCGCTGCCAGGTGTAATCGCGCGCCGTCCGCTGGGCGGCGATCCGCAGGTTGCGCGCGGTCTCCGGATGGGCCGAAAGGTGAGTGACGTAGGCGACGATCTCGGCCGCATCCTCCGTCTCGATGACGATCGCGTTCTTGAACGGCTCGGCGTACTCCTCACCAGTTGCGCCGACGAAGGCCACGCCACCGGAGGCCATCGCCTCCAGGCCGACGAGGCCGAACGGCTCGTGCCCGCTGTTCGCCAGGGTGGCGGTCGCGGAGGCGTAGAGCACGGGCAGCAGGTCGTCCGGCAGGAAGGCGGTCACGTTCCAGACGTCGGCGTCGGCGTGCTCCTTGAGCGTCTTCGCCAGCCCGGCGACGTCCTCGATACGGGTGGACAGCTGGGCCACCTGCAAGCCACGCTGTGCCGCGAAGTCCAGGACCTCGCCGCCGAAGGGCTCGAGGCCACCGCGCATCAGCAGCCGGGTCGTCACCCCACGCTCCTTGAGCTGGGCCACTGCCGCGACCGCCTGGTGCCAGCGCTTGTCCGGGCTGAAGCGGCCGATCTTGAAGAGAAACGCCGGCGCGTTGACCGCGGCGCGCACGGCACGCACTTGCGCCTGGCTGACGCGAGCGATCATCGATCCCGGGATGCCGTTCGGTACCACGATCGGGTTGACGCCCCAGCGCCACATGATGTGCTTCATGTAGCGGCTCACCGTCATCAGGGTGCAGACGAACGCGAGCTGGCCCCAGTTGATCCGATGAAAGGAGAAGTGGTTGTTCGCATTCCACAGCAGCAGGCAACGATCCCGCAGGCCGGCGAAGTAGAGCGCATCCGAGATCAGGCTCATCGCGTGAGCGAGGTGCCACTCCTCGCCGAGCACGACGACCGTGTTCCCCCGCGCGATGGCCGGCTTGATGTAGTCCTTGACCAGGGCATCCGGCAGGCTCCGATTCAAGTCGGCGACCTTGTCGTCTTCGCCGTCGTACACCCCAACCGGGTGAAAGCGGCTGATCCACTGGCTCCAGCGATGAAGCCACAACCGTCCGTCCAGCGCGCTCTCGTCCGCCGGTAGCGCCGGATCGCCGACGAAGAAGAGGTGGGTCTCGTAGCCACGCTCGGCGAGCGCCCGGGACAGCTCTTTCACCCGAACGCCCAGCCCACCCGCCTGGGCGTATTCGTCCGGGCCCTCGAAGGAGAGCACGATGAAGGTGGTCTGCTCGGGCTCGAACATCAGGCCACCGCCGCCTTGAGGAGCTCGAGCGCGTAGGCGTGGACATCGGCGGATAGGGACGCAAGCAGCGTCGTGCGGGCGTCCAGTCGCACCGAGACGTCGTCGATCGATCGGCCGGCGAAATCGGTGGCGATGCCGCCGGCCTCCCGCAGGATCAGCAACGGGCCGGCCAGGTCGAACGATCGCACCGGTGACGGCGTCACCTGGAGGCTGATCCCGCCGGTCGCCGTGTGGCAGAGGTTCAGCGCCGCGGACCCAAGCTGGCGGACCTTCTCGGCCCGGGCAAAGATGGGCGCGGCTCGCTCGCGGGGTTCGGCGCCGGACGGCGCGTCGAGCTGGACCACCGGGATGGACCGGCCGTCAAACGTCGCCGGGTTCGGTCGCAGTGGTTCACCGTTATGAAACGCCCCGGCACCCGAAAGTGCGTGGAATTCGTCGCCGGTCACCAGGTTCTGGACATAACCAAGTCGCACGTCCGCGAACCGATCACCCTCAGTGGCGGCCAGCACGACGGCATAGTACGGCAGCCCCATCTTGGCATTGACGCTTCCGTCCAGCGGATCCGCCAGTATCAGCGGCGCACCCATGAAGTCGCGTTCGCCGAGTTCCTCGGAGATCAGCCGGAAGCGCAAACCGCTGCGATAGGCTTGCTCCACGTGGCGGACCACGATCTGTTCGGCAAGCTGGTCGAGATAGATGGTCTGGTCGCCCCCGGCGCCGAGGCCGACCACCTGGCGTCCGGCGGGCGTGCCGGCCAGCGGCGGGACCGCGGCGCGGATCTCCGCGGCGATGGCGCGGAAGATGGGAAGCCAGGCTTGTGAGGTCACTCGGTGAGGTGGCCGGCAGGCCGTTGAGTCGCTATCGTACGCCAACTCCGTCCATCGCCGGGTTGCCAGCCGATCGGGCCCGCCCCTGGCTGACCCTCCTACTCCTCGCTCTCCTGGTCAAAGCCCTGGTCGTGACCCTGACGCTGATCGAGTTCGGCGCCGGTCCCGACCCGCTGACCGCGCTCGGCCGCGTCTGGGATCAGTGGGACGCCAGGCATTACCTTTACCTCGCCACTCACGGTTACACGGCGGCCGGCGACGCCCGCAACCTGATCGCCTTCTTCCCCCTCTATCCCGCGCTGATCAGCGCCGTCGCCGCCGTTGGGCTGCCGGCCCGGACGGCCGCGCTGCTGATCAGCAACCTGGCCGGCCTCATCGCGGCCATCCTCCTCTACGAGGTGGCGCGCGTCGACGCTTCAGAGAAGGCCGCCTGGCGGACTGCCGCCTTCTTTACGGTCTTCCCGACCGCCTATTTCTTGCTCGTGGGCTACACGGAGGCGCTCTTCTGCGCGCTCGCCTTCGGCGCGGTCCTGGCGGCCCGGCGGCAACGTTTCGTGGCGGCGGGGTTGCTCGGCGGCCTGGCCGCAGCGGCACGCCTGACCGGCCTGGCCTTGCTGCCATTCCTTCTGATCGAGCTCTTCAGCGCGCGGCGCGCGCTGACCCGCACGTGGCGGGCGATCGTGGCGCCGCTCCTGATCCTGTTGGGCTTTGCGACCTACCTGGCGACGAACCTGCTCGTCCTCGGCGATCCGGTCGCCTTCATCGCGGTGCAGCGCCAGCACTGGTCGCACTCCCTGTCCGCGCCCTGGGTCGGCTTCGCCGCTGCGGTCCGGGGCATCACCTGGCGGGTGCCGTGGGAGAAGCTCACCGTTGGCGGGGGCGAAATCGCCGGCGGGATCACGGCCTACGCCACGGCAACGCTCAGCTGGCTGCGCCTCCGACCCGCCGACGCGGCCTACGCGACGGTGGTCACGGCGATGATCACGTTCCTGCCCTTCTGGCTCAGCATTCCCCGATATCTCCTCAGCATGTACCCACTGTTCCTGCTGGCCGGGCGGATCAAAAGCCGGTGGCTCTACCTATCGATGGTGGCGCTCTCCTTTACGGCGCTGGTCGTGCTGGCGCTGGCCTTCGGTCGAGGCTACTGGGCCTTCTAGCGCACCAGGCGAGTCAGCACGAAGCTGACGACCACGTAGATCAGGTAGCCGATCAGGATCTGGACGAAGTTCAGACCGAAGTGGACGTTCATGATGCCCTGTAACACCAGGAACGACAGGCCGAACAGCAGCGCGTTCAGGATGATCACGAACAGCCCCAGCGTCAGGATCGTCACCGGGAGGGTGAGGATCAGGAGGACGGGCCGGATGACCGTGTTGACGATGGCCAGGATCAGGGCCATCAGGACGGCCGCCCAGAGGATGCCGCCGCGAATGCCCCAGATCACATAGAAGACGAACAGCAGGGCGACGACGTGGACCAGGAACCGCGTCAGCACGCCAGCATTCTAGTCGCCGTAAGAAAAGTTAGGGTACCGCGTAAATGTCGTAATTCGGCGTGTGGAGCACGACCTTGAACTGCGCGTTGAAGTAGTCGACGTTGGGGTGGAACGTGCTGCGCTCGCTCGGCCCGATCACGACGTACCCGGCATGGTAGCGATGGAGCAGGGCCAGCGTGTCGGCGCCGCCGCTGTAGATGCGCGCGATGTCCGCCTCCCGCTGCGTGTAGTTGATCCCGTAGCTCCAGAGCCAGCCGGGGTAGCTCATGAGCACCGGACGCCCCGCCAGGTCGGCGATCGGGTTGGTGGGTTGCTCGCCGGTCACGAAGACCGCCTTCGGCGGTGTCTGCTGCCGCACCGCCGCGGCGAGCTGCACCTCCTCCGTGGTGAACCAGACGTAGGCCGGGGTCTGCGGCGGCAGGAACATCATCAACGAAAGGACCCCCGAGGCGACCAGGCTCAGCCAGGCGAGCAGGGCGGCGATGGCGCCGAGCGGGTGCATCCTGAAGAGGCGGTTAAGGATCGCGCCAACCGCGATCGCACTGGCGAGATACCAGAAGACGAGCAGCTTGCTGTTGTCCCAATCCCAGGGCTGAAACTTGATCAGGTTGGCGACCAGGAAGACCAGGCTGAAGGGCGCGATCAGCAGCCGGGTCCGCCCGCGCAGCGCCAGCGGGCTCAGCAGTGCGAGCAGCAGCAACGGCCAGAAGAGGCCGGTATTTTTGATCCAGAACCAGGGCGGGAAGTCCGTCCCCGACACCCAGCCGATCAACCATCGCGGATACTGGTGCTCCGGCGGGGCGCCCGGGTCACCCGGCACCGCCATCAGCAGCCGGGGCACGGCGAGCAGGAGCATCAGGGCGAAGAACCCCAGCCAGGCGGGCCGAGGGAAGAGGAGCGCCCAGCAGCCGGTCACAATGCCAAGCACCACGAGACTGTGGACGTGGAAGAGCGGAAGCAGGCCGGTCAGCGCCCCGGCGACGAGGAAGGCGACCGGCTCGCTCTTCAGCGACCATCGGCGCCACGATTGGCGGATCGCCGTCCAGGTCGTCCGCCATCCAAAGAACGGCGTCGCCAGCAGCGGGGGCGTCAACAGCAAGAGCACCGCCATGACGATCGCCGCGCCGAAGACGAACGACCGCTGCGGGAGGTAGTAGGAGAGGATCGGGTTGTACCACTGGATGTTGACGGGCGGGTCGAAGCGGTCGTAGGCGCGCGGAATGTGCGTCAACGCGTTGATCAACCCCAGTCGCGCGGCATCGCCGAAGAAGAACCAGAACCCGATGCCCCCGCCCAGTAGCGTCAGGGTCACCGCGATCACGCCGGCGCCCAGGCCACCGGTCAGCCGCCGTCCCCAGAGGATGAGCCCGCTGAGCGCGAGCACCGTCATGGCCCAACTCGGCCAGATCAGCGCTGCCGGGATGCTCCAGCCGCCACCGACCAGCAGTGCGCTGGCAAAGTCAGGCGCAAACGGATAGCGGAACGGGGTCCCGGCGAAGATGGGATTCTGTGGCGGCAGGTTCTGACCGTAGGCGAAGGCGGTCGTGTAGCTGGCGTGGAAGGACCAGTCGGACCAGGTGTTGTTGTAATGCGCCAGCCAGGCGTCGGGCGTGATTTCCACTGCGCGCACGAAGAGGTAGCCCATTCCCAGCGCCACCGCGCCGACCGCGAGGGCCAGCGCGACACCAGCGGACCCGATATTGTCTCCCCGCTTTTCCACGCCGGAGCGGGGCCCCAAATATCGGCCCCGGTGACGCCAGAGCAACCACCCGCCCACGGCGATCCCAAGGAGCGAGAGCAATAGGACGAGGCCGACCGTGACGCCCGTGACCAGCGCGAGGCCATAGCCCAGCACGGTTAGCGCCACCACCGCCAGCACGAGACCGATCACGAGTCTCTCGCTCAGGGTCAGCCATGGCGGCCCGCCCGCAGCCAGGCCCAGCCCGAGGGCCAGGCTGCCCACAACCAGCGCTAGCCCGGGGAGGTCCAGTAGCAGAGACACCAGTTGGGAAGGGGCTTGACGAAGGCGAACCAGACGTGGCTGTTCAACGCGTCGGCGGTGAGTGGCAACCCGGTCCACAGCGGGTAGAAGTACAGGAAGAAGCCGACCACCATCAGCAGGTACGCGTACGCCGGCACCGCGCCGTTGAAGCGCAGCGCTACGCCGGGAAGCCGGCCGCGCAAGGTACGCAGATAGGTGAGCGCCAGCGCGAGGGCCAGGAACATCGCCGGCAACCCGCCGAGCATGTGATAGAGGAAGAGCCCGCGCGGAACCCGCGCCAGCGGCAACCAGGCGCCGAGGAAGGCAACCAGGACGAAGATCGAGGTATCGAGGCGCTCATCGACGGGCCGCGCAAGGTCATGCGCAGCCGCCTCTGCCGGCTGCAACGCACGGCGCGAACGATAGTCGCGGATCAAGGCCGGCAGCCCGACGGCGATCCCGACCAGGGAAAAGGTGGCGGCCCACCAGATCAGCGGATTGCCGAGGTTGAAGATCTCCGCCACCAGCGTCGATCCGCTGGACTGGTCCACCCCCAGCCCCGAGCCGGTGTAGTAGTAGACGACCGGCCGGAAGTCGAGGGGCCAGGACCACCAGGGACTGTAGAAGATGTGGTCCGCTTTCAAGGTCGTGTGATAGATCCAGGTCTGCCGGTGCCATTCCGCGATTTCGGTCCAGGCCGCGCCGGGGTTGAAATGAAAGGGCGCAAAGTTGAGCGCCGGCTGGGGCAGGTTAGTGATGCCGTGGGTGATGGTCAGGTAGCGGATGAAGCTCAGGCCGTAGAAAATGGCGGGCAGCACCGCCAGGCTGAGCAACGCGATGCCCCCGGTGGCACTGTCGTATCGGGTCCAGCGAAGGATCAGGCGAACCGCCAGGATCACGACGATGGTGCCGTAGGCCGCCAGCGTGGTCCACTTGGACCCGAGCGCCAGGCCGATGGTGATGCCGGTGAGCACGATCATCAACCGCCGCCGGAAGACGGTATCGGCGTTGAGGTGCAGGTGGAACAGCAGGTAGGCGAGCACCACCAACGTGATCGGAATGATGTCGATGACCGCGGTGCGGGACTCGACGAAGGTCATCCCATCGAAGGCGGTCAACACGCCGGCGGCGATCGCGAAGAATCGCGCGGCCAGCAACTGGCGGGCCAGCAGGTACATCAGTGGGATGAGCGCGGTACCGAAGATCGCCGGCATGAAGCGCCAGCCGAACGAGTTGAAGCCGAACAGCTTGATGCCTATCGCGATGATCAGCTTGGCGAGCGGGGGCTCCGGATCGAAGTAGTCGCGACCCAGAAGGTCACTGTGCGCGTCGTTGGCGAAGTAGAGCTCGTCGAAAACAAAGGGCGAGTCGGGCGCGATGGCATTCGGCTTGCCCAGGCCGCTGAGCGAGGGGCTCTGGTAGTTGTGCCCGATGCCCCAGGCACTGATCGGCGCCGACGATCCCGGATGGGCGAAGACATCGAGGAAGATCGGGCTACCGAACCGAAGGATCCCGCCGATGAGCGCGAGGCCAATCAGCCAGTAGAGGTCGCGCCGGTCGAGCCGCCACCAGCTGGCGCGCGATCTCATCAGCTCGTCTGACCGCGCAGCCGGCCCTTGATCTCCGCAATGAAGGCATCGACGTCGACGATCGGGACGACGATGTCCGCGCCCGCCACCAGCCTCGGGCCGAGCTGACGCTCGGTTGACTCGATCAGGTCGGCCTGGCGCCGGTCGAGCCGGATGTAGGCGGCGGGCTCATGGGCCAGGCGCCGGACGAAGCGGTTGACGAAACGTCGGCGCTCGGCCGGCTGGAAGGCGACCTCGAGCGGCTGTCGTCGCACGCGCGCCAGCGCGCTGTAGGGAAGCTCGACGTGGCGCAGCAGATAGCGAACCCGCAGTCCATCGTCCGTGATCTCGACGTAGGAGACCAGCCGCATCAGCCAGAAGGCCAGGAGGATCGCGCCGTCGAGGACCAGCACCGGGATGAAGGAAACGATTTGCGCGTGCTGGATCAGGTTGATGCCAACGAGCACCAGCAGGATGATGAAGAAGCTGCCGTAGAACCACTTGCCGTCGCTCCACCGCTGGAGCGAGTAGCGGATGGCGAAGCGGCGCGTCGCCCCTTCGGTCATCGAGACCCGCGGACGGTGCCGGTGCGCTCCATCAGGTGGTCGGCGCCTTCGAAGTAGGTGTCCAGATTGGGTTGCGACGTGAGCCACTGCCAGTACTCTCGGGCCATCGCCTCCAGCCCGGCCTGGGCCTCCCACCCGGCCGCCTTCATCCGGCTCACGTCAGGCACGGCGTGCCGGGCATCGCCCACCCGGTACCGACCCGGTGTTTCCGGCACCAGGTCCCGCTCGGCGACCCGTAAGAGGATCCGGGCCAGGTCCATCAGGGTGTGCGCTCGTCCGCTAGCGACGTTGTAGGCGCCCGGTGCGAGCCCGGCGAGCGCGGCGACGTTGGCTCGTGCCACGTCGTCGACATCGATGAAGTCGCGCAGCTGGTTCCCGTCCTCGAGCAGGACGGGGGGTTGGTTGTGCGCCAGACGGAGCGCAAAGATCCGCAGCGCGCCGTAGTAGGCGTTCTGAAACGGTTGCGCTCGCCCCTGCACGGCACCATAGCGAAGGATGACCCACTCGAACCCGTGCCGTTCGCCAAGCAAACGGACCAACTCCTCCTGGGCCAGCTTGCTCAACCCGTAGGCGCTGGTCGGACGAGCCGCCGACTCGTCGGTCACCATCGGGGTGATCGCCCCGCCGCAAATCGGACACGGAGGATCCCAGATGCCGCGCTCCAGGGCGTCGACGCGGCGGGGTTGCGGATAGACGTCCCCGTCCTTTCCACAGCGGTACTTTCCCTCGCCGTAGACCGCCATCGAGGAGCCGAGCACGACCCGGCGCACCGAGGTCTTTCCCTCGAGCAGCAGCTCGAAGAGGATCGCGGTGCCGACGGTGTTGACGTGGAAGAGCTTGCTGAATGAGGGCAGGTAGTCGTGGTGGTCGGCGAGGTGCAGCACGACCTCGTTCTCCTTGAGCGCCTTCACCCAGTCCTCGCGCTTGCGAATATCCCCTTCGACCAGGTCCATGCCTGCCGGCAGCGCCGGTGGCCCATCGTGGGCCGGGGGCGAAAGATTGTCGAGGATCGTGACCTGGTGCCCCTGCTTCAGCAGGAGTTCGCCGGTGCGCTGACCAATGAAGCCGGCCCCGCCGGTGATCAGCACCTTCATTGGAGCGGACTATAGCTGACGCCAGTTCGGGCTCCGATCCCGACCCGTGACAGCGCCGTTACCGCCTCTTCACCGGTCCTTAACAGGCCCAAGATATCGTGATCCCCGCTTCCCCTTCCTTGAAGGCCGAGACCCCAATCTCGGCCTTTCTTTTTTGTAGCCGGCTTTTGGGTCACATCCGGGCTCCTTCCAGCGAGTGTTGACAGTGGCAACTCGGGGTGGCCGGGATGGTCGGGATCAGGGTGGCGAGCAAGTCGCGGACGCGCGCGATGTTGGCGGCCAGCACCCGGATCACGTCGTGCGCCTGCACCGCGCCGACCTCCGGTGCGTCCTCGAGGCCGGCGTCGTAGTCCGTCACGAGCGATAGGTTCAGGTAGCACATCTCGAGCTCGCGCGCGAGGATCACTTCCGGGTATTGGGTCATCCCCACGATGTCCCAGCCCATCCGCCCGTACCACCGACTCTCGGCGCGGGTCGAGAAGCGCGGGCCCTGCACGACCACAACGGTGCCGTTGGGGCGGAAGCGGAGCGATTGCAGTTCGGCGATGCGCGCGGCAAGCGCACGCAGCTCCGGGCAGTAGGGATCGGCGGCGCTGATGTGGACGACCTCCGGCCCTGGATAGTAGGTGTCACGCCGGCCGGTGGTCCGGTCGATGAACTGGTCGCAGATCACGAGGTCTCCTGGATGCAGCTCCGGTTGCAGGCTTCCCACCGCCGACGGTCCGATAATCCGGCGCACCCCCAGCTCGCGCATCGCCCAGACATTCGCCCGGTAATTGACGAAGGGCGCCGGCACCTCATGGTTTGGTCCGTGCCGCGGCAAAAACGCGACCTGTCGCCCGCCTACCTCCGCGAGCGCGATCGAGCCACTGGGTGGCCCGTAGGGTGTCTCGACCTCGACCTCCTCCGCGCCGTCGAGCCATTCGTAAAAGCCCGACCCGCCAAAGACGCCGATCTCCGCCGACGCAGGCATCAGACGAGGACGTGACCGCGCGGTGAGACCTGTTCCTCGTAGCGGGCGAGGTCGGTAATCCGCGCCCGCGATGAGCAGACCGGGCAGTCGGGATCGCGCGGAAACATCGTCGTCCGCGTTTCACCGAGCAACCCGTCGTGCTGAAAGATCCGGCCGCTGAGCGGATTTCCCACCCGGAGCAGAACCTTCAGCGCTTCCTCCGCCTGCACGCTGCCGACGATGCCCGTTGCGGCCCCGATGATGCCGGCCTCCTCACAGGTCTGGACGTCGCCGGGTTCGGGCGGCTCCCGAAAGAGGCACCGCAGGCACGGACCATCCGGAAGCACGGTCGTCACCTGACCGCCCCAGCGCAGCACCGCGCCGTGAACCAGCGGTTTGCGCAGCATGACCGCGGCGTCGTTGAGGAGGAACTTCGTCTCGAACGCGTCGGTGCCGTCGACCACCAGGTCGTAGTCCGCAAACAGGCTGGCCACATTGGACGCTCGGACGTTCTCGTGACGGGCATCGATGCGGAGACCGGCGTCGAGCAGGAGTAACCGGCCGGCGGCCGCCTCGACCTTCGGTCGGCCAACGTCACACTCCTCGAAGATGATCTGACGGTTCAGGTTCGACAGCTCGACATCCTGGTCGTCGACCAATCCGAGACGGCCCACGCCGGCGGCGGCGAGGTAGAGCGCGACGGGTGAGCCGAGGCCGCCTATACCCACGATCGCCACGGCGGCGCGCTCGAGTCGTCGCTGGCCGGCGTCGCCCACCTCGGTCAAGATCTGTTGCCGGTGATGGCGGGCGTCGGTCATGACCGGGCCTCGACACCGACGAACGCGTCGTAATCGACAAGGCCCAGCACGGTCGGGCGGTCGCCGCAGACCGGGCAGGCGCGATTGCGACGGTAGCGAACCTCGCGGAACGTCATGGCCATGGTGTCGTGGAGCAGCACCCGGTTGACCAGCCCGTCACCAACGCCGATGATCAGCTTGATCGTCTCGGCGGCCTGGATGGTGCCGATGATGCCCGGCAGCGCCGCGAACACGCCCACATCCTCGGATTCTTCGATGGCACCGGCCGGCGGCGGCTCGGGATAAAGGCAGCGATAGCAGCCGCGGCCTGGGACGAACACCGTCACCTGACCTTCGATCCGAAAGATGCTGCCGTGGACCAGCGGCTTGCGGAGCAGGTAGGCGGCATCGCTGAGCAGGTAGCGGGCGCGAAAGGAGTCAGTGCCGTCGACGATCACGTCATACCGACCGAGGAGCCCCATCGCATTGCCCTTGTCGACGGTCTCTCCGACCGTCTCGACCTTGATGTCGGGATTCAACGCGCCGACCGTGCGCGCGGCCCCATCGACCTTGGCACGGTTCAAGCCGTCCATGGAGTGGATGACCTGCCGCTGAAGATTCGAGAGGCGAACACGATCGTGGTCGGCCAGCCCGATGGTCCCGACACCGGCGGCCGCCAGGTACAGTGCCACCGGCGAGCCAAGCGCGCCGACGCCGACGATCAGGACGCGCGAGCGCAACAGCCGCTGCTGGCCAGCCGCGCCGACCTCGGCCAGCGTGAGGTGGCGGGCGTAACGCTGTCGCTGCTCCGGCGTCAGGGATCGCTCGGCCATCAGGCGCCTTTAGGCTTGGCCGGCACCGAGTGAAAGATGCCATGGAAGACACGTGGCTCGACCCGGCGCAAGCGCAAGCAGTCGGCCAGGCTGTGGGCGGCGAACACGTCGCGGGCCGCCTGCTCCGCTTTCTCGGTCACGTGCGACAGCACGCGGCTCTCTCCGGTCTCGGCCCCGTCGGACTGACGGCTCCGCACGCCGTCGCCCTCGAGACACGCGATCACCTCGTCGAGGCGAATCTCATCGGGCCGGCGGGCCAGTTCATGCCCGCCGTGCGGGCCCCGAGTGGAGTTGACGAAGCCGGCGCGGCGCAGCGTCATCAGCACCTGGTCGAGAAAAGGTCCCGGGATTCCCTGCCGTCGGGCGATCTCGCTGCTCTGGAGCGCGCCCTTTCCGTTATGGGCGGCCAGCTCCAGGATGGCCCGGACACCGTACTCGGTTTTCATCGAAAAACGCATGCGCACCCGGTTGATCCCTCAATAGTTGATCGGACCAGTCAAGTATATCGCACCTCTTCCGCGACTTCGACGTCAAACGGCAAGGCGGAGCGCGAGCGCGACGAACAGCGAGCCCAGGACCACGAGCGGCACCGTCGTCGCGATCAGGCTGAGGCTGCGCAGCCCGATGGCGCGGCGGTCTTCGCTCGATGCGGAGACGCGGCTGTGGAGCACGAACCCTTCGACGGCCAGCAGGAGGGATGCCCCACCCAGGCCGAGGGCCACCATCACGATCGCCCAGATGGTGGTCGGCGTTCCCTCTTGCTGGGTAAACGCGTTGAAACTCGCGGCGAGAACCCCGACGAGCGCAACCAGGACGCCCAGGGGGATCAGCGTCAGGTTGATGCCGCGCATGATTCGACCCGGCTCGGGCCGCCGCGAGAACTGCCAGGCCGACGCCAGCACGAAGGCCATGTAGGCGGCGATCACGACGTAAAAGAACAGGGGCGTCAAAATCTGGCCAAATGTGACGGCGGCACGAACCACCCGAACAATCTAGTCTTTACCGGCCTTCGCGCCGCCGCGCGCCGCGCGCTTACGTCAGGATGCGATAGAGGTTGTTCACAACGGCGAAGGTCGTGAGCCAGGCGGCGATCAGGAAAGCATTCCAGACGGCGCGCGTACGCCCGAAGATGAGCAGGAAGGTCACGAGCGCCGCGACCAGGGTCAGCTTGATCGCGTAGACCGCCAGCTCCCCATCATGCGCGATGATCCACGCCGCGACGCCGTTCAGTTCCTGCCGCCCCTGCGACAGTCCAATGTGGGTGGTGGTGACGTCCAGCAGCTGAGCGGTGCAAAAACCGACGAGGATGAACACCTTTTTCCCGGTCGAGACATTCTTTTTCCCGATGCCCTGGACCCGGCTGGCGACCGCGCGGCGCGCTTCCCCAATCATGGAATCGACTCTACATAGCCGCTATCAGAAAAGCAACGTCCAAGGTGGCGCTTTCTGAACTCCGCCGGCTTCCCTCCATGAAAAACTGCCCGGATTATATGGGCAGTTGGCGGCTCCGTCTAGGGCCAAGTTTCGCGACTTGCGGTCAGCCGGCTTTTTTGCTGTCCCCGAGGATCTCGCGTCGCCGCCTGAAAAGGTACGGCGCGCCGATCAACAGGCCGGCGACCACCAGGAGGCCCACGGCAAGCCGCAGGTAGAAAGTCAGATCGGCGGAAGGATCGAGGGCTGGATCATAGAGCGTCCGCGCGTTCAGCTTGAAGCTGAGGGCTCCAACGGTCCCGAGCAAGGCCCAGCTGCCGACTGTGACCTCGGCATGGTTCCAACTGTGGTCCTCAGTGACCGCCGGCAGTTTGGCGCAGGGCCAGGCACCCGTCAGGTGCACGGGAATCGGGGGACGCGGCGATGCCGACTTGGGTTGGGCCGAGAATCGGAACGGCTTCGGCGGCTTGCTCATGTCGAAGAGGATCACATCCTGGCCGGTTGCGTTCTGGAGCATCAAGTCGCAGCCGCCCGCGGTCCCTTCGATGGTGAGGCCGGCGGTCTTGGGAACGATGCTGTCGACCACGGTCTTGAATGGCTGATCCTCGGCGAGGACACCGCTCGGCATGAGGAGCATCGCCACCAGGGGGATAAAAGCCAGCGCCAGCCGCTTCACGACCTTATAACGTCAATCCAGCCCCTGGCTGGCACCGTCCAACGGCCGGTATCCTGGCTAGACTTGGCCGGCAAGGAGGGAATGATGTCGTACCAGTTCGTGCTCACCGAGGTGGATGGCCCGGTCGGCATCGTCACGATCCACCGGCCGGAGGTTCGCAACGCGCTGAACCATCAGACGATCGCCGAGCTGGTCGATGCGCTGGAGACCTTCGACCGCGACGACGCGATCCGCTGCATGATCCTCACCGGCGACGAGCGCGCGT
>DATBYO010000005.1:0-55579 GCA_036513655.1 Candidatus Dormiibacterota bacterium | reverse complement strand
CGCCCTAGATATCCAGGACATCATCTTCGAGGCGCAGGACCGCCTCATCAAACAGGTCCGCACCTGACGACCACCTAACGTCGTACGCCTCGCCTCCTGCAGTGACGCCCGGGAGTCATCCCGGGTGTCATTGCGTCTAGGCATTTTCACCGCCCTTTATCCCCCCTCCGGGGACTGAATGCGCTAAAACGTCTCCATGGCGAGTCAGATCGAAATCTGGGACCTCTGGTTCCCGGGACCGGGCGCCACCGGCCTGTCCTTCGCCCGCTGCCGGGTCAACGGCAACGACGCGGGCGACCGCCTCCTCGTCCACGCGGCACCACCAAAGTTGCAGGTGACAGTCCGCGACGATGCCGGCCAGGTGCTGGCGACCGGCGACGGTCTCGAGCGCCATCAGCCAGGCCCAATGAGTTATCTGGTCCGGCGCGGAGCCACGATCACCCTCGAGGACGGCTGGCCGACCGACCAGGATATCGGCCGGGTCGTGATCCTCCCGGGCGGGGAGGCTGGAATCCTCAAGAGCTGGTGGAACGCGGACGACCGAAAGGAGTGGCGCTGGCAGCTCGAGTTCTACAACCAGAACCGACGCTAAGGGATCGTGAGCGGCGCCCCGAGCGCGCACATCGGGCACTCGGTCGGCTCCCAGATCGGGTTGGGTAGCTCGACCAGCCACTCGATCGGGATCCGCCGGTCGGCGGCAATCTGCCGGCCCTGCGCGCCAACCAGTATCAACGCGCCGAGCACGACCGGCACGGCCCCGCACGACTCCGCGTCGGCCAGCGTCGCCCGGACGGCCGACCCGGCGGCGATGGCATCGTCGACAACGGCCACCCGCTTGCCCGCCATGGCTCCGCGGAGCGCGGGCGCAATCCGGTAGTCCACCGGGTAGAGCCCGGTGCGATCGGTCACGATGCGTTCGGCAAACGCAAACTCGACACCAAGGTCATCCGCGATCACCTGCGCAAGGAAGGCTCCACCATTGAGTGGTCCACAGACCGAGTCGATTCGATACCGCGAGATCTTGCTGCCCAGCTCGGCGGCAAATGGCCGAAGGGCTGCCGGCCGCCGGTACAGCTGGTCGAGCTCGAGCCACGATTCGGCGTGGTAACCGGATTCGAGCCGGAAGTGCCCCTGCTTCTTTGAAACAAGTTTGAAGAGTTCTGGGATTGACTTGGTGCGCGTGACGCAAGGCTACGCCTGGACGAAATAGGAGCGGCAGGCCAGGTCGATCAGGTCCGGGTCCAGCCGCGACGGACGGCCGAGAAAGTACGCCACCTCGTCGAGCTGGTTGAGGATGTCGCGCGGCTGGCAGCCGCGGAACGGCCGCTTGAACGGCTTGTAGTAGCGGTCCAGCACGTAGTTGTAGCCGGCTTCGGTGTAGACGATCTCGAACTCCTTGCAGGCCCGCTGGAAAATCTGAAGGAACTCCGCCGCCGTTGGATCGGGAACATGGATCTTGTAGCGGACTCGGCGGAGGAATGCCTCATCGACCAGGGAGCCCGGCTCCAGGTTGGTGCTGAACACCACCATGGCCTCGAACGGTGCGCCGACGGCCATCCCGGCGCCGGCCAGCGTCAGGTAATCGATTCGCCGTTCCAGGGCGACGATCAGGCGGTTCAAAAGAGCCCGTGGCGACGAGTCCTGGCGGCCGAAGTCGTCGAGAAGGAAGATGCCGCCGTTGGCTTTCAGGTGGATCGGTGCCTCGTAGTAGCGCATCAACGGGTCGAAGGAGGGCGACAGCTGCGCCGTCGTCAGCTCGCCGCCGGCCTTGACGAAGGGCCGCTTCACGAGCACCCAGCGGTTGTCGAAGTTCGTCGGCAGCTGCCGCTGCACCCGCTGGTGGTGCAAGGGATCGTAGACCCGCATCACCTGGCCCTCGATGTCGATGGCGTAGGGGATGTAGATTGGCTCACCGAGCAGTTCCGCACAGGCCTCAGCGATCGTCGTCTTCCCATTTCCCGGGGCGCCGTAGAGGAACAGCGGGGCGCGGGCGTTGACCGGCGGGCCGAGCTGCACCAGCAGGTCCTGGCTCAGGGTCAGGTGCTGGAGCGCGCGGGTCAACCAGGCAGCGGTCACGTCGGCCTGGCTGACCTGGGCACGAACCGACGCCTCGTAGTGGGCGAAGGGCACCGGGGCCGGCCCAACGTAGTGGTCGCGGGCGAGCACGTCGCGGGCCCGGGCGCGACCGGGATCGCTGATCAGGTAACCGAGGGATTCGCCAAAGTCGTGGCTGAGCGTGGGCCCCGCCATCCGGCCGATGGTCTGGCACCAGCCCTGCTCTACCAGGCTCTGGATTGCCGGCGTCACCGTCTGGTAGGGCAGGCACGTCGCTGCCGCCCAGTCCTTCGCCTGCATCGGCGACTTGAAATAGATGTGCTTCAGGAGGAGGTCGGCCAGCCGCGCCACCGGGAGTCCAGAATCTTCGATCCGTGCCGGAGCCGTCGGGACGAATTCCGGGGTAGTGGCTTGTGGCGGCGGCTGAATGGCCATGGGCAAAGGAGCCTACCGGCTGGCGGCTCTCCAGAGCAACCTGCGGCCGCTCGACTTTCTTGCGAGATCGAACTCAGGCTTCGAGGGCCGGGCGGACGCCGAAATAGCGTTCCACGGACAGGCCGTGGCGTTCCATCTCGGCCCGGGCCAGCGGCTCGAATCGGCGCAGGTACCAGTCCTCGGCCGGGTTGCGGGAGTACTCGAGCAGGCGGTTGTACGGGAGGGTGTAGATTGCTCGGCCGGCCAGGATCTCGAGCATCTGGGGAGCCAGCTCGGGTCGGGCCAGCGCCCGCCGCACGGTCACGTGGATCCCGCGCATGTCCACGATCAGGCGCAGGCGGCGTGGCACGAAGATGGCCAGCGCGAACACCAGCGGGATCGACGTGACCATGATCGCCAGGATGAGCGCCAGCAGATGGATCCCGCGCGAACCGGCCTGTCCCGCGGAGATCAGGGAGTCGCCGGAATGGATCTTGAGGGCCTCCGCCGTCCGATGGAGGAAATCAGATAGATAGGGCACGTTGCTCGGGATGCCCTGTTCGAAGGACAGGATCCAGCTGTCGAACGTCTTGCCGGCGTTGATCACGCCCTGCGCGAGGGCGTCGAGCTGCAGGACCAGGTTGTTGACCCACAGACCCGCCCACACACACAGGTAGATCCAGGCCACCATGATCAGGTCGGCGAGCATCCAGGCGAAGCGGCGACCGTAGACATCGGGGTACAGGCGCATGGTTCACCCCTTGAGGTATGGAACTAGAACGTCAAATACCGGGTTAGCCTAGCGCGGTTCGACTAAAGCCCTTCCAGGTACTCGATCACCTGGCGGGTGAGCTGAGTTGGCGTCGACGCGCCGGAGGTGACCCCGACTCGGGCTTTTCCCTGCAGCCACTCGGGCTTGATGTCCTTCGCCGTGTCCACCAGGTACGCCGGCTTGTGGGCCAGCTCCTTGACGACCTGCACCAGACGCTTGGAGTTCGAACTGCGATCACTGCCCACGACGATCACGACGTCGCAGTCCTTCGCCGCCTCGACGGCCGCCTCCTGGCGGTCCTGCGTCGCGCGGCAGATCTCGTTGTAGGCCTCCGTCTGCGGGTACTTCTCGCGCACCCGCTTGATCATGGCGGCCGTGTCCCATATGCTCAACGTGGTCTGACAGGTGACCGCGATCTTCTCGTTCGTGATGTCGAGCGCGTCGACATCCTGCGGATCCTGCACCAGGTGCACCTTGTCCGGCGCCTCGCCGATGACGCCCTCCGGCTCCGGGTGGCCGCGCCGGCCGATATAAACGACGTCGTAGCCGCGCTCCACCAGGTCCCTGACGAGGTCATGGGTCACGACGACGTCGGAGCAGGTCGCATCCACCATGTTGAGGCCGCGCTCGGCGGCCTTCGCCTTCACCGCCGGGGAGACACCGTGGGCGGTAAAGATCACGGTGCCGGAGTCGATTGTTTCCAGTCCCTCGAGCCGGTTGTCGCTGTCGACCAGCTCGATGCCGTTTTCCTGCAGCTCGTCCGTGACATGCGTGTTGTGGACGAGGTATCCGAGCATCCGGATCTTCTCTCCGGGGTGGGCCTTGGCGGTTTGCTTGGCGGCGCGAATCGCCTCGACGACCCCGTGGCAGTACCCGCGCGGGGTGATCTTGAGAACGTCCATCGATTCGAGTCTACCCGCGGGTTGGAGTGGCGAAGCTATCGAATCGTGACGATGGCGTGACGACGAATCGGCTTCGGCACCGGTGGCGGCCGTTCCGGGGTCGGCGGTGGGGGTGGCGGCTGCGTCCCCGGAACCGGCATCGGGTCAGGTGGCGGCGGGGGTTCCCTAACCGATGTTGATCGGGCCACTCGAAACGGTGAGGATCTTGAGAAATGCCAGGATGCTGAGCGCGGCCAGCAACACGATGAACCCGCCGACGACGTACGACGCGATCCGATGCCGGGTGAAGACCGCAAGCCCCACGAGCAGCAGAATGATGGCGACCAGGATGTTCGAGAAATTCACGACGGCTTTCATTGCATCGCCTCCTTGTTGCTGAGCTTCACCCCTCGACCAGCGCCCGGTCAAGGTCTGAGATCAAGTCCGCCACGTCCTCTATTCCGACAGAGACGCGAACCAGCCCATCGGCCACCCCGTGTGCCCGACGCGTCTCGACCGGGATGGAGGCATGCGTCATGGCTGCCGGAAGCTCGATCAGGGACTCGACCCCACCGAGACTCTCGGCCAGGGTGAACAGCTGGGTCCGCTCGACGACCCGCCGGGCCGACTCGAGGCCGCCCTTGACCTCGAACGAGATCATGCCGCCGAAGCCCGACATCTGGCGCCGGGCCAGGTCGCGCTGCGGATTGCTGGGCAAACCGGGGTAGAAGACACGCGCCACCTTCGGATGTTCGTTCAAAAACGCCGCGACCAGCCGGGCATTGCGATCGTGTTCGCGCATCCGGATGGCGAGCGTCTTGAGACCGCGTAACACCAACCAGGCATCCATCGGTCCCGGCACGCCGCCCACGGCGTTCTGCAAGAACGCCAACTTCTCCCGTAAGTCCTCACGATTCACCACGAGAGTGCCGCCGATCACGTCACTGTGCCCGCCGAGATACTTCGTGGCGCTGTGGACCACGATGTCGGCGCCCAGCGACAGGGGCCGCTGAAAGTAGGGACTCATGAAGGTGTTGTCGACCACGACCATCGCCTGGCGGGCGTGCGCCAGCTTGCTGACCGCCTCGATGTCGACGAGCTTGAGGAGGGGGTTGGTTGGCGATTCCAGCCAGACCAATCGCGTGCGTTCGGTCAGTGACTTCTCGACGGCCTGAAGGTCCGCGCCGTCCACGAACGAAAACGTGTGGCCCATCGGCTCGAGCACCCGACGAAAGAGGCGGTAGGTGCCGCCATACAGGTCATCGACCGCCACGGTGTGGTCGCCGGGCTTGAGCAGTTGCATGATGGTGGCTTCCGCTGCCATCCCTGAGGCGAACGCCAGGCCGTAGCGCCCGCCTTCGAGTGCCGCGATGCATTGTTCGAGCGCGGCGCGCGTCGGGTTTCCGGTCCGGGCGTACTCGTAACCGCGATGCTTGCCAACCGCGTCCTGGGCGAACGTCGAGGTCTGGTAGATCGGCACCACGACGGCGCCCGTGGTGGGGTCAGGCTTCTGACCGGTGTGGATCGCCCGGGTGGCGAACCCGGGTGTGCCTTCTTCGCTCACCGCGACGCGCGGGTGTGGGCCATGAACTCGAGCAGGTCGAGCCTGGTGATGATCCCGACCGGCCGCGCCGCGTCCATCACGATCAAGGCGGTGGCGCCGCCCAGCAGCGTAGTGAAGGCCTCGTCGACATGGGCGCCGGCGGCAATCGTCGGGAACGGTCCGTCCATCGCGGCGCCGACCGTCGTTTCGATCAATCCCGGGTCACGGTAGACCCGGTCCAGCAGCGTCCGTTCCTGGATGCTGCCGACCAGCCTCGTGCCGGGCCCACCGCCATCGTCCGTGACCGGCATCTGCGAGATCCCGTATTCCTGGAGGAGGTCGATGGCGCGGCCCACCTTTTCCTTCGACGACACCGTGATCAACTCGGGCATCTCGCGCTCTCGCGTGGCCACCACGTCGTGCACGAGCTGGCGCGGAAAGCGTTCGAAGAAGCCGTTTTGTCGCATCCACTCGTCGTTGTAGATCTTGCTGAGGTTGTTTCGACCCGTGTCGGGCAGAATGACCACCATCACCGTCTTCTCGTCGAGCTCGCGCGCGACGTCCATGGCGGCCTTCATCGCGGTGCCGGACGAGCCGCCCACCAGGATCCCCTCTTCACGGGTGATCCGGCGCGCGGTCAGGAACGAGTCCCGGTCGTTGACCCGCACGATGCGGTCGATCAGCTTCAAGTCGATGGTGCCGGGAATGAAGTCTTCGCCGATCCCCTCCACCTTGTAGGGCTTGATGGTGTCCCCCGAGTAGAGCGATCCCTCGGGGTCGGCGCCGACGATCATCACCGATGGCTTCTTTTCCTTGAGGAACCGGGCAACGCCGGTCATCGTGCCGCCGGTGCCCAGACCACCGACCACCACGTCAACTTTGCCGTCCGTTTGCTCCCAGATCTCCCGACCGGTCGTCTCGTAGTGAGATTGCGGGTTGACCTGGTTGAAGTACTGATTGGGCTGAAACGCTCCCGGAATCTCCTGGCTCAGCCGCTCAGCGACCGAGTAATAGCTTTCGGGCGAGTCGCGCGGCACGGCGGTCGGGCAGACCACCACCTCGGCCCCGTAGGCCCGAAGCAGCGCAATCTTTTCGGGTGACTGCTTGTCGGCCATCACGAAGATCATCCGGTAGCCCTTCAGCGCCGCCGCGATGGCCAGCGCGTGCCCCGTATTGCCAGAGGTCGGCTCGACGATTGTCCCGCCCGGCTTCAGCAGGCCGCGCTGCTCGGCGTCCTCGATCATGCGAAGCCCGATCCGGTCCTTGACGCTCCCACCTGGGTTGAGCGTTTCGACCTTGGCCAGGATGGTCGGTCGCAGTCCGGCGGTGATGCGATGAAGCCGCACCAGCGGCGTGTGCCCGACGGCCTCCAGGATGCTGCCCAGGACCTGCACTGCGCCCCATTGTATGCGTAGAATCGGCCTCAGTTCCGACCAGGGAGGGAGCCTTGCCCGTATCGGTGGCCAATTCGCAAGTGGTCTATGACGCCATGAAGGGCGTAGGCGTCACGCTGGTCAGCGCCCTGCCGGAGACCTGGCTGGTGCACCTGATCCGGATGGCCGACGAGGACCCCGAGATGACGCTGGTGCGGCTCGCCAAGGAGGAAGAGGGCGTCGGCGTCTCCGCCGGAGCGCATTTTGCGGGGGTCCGGTCGGCGATGTTGCTGCAGAATCATGGCTTCCTGCAGGCGATCAACGGCATTGTCGGGGTATCGCTGCTCTACAAGATCCCGCTCCTGATGCTGATCACGGACCGTGGCAGCTTCGGCGAGAAGGATCCGTGGCAGACGGAGGGCGGCAAGTACACCCGTCCGGTGCTCGATGCGCTGCACATTGCGCACGACGACCTGAGCCGACCCGATGAAGTGCAACCGAAGATCGCCCACGCGATGACATTGGCGCAGAGCTCGCTCTCGCCGGTGGCGCTGCTCCTCCAGCGTGACCTGATGTGGGAGGAGCCGAAATGAAACGCCTTGATTGCCTGAAGGCCATCTACCCGGAGCTCGACGACTGCGCCGTCGTCACCATCATGGGCGCGGTCGCGGCCGAGCTCTACTCGCTCGGCCACCGGGCCAACTTCTTCTACCTCGAGCACGCGATGGGGCTCGCCTCCTCGATCGGACTCGGCATCGCGCTGTCGCAACCCAACCGCAAGGTGGTGGTGATCGACGGTGATGGGTCAGTCTTGATGAACCTGGGCGGGCTCACCACCCTGGCTCGCTCCCGGCCCAACAACCTGGTGCACATCGTCTTCGACAACGAGACGCTGCTGTCGGTTGGCGGCGGGGCACCGGGCGGTTACAAGTGGTTCACCACAGCGACCTCGACCGGCACCGACCTGGCGGGGATCGCGAAGGCGGCCGGTTTCCCCCGCGCCCAGATGGTTCGCGAACTGGACGATTTCGAGGAAGCGGCGCTTGACGCGATCAGGGGCGACGCGCTGAGCTGCATCGTCGCCAAGGTCGAAGCCGAGATGCCGAAGAGCTTCCTGATGGATGTCCACATGCTGGAGAACCGCTTCGAATTTCCGCGGGCGCTGCAATCAAAGGGAGGAGTGAATTGAGCACGAGAGTAGACACCCTGGCATCCTTCGTCGAGGGCCTGATCTCCGGTTCGATCGACGTGATCGACCTGACCCAGCCGCTCTCGGAGCGGACGCCGATGATCCAGTTGCCGCCGCCGTTCGCGAACACGCCGAACTGGACGACCCATGAGATCAGCCGCTACGACGAGAAAGGGCCGGCCTGGTACTGGAACTGGTTCGAAGGCGGCGAGCACGCCGGCACGCACTTCGACGCCCCCATCCACTGGGTAACCGGCAAAGACAAGGACGACGTTTCCCAGGTTCCGGTTCGGCGGCTGATCGGGCCGACGGTTGTGATCGACAAGTCGAAGGAGGCGCAGGCCAATCCCGACTACCTCCTGACCTTGAATGACATTCGAGCGTTCGAGCGACAACACGGTCCCTTGCCGAAGGGCTCGTGGCTCCTCTACCGCACCGGGTGGGACGCCCGTGCCAACGACCAGAAGGCGTTCCTGAATGCGAACGAGACCGGTCCCCATACCCCAGGCATCGACATCGAGCTGGCTCAGTGGTTGGCAAATGAGAGCCCGTTCGTCGGTGTCGGGGTGGAGACCGTTGGCACCGACGCGGGCGCGGCGCATTCGTTCAATCCGCCGTTCCCGTGCCACCAGTTCTTGCTCGGCGCCAACAAATATGGACTGACGCAGCTGGCCAACCTCTCGAAGCTGCCGCCGACCGGCGCGGTCCTGCTGGTGGCACCGCTGAAGCTGGTCAAAGGATCGGGAAGCCCCTGCCGAGCCCTGGCGCTGGTCCAGCGATAGGCGCGTCTACCGGCCTCGAGCTCCGGCCGGTCAGGCCGGAGGAGCAGCGCGCGTACTCGACGTTGATGCGGCGCGCCTTTGGTGCGTCGCTCCCAACCGACGAGGAACTGGCGGCCACCAGGGAAACGACGGAATTCGACCGGACCCTGGCATTTTTCGAGGGCCCCGAGATGGTCGCCACCGCCGGGATCTTCTCGTATGAGATGACCGTGCCGGGAGGCAGCTTGCCATGCGGCGGCGTAACCCGGGTGAGCGTGCTCAGCACGCATCGTCGGCGGGGACTGCTGACGGCGATGATGCGTCGCCAGCTGGACGACATGCATCAGCGGGGCGAGCCGCTGGCGGCGCTCTATGCCTCCGAGGCGCCGATCTACGGGCGTTTCGGTTACGGCCTGGCCACCTATCAGGCCGCGGTGGAGATCGAGCGGTCTCACTCAACCTTTTCACGAAAGGTCGCCAGCCGCGGCCGGCTCTCGATGGTCGACGTGCCAACTGCCGTCAGCGCATTCGTTCGGGTGTGGGACCAGGCCCGTCGCAACCAGCCCGGCATGTTGGCCCTGGATCAGCGATGGATACGCAACCAGCTGGTCGACCTCGAGGTGCACCGGCACGATGCCAGCCCACACTACCGGGTGCTCTACCAGACCGACGACGGCCCATCCGGCTTTGCCATTTACCGGCTCAAGCTCGAGTGGGATGCTTCCGGGCCGAATGGAACGCTACGTCTCGAGATGCTGGTCGCCGCGACGGCCGACGCCTACGCGGCTCTCTGGCGCCACGTCCTGGATGTCGACCTGATGGCACGGGTCGCCGCTGAGATGCGACCAGTCGACGAGCCGCTGCGCTTTCTGCTCGCCGACTCCCGCCAGCCGAAGACCCGCGTGGAAGATGGCATCTGGTTGCGCCTGGTGGACGTCGCCGCGGCCCTGGCCGGCCGCCGCTACGCCGTCGACGGGCGGCTCGTGCTTCGCGTTCGCGACGAGTTCTGTCCCTGGAATGATGGCCGCATCGAGCTCAACGGTGGTCCGAGTCGGGCCGATTGCCGGCGCAGCGAGGCCGATCCCGATTTGGAGCTGACGGCGGCCGATCTCGCCGCTCTCTACCTGGGCGGTAATCGGTTTCGCACACTATTCGAGGCGGGGCGAGTTCAGGAACTGCGTCCGGGGGCGATCGCCCGTGCCGACTTGATGTTCACGAACGACCGGGCACCCTGGTGCCCGAGCCACTTTTAGAAGAGCGGCACGACGCCACAGGCTCGATAATTCCGTCGTGGACCGCGAGACCTGCCTGTCCTTCGATCGGCAGGATCCGCTCGCCTCCGTGCGGGACGAGTTCGCCGTCCCCGAGGGCATCGTGTACCTCGACGGCAACTCGCTCGGCGCGATGCCTCGCCAGACCGTGCCCCGCCTCACGCACGTGATTGCCGAGGAATGGGGCAACGGCCTGATCCGGAGCTGGAACGCCGCCAACTGGATCGACGCACCGGCGCGGATCGGCGACAAGATCGCGCGCTTGATCGGCGCCGGCCCAGGCGAGGTGATCGTCGCCGACAGCACCTCGGTGAACCTTTTCAAGGTGCTGGCGGGCGCCTTGCGCATTCAACCGGCACGGCACTTCATCCTGACGGAGGCCTCGAATTTTCCGACCGACCTCTACATCGCCCAGGGGCTAATCGAGTTGCTGGGCGGCAATCATGCCTTGCGGGTCGTCGAGCGCGCGGAGATCGAACGAGCGCTCGACGGGAGCGTGGCGATCTTGATGCTCACCCACGTTGATTACGCGACCGGAGAGATTCACGACATGCGTCGTATCACGGCGGCCGCGCAGAAATTCGGCGCGCTGATGCTGTGGGACCTCTCGCACAGCGCCGGCGCGGTGCCGGTGAGCCTGAATGCCTCTCAGGTCGACCTCGCCGTGGGCTGCGGCTACAAGTATTTGAACGGCGGCCCAGGGGCGCCGGCCTACGCCTTTGTCGCCAAGGGTCTGCAGGACGCCATGGAGTCGCCGCTCTCTGGCTGGATGGGACATGCCGCCCCGTTTACGTTCGAGCCGGAGTATCGTCCGGCGCCCGGAATCAAGCGCCAGCTGGCCGGCTCGCCGCCCATCCTCAGCATGCTGGCGCTCGAGGTCGCGATCGACCTCTGGCTGCGCATCGATCAGAAGGAGACCCGGCGCAAGTCGATGGCTCTGGGCGACCTCTTCATCAGTCGGGTGGACGAAACCTGCCGCGACCTCGGCGTCGAGGTGGTGTCGCCGCGGGACGCGGAGCTGCGCGGTTCGCAGGTGTCATTGCGTCACAAAGAGGCGTATCGCGTGATGCGGGCGCTGATCGACCGCGGCGTGATTGGCGATTTTCGCACGCCCGACCTGATGCGGTTCGGGTTTGCGCCACTCTACACCCGGTACGTGGACGTCTTCGACGCCGTGACCGTCCTCTGTCAGGTGCTGACCTCGCGCGCCTGGGACCGGCCGGAGTACGCGAACCGCCTTGCCGTGACCTGATGACGAACAACCAGGGCGACCGGCTTCTACGCGGCTACCTGAGTAGCCGGCTGCTGCTCGTCGCCGTCGGCGTCATCACCCCAATTGGCATCCTCGTCGTCAACGGCGCGGCGTTCGTGATGAGGAACCTGGCGCAGTTCCGGATTGGCATCGCGGTCTGCGCCCTGATCAGCTCGCTCGTCCTCAACGGGTTGACCGCCTCCTGGCTCCTACGCCTGGCCGGCCGGCGGTCGATCTCGATCTACCTCCGGCACCAGGAATGGGCGACCGTCATCGCCACGATCGTGGTGCTCGCCACCTCGATCGGGGCGGCCATCTTCACCTACATTGGGATGAGCAACCCCAGCCATCTCCCCGACACGCTGGCCGTGGTGACCTCACTGCTCGCGTTGCTCGTTCCACTCGGCATCACGTACTTCACCCGGATCTTCGCCAACAGCCGTTAATGGGATCGCCCGCGGACGGCCGTCAGGCGCAGGCGCCTGACACGACGTACCAGCCGCTGCCGGCCGATGGCGCGGCTGCCACGCGCTTGAACACCGCGCCGGCATAGAGGTACACACTGCCATCGCCGGCGATCAGCCAGGTGCCGTGCGAGTCGGCGACGCTGAAGGGTGGGCTCAGGACGCCGAGTGGCAGATCAGGTAGCCGGGTCGCCTGGCCGGCGGCAGACAATCGCCAGATCTGCGAGGTGTGGTCATCGACGTAGACCTGAACCAGCGGGTGCGATCCGTCGAATCCGATCACACGGATGCTCTTGGACCCCGGCGCGGGCGGCTCGGGCGCAGCGACCGTAAACCAGGTTTCCACCGCACCAGTGGAGAGATCCAGCCGATTGAAGCTGTTCGACCCGAACCGGTTGCCGTTCACGCTGTACGACCATGCGCTGCCCGCCGCGATCCAGCCCCAGGTTGCTTGGCGGCCCGACGGATA
Source organism: Candidatus Dormiibacterota bacterium (assembly GCA_036513655.1). Lineage (GTDB taxonomy): Bacteria > Chloroflexota > Dormibacteria > CF-121 > CF-121 > CF-13. The sequence goes on along the minus strand of DATBYO010000005.1, from coordinate 43,135 downwards.
GGCTCTGAGCGATCCCGCTGCGTCGAGGCGCCACAGACCGCTCGATGCATCGGTTCCATTGAGGTGGTAATCGAGGTAGACGCCTTCGGGCTGGTAGGCGACGACGTGGTAGGCGTCCTGGTTGAAGACGACGCGGTCGCTGCCAGTCGCGACATTCACGATATGGATCTCATTGCGAGTCGGCGTCGGAGTCGCTTCGCGGGTATAGGCGTAGGCGGATCCGTCCGGAAGAACCTGCGTCCACCTCACCGGGAGCCAGCGCTTGTAGGGCCGGTCGTAGGTGATGCCGCTGCTCGACACGCCGGCGCTCGGATCCGGGGTGAACGTGCCCGACGGGATCGAAAGGAAGCCAGCCTGCTGTCCCGAGTCGAGAGCGATTGGGAGGCTGCAGTTGAGTGCCGACGCCACGGTGGCGGTCGTGGATGGGGTTGGCGTCGCGCCCGCCGTGCTGCCGCCCCCGCAGCCAGCGAGCCCGATGGCGACAACAGCGATGACCAAACCGCTCGTGTTCATTCCGTAGAGGGAACGGCCACCGGCAGATTCGGTAACGCAGCCCACCTATCTCGTGCGGGGCGATTAGAGCTGCGAGCGGACCTCCCACAGTTCGGGGAAGAACCGTTTGCCGAGCGTGGACTGGAGGTAACGGACGCCAGTGGATCCGCCGGTACCCGGTTTGTCGCCGATCTGCCGCTCCACCATCTGGACATGGCGAAGCCGCCAAAGCCGGAAGCCCTCATCGTGATCGAGCAAGGCTTCCGCCAGCTCCAGCAATTCCGGATCCCGATCGCCCTTCCGGTAGAGCTCGCTGACCGTCACACCACGACGGTCCAGCAACGCCGAAAAGACATCGAGCAAGGACGGTTCATCCAGGCGTTTCTGCAGCCGGGCACGGGCGTCCGTTTCGCCGTCCAGGGCCTTGATGTATCCCGCATCCTTCAGCCCCGACAGGAACTCGATCTCGCGGAATTGGGCGGACTGAAAGCCGCTGGCAGGCGCGAGCTCCGAGCGGAAGGTCAGAAAATCCTGTGGGGCCATCGTCTCCAATACCTCCACCTGCTCCACCAGCACGGCCTCGATAACCTTGACGCGGGCGAGGTTGTGGCGGGCGGCGCGTAAGTTGTCCCGCCCGATCGCCGCGCGCACCGCCTCGAGCTCGTGGATCAGCACCTTGAACCAGAGTTCGTAGACCTGGTGAATGACGATGAAGAGCAGCTCGTCGTGCGCCTCGGTCAGGCCGTTCTGCAGGGTAAGCAGCTCCGGGATGTGAAGGTAGGACTCATAGCTCAGGCGTCGCCCGGAGGCGTCCTGGAAGCCCATCCCTCCCAGGCGGTAGGAGGAGCCGCCACTCTTCTTCGGTTGTTCGGCCGTGGCCAAGCTCAGACCAGCTTAGCCGAGAAAAGTGCTACAACGATTCCGAGCAAAAGGAGGGACGCGTGAAGGAGTCACCCTACTGGAATCCGCGGCACGAGACGATGCCGCGCGACCAGATCGAGGCGCTGCAGGCGAGAAAGCTGAAAAACCTGGTTGCCTGGACCGAGGCCCGCGTGCCCTGGCAAGCGAAGCGGCTCAAGGCCGCCGGCGTCACGGCCGAGGCGATCAAAAGCCTCAAGGATCTCCAGCGGATTCCGATGATGACGCGCGACGAGTGGATGCAGGCCCAACTGGAAGAGCCGCCCTACGGCCCGCTGCTCGCCGCGCCGCAGGAGGTCGCGATCCGCTACCACCTGACCTCGGGCACCACCGGCCGGATCCCGCTTCAGGTGCTGGACAGCATGAAGGACTGGGAATGGATCGCGGAAATGTGGTGCTACGGGTTCTGGGGCTTCGGCGTCCGGCCGCCCGACATCGTCTTCTTCGCCTTCAGCTACGGCACCTTCGTCGGCTTCTGGGGCGCCCACTACGCCTGCGAGAAGATCGGCTGCCTGGTCTTGCCGGGCGGCAACATGACAACGGAGGCGCGCGTCAAGCAGATCATGACGATGAAAGCCACGGTCGTCTGCTCCACCCCGACCTACGCCTTGCGGATGGCGCAGGAAGCGAAGAGCATGGGCGTCGACCTGGCCAGCGGCCCGGTCAAGCGGCTCATCCTGTCGGGTGAGCCTGCCGGATCGATCCCCGCCACCAAGCACTTGATCGAAGAGGAATGGGGAGCGAAGGCCGCCGATACCGCCGGCATGACCGAAGTCGGCACCATCATGATCTTCGAATGCGAAAAGCAACCGGGCGGCACGCACATCATCGAGGACCACTACATCGAAGAGGTGGTCGACCCCGAGACTGGTCGGCCGGTCGGCTATGGCGAGCTCGGTGAGCGGCTGATCACGTCCTTCGGCCGGGGATTCATCCCCGTGCTGCGTTACCGCACGCGCGATCTCGTGGTTCGGGTACCGGCGAGCGGGTGCACCTGTGGGCGCACCTTCGACCTGTACGAGGGTGGCATCCGCGGCCGGGTCGACGACATGAAGCTGGTCCGCGGCACCAACGTCTATCCGCGCGCCGTTGAGTCGATCGTCCGGGAATTCAAGGAGATCGACGAGTTCCGGATCCACCTGTACACGGCGGAGGGCCGCCAGGACGAGATCGAGGTGCTGGTGGAGATCCCTGAGCGGGATGGCGCCAATGCCGAACGCATTCTCGTCCAGCTGGCAAAGTCCCTCTCGCAGGCGCATGAAGGCCTGCGCTTCGGTGTCAAGAAAGTCGAGAACGGCAGCCTGCCACGCTTTGAGTTGAAGGCGAAACGGCTGCAGGACGATCGGACCGTGATCGGGACTGCCGGGGAACGGAGGGCCACCGCATGAAAAACGCCATGGGTGTCGAACTCAGCGATGGCGAGCGCACGCTGGTGGAGTGCTACCAGGGCCTCGTCCGGGTGCTCAAGAGCGACCCGGACCTCGCCCCGTTCGAACGCCGCAACGCGCTGAAGGCGGTCGCCGCGCTCTGGCAGGTCGTCAACGGCCTTGACCTCGACCCGGGCAATCTGTACGAGATCGGCGCCTGAGCCGTGCTACTCCGCCGCTGAGCGCGCTCCAGACCCTGCGGCGTTACGGCTTGCTGCTCGAATCAGATCCGACGCTTCCCTCGATTGTCAGCCTGGTCACCGGAAAACCGATCGCCGGCTCCTGGTGGGGCCATCCAACCGGAGGAGCCATCTACCGTGAAGCCAATCGGCTTGCCGATCGCTCCGACGTGGTCTGCATGAAACTGCTCAACGGCAAGGTCACCTTCGTGCACAAGACCCTCTGGCCTCATGTTTACGCCGTCGGCACCTGTGGGGAACCCTGGCAGGTCAGCGGCCTGAAGGCGGCGTCGCAAAATCTGCTGAAACACGTCCGCCGCAACGGGCTGATCAGGACTGACGACCCGAAGAGCCGCGCCGCCGCCGGCTCGAGGGTCGCTGCAACGGCGCTCGACCTCGAACGAAGGCTGATTGTCCTCGGCGCCCAGATTCACACCGAGGGCGGACGGCATGCCAAAACCCTAGAAAGCTGGCCGCATTGGGCCCGCCGCATCAATCTGGCTTCGCGAATGCCGATCGTGGGTGCCAAGGCGGAACTCGCCGAGCGGGTGCGGCGGCTGAACGTCGAGTTCAATGGAAAGGCGCGGCTGCCATGGGCCTCGTGAGCCAAACGATGCTGATCCGCGGCGGGCGGGTCATTACGTCAAGCGGCGAGCAGGGCGCCGACGTGCTGATTGCGGACGGCAAAATCGCCGAGGTGCGACCCGGTATCGACGCCGGCAAAGACGTCATCGATGCCACGGGCCTGCTGGTGTTGCCTGGCGTTGTCGACCCGCACACTCACCTCCTCCTCGACACGGGCACGGCACGCACCGCCGATGATTTCGAGAGCGGCTCGCTGTCGGCGGCAGCCGGCGGCGTCACCACCTACCTCGATTTCGCTCCGCAGCTGCCTGGTCAAACCTTCGCGCAGGCGCTCGCGACGCGGCTCGAGCTCATCGAAGACCGCTCCTATGTCGACTACGGCATTCACCTCAACATCACAAACCTCGGCCCGGAGTGGGAGCGCGAGCTCGATGCCCTGGTCGAAGCCGGAGTCACCAGCGCCAAGGTGTATACGACCTACCGGGACACGATTTTCTACGCGGATGATTGGACCTGGTTCCGGCTGATGGAACGGTCGGGGCGCGCCGGGCTGCTGGTCCAGGTGCATGCCGAAAATGACGCGATCGTTGTCGGCAAGACGCAGGAGCTGCTGAAGCAGGGGAAGTCGGCGCTCAAGTATCACGCGACCTCCCGGCCTGCCTTCGCCGAGGTCGAGGCCGTGAGCCGGGGGCTGTTGTTCAGCCGGGAGACGGGCAGCCCGGTCTATTTCGTCCACCTCTCGACGCCGCGGTCAGTCGACCTGGTCAACGAGGCACGTGGTACCGGCATCCAGGCGCTCGCCGAGACCTGCCCGCATTACCTCGTGCTCGACGACGGGGTCTACGCCAGGCCCGATGCCGGACGCTTCGTGATGACGCCGCCGCTCCGTGACCGCGTCAACCAGTCACAGCTGTGGACTCGCCTCACTGGTGGCGCCATCCACTCCCTGGGTAGCGACCACTGCGGCTTTGCCCTCGCGGACCGCGAGGGGATCGATGACTTCAGCCGGGTCAGCCCGGGGGTTCCCGGTGTAGAGACCTCGCTTCTCCTGATGTACTCGGTCGGCGTCCTGGAGCACCACATGACGCTTCGCCAGCTGGTCCGCCTCCTATCGACCAATCCCGCGAAGATCTTCGGGCTCTGGCCGCGCAAGGGCGACATCCAACCAGGCTTCGATGCCGACCTGGTGCTCTTCGACCCGCGGCCCAAGCGCGTCCTCGCCGCGTCGGAGCTCCACAGCCGCGCGGGCTTTTCTCCGTACGAAGGCCTGACCCTCACCGGCAAGGTGCACACCACGATTTGTCGGGGTCAGGTGATCTACCGGGACGGCACGATCGTCGGTGACCGCGGCTTCGGTCGGTTTTTGAAGTGCACGCCGTTCGACCCGGACCTGATCCCGCTGTGAGCGACATCAATGCCGACCGCCTGCTGGCGGATCTGGGCGCCCTCTCGGCGATTGGCGGACGGCCGGACGGTGGCATCGACCGTCTCGCCTGGTCCGATCACGACCTCAGCGGACGGCGCTGGTTCGCCGAGCGGATGCGGGAGGCGGGGATCGAGCCGCGCGTGGACGCCGCTCTGAACGTCTTCGGACACCTGCCGGGCAGCGTGGGACCGTGGTGGCTCACGGGCTCCCATCTGGACAGCGTCCCGAAGGGTGGCCGGTTGGACGGCGCCTATGGCGCAGTCGCTGCGCTCGAAGTCCTTCGGACGCTTGTCGAGTCGCACGATCCCCTGGCCGAACAGGTAGAGATCGTCGGGTTTGCCGATGAAGAAGGCGTTCGCTTCGAGTTTGGGCTGATCGGCAGCCTCGCCCTGGTCGGCGAGCTGGACGTCGGCCGACTGCACGACCGGCTGGACTGGCAGGGCGTGCCCATCCGTCAGGTCCTGGCCCTGGCCGGCCGCGACGTCGATCGGATGCTCGAAGCGCAGCAGCATCGCCCGTCGATCAAGGGTTTTATCGAGCTGCACATCGAACAGGGCCCCCGGATGGAGGCCGAGGCGATTGACCTCGCCGTCGTCACCGGGATCGTCGGCGTCCACCGCCAGCGGATTCAGGTCGTCGGCACCCAGAACCACGCCGGGACCACCCCGTTCCGGCTCCGCCACGACGCCGGCCGGACGGCCGCCCGCGCCGCCGCCGAGATGCGCGACCTGGTGCAAGCCGCCGACCCGGAGGCGGTAGCCAACATCGGATCGATGCAGTTCGATCCCGGTGGCGTCAATGTCATCCCGGGTCGCGCCGCGTTCACCCTCGAGGTCCGCCACCTCGAGGAGAGGGTCGTCCGGCGGGCCGTTGACGTGTTCACCTCCAGGCTGAACCGTATCGCCACCGAGGAAGGCTGCCGGGCCGAGGTGGAGCTTCTTTCCTGGGTCCCACCGGCCCCGATGAATGCGGCGGTTATGGAGGCGCTGGAGCAGGCCTGCAGGGAAACGGGGCGGCAGCTGGCCAGGATGTCGAGCGGCGCGGGCCACGACGCCGCTGTCCTCTCCCGTCACGTGCCCAGCGGCATGCTCTTCGTTCCCAGTGTGGGCGGCGTCAGCCACTCGCCGCAGGAGACCACGTCGGACGAGCACCTCGTCCTTGGCGCGCGGGCGCTGCTCCGCGGGCTACGGGCGGCCGCGTCGCGGATAAAGTAGTCGCACCGCCATGGAGGTGCTGCTGCCCGAATCGCTAGACGAAGCCCTCGCCATCAAGGCCGACCGGCAGGAGGCGATCCCGCTGGCGGGCGGCACCGATCTGATGGTCGACCTGAACTTCGGCCGGCTCCGGCCATCGGCGATCGTCGACCTGAGCCGGGTTTCTGAGCTCGCCATCATCCGTCAGGAGAACGGCCACGTCTTCCTCGGCGCGGGTGTGACCTACGCGACCATCGGCAGAGAGATGCCGGCGTTCAAGCCGCTGCTGCAGGCCGCGCGTTCCGTCGGTTCGCCGCAGATCCGCAACCGCGGTACGGTGGGCGGCAACCTGGGAACCGCGTCGCCGGCGGGCGACGCCCTCCCGGTGCTGGCGGCGTACGACGCGGACGTGATCCTTCGCAGCCGGGCCCGCGGCGAGCGATCGTTGTCCTGGCACGCCTTTATCACGGGTCCGAAGAAGACGGCGATCGCACCGGACGAGCTCATCATCGGGGCCCGCTGGCGGCGGCTCCGCGGCCCAGGGAGCTTCTCCAAAATCGGCACCCGCAACGCAATGGTGATCTCGGTCGCGGGCCTGTGCCTCGTTGTCGACGAGGAGAACGGCCGGGTAAAGGTCGCGCTCGGCTCTGTGGGCCCAACTATCCTTCGCGCCACTCAGGCGGAGGAGCAGATATCCGCTGCCCTGGGCACCTCAGGCTCCTGGCAGGACCCGGCCGTGAGCCTGCCCGATCCGGTGATCGATGAGTTCGCTGAGCTGGTTGCCGGCGCCGCGCAGCCGCTCGACGACGTGCGCGGGACCGCCGCCTACCGGCGGCACGGTTGCCGGGTCCTCGCCCGGCGGGCGATTAGCTGGGCGCTCAATGAACGGAGGCTGCCCGCGTGGTTGTAAGGATGCGGGTCAACGGTGACTGGCGCGAAGCGGACGTATGGCCCGGGACCAGCCTGCTCATGTTCCTGCGTGACGCGCTCGGCCTCTACGGCTCGAAGAATGCCTGCGAGCAGGGTGAGTGCGGATCGTGCTCCGTCTGGTTGGACGGGGCGCTCGCCTGCAGCTGCCTGGTGTTGGCCGCCCAGGCGCACCAGCGCGAGGTTCGCACGATCGAGGGCCTGACGAATGGCGATCGATTGCATCCGATCCAGGGGGCCTTCGTTGAAGCGGGCGCGGTTCAGTGCGGCTTCTGTACGCCGGGATTCGTGGTGGCGGTGGCCGATCTGCTGAACAAAGACGCGAACCCAAGCCCGGCGACCGTGCGCGAGGCACTGAGCGGCAACCTCTGCCGCTGTACCGGGTACCAGAAGATCCTGGACGCCGTCAACCTCGCCGCCGCGCGCCTGCGGGCGGACGCATGATCCTGCTCGACGGCTGCCGGGCCGTGGTCACCATGGACGACGCGGGCACGGAGTTGGAGAACGCCTCCGTGCTGATCGACGGCGGTGTGATCAGCTGGGTTGGCCAGGGGCGCCCACCGGTTCGCGAACAGCCCGACGTGATAGACGGCCGCGGCCTCGTCGCGCTGCCGGGACTGATCAATACGCATCATCACCTCTACCAGACGCTCACCCGGGTGCGTGCCCAGCAAGGCGGCCTCTTCGAGTGGCTGCGCGAGCTCTATCCAATCTGGGCGACGATCGACGCTGACTGGGAGCGGACCGCCGCCGAGGTCGGCCTTGCCGAGCTGGCGCTCAGCGGCTGCTCGACGACCACCGATCATCACTACGTCTTTCCCTCCGGCGTCATCGGCCTGCTGGAGGCTGAGATCGAGGTCGCAGAGCAGCTTGGCCTGCGGTTTCACCCCTGCCGCGGATCCATGGACCTGGGTCAGTCCTCCGGTGGACTGCCTCCGGATCGGGTCGTCGAGGACATCGACACCATCCTCGCCGCCACCGATGATGCGATCAGGCGCTTCCACGACCCCGCTCCCGGCTCGATGCGGCGGATCGCGGTCGGCCCCTGCTCGCCCTTCTCGGTCTCCGAGCGCCTGATGCGCGAATCGGCAGCGCTGGCCCGGCGGCACAACGTGCGACTCCACACGCACATCGCGGAGACCCTCGATGAGGAGGCGTACTGCCAGACAACGTTCAAACGCCGGCCGTTGGAGCTCCTCGAGGACCTCGGCTTCCTCGGCCTGGACGTTTGGCTGGCCCACTGCGTGCATGTCAACGACGCCGACATCCGGCGCCTGGCCGCGACCAGGACGGCCGTCGCCTGGTGCCCGACGTCGAACATGCGCCTGGGGTCCGGGTTCGCGCCCGGTCGCGAGCTGATCGATGCGGGCGTGGCCGTTGGCCTCGCCGTCGACGGCTCCGCCTCGAACGACAGCGGCAACCTGCTGGCCGAAGTACGCCAGGCGTTGCTCACCACGAGGGGGCGAAAGGGCGCAGCCGCGATGACCGCCCGACAGGCTTTGTGGCTCGCGACCCGCGGCGGGGCGGCGTGCCTGGGCCGGGACGACGTCGGCTCGATCCAGGCCGGTAAACGGGCCGATATCGCCCTCTTTCCAATCGATGGACTGATGCATCGCGGCGCGGAGGCGGATCCGGTCGCGGCTCTCGTCTTTTGCAATCCCGGCCCGGTGCAGCATCTCTTCGTGGAAGGAAAACCGGTGGTCCATGATGGACAGCTGGTGAACCTCAGCGAGGCCACGATGATCTGGGCATGAGCGTCAACGTCCGCCGGCAGGGCGGCGTGGGCGAATCGGTCAGACGCGTGGACGGCGTGCCCAAGGTCAAGGGCGAGTTCGAGTACGCCAGCGACCTCCACCGCGATGAAATGCTCTGGGGCGCGACGCTGCGCAGCCCGCACCCGCACGCCCGCATCCTGTCGATCGACACCACGGCCGCTGCCGCGGCGCCCGGCGTGTGCGCCGTGCTGACGCATGCCGATGTGCCGGGGAAGAAGACATTCGGGCTCGACGTCCAGGACCAGCCAGTGCTGGCGATGGACCTCGTGCGTTATGCGGGCGAGGCCGTGGCCATCGTCGGCGCCGAAGATCCCGAGCAAGCGCGCGCCGCCTTGAAGAAGATCTCGGTCAACTACGAAGTCCTGACCCCGGTCACCGACATGGAACAGGCGCTCGAAAAGACCGCGCCTCCGGTTCATCCGCAGGGCAACATCGTGCGAACGCTCACCATCGTCCACGGCGATCCGAACGCGCGGGCCGACGTGTGGGTGGAAGGCGTCTACGAGACCGGCATGCAGGACCAGGCCCCGCTCGGTCCCGAAGCGGGGCTCGCCGTGCCGGCCGCCGACGGCGGCATCGACCTGTTCATCGCCACACAATGGCTCCATGCGGATCGCGATCAGCTCGCCCCCTGCCTCGACCTGCCGCCCGACCGGGTGCGGCTTCATCTCTCGGGTGTGGGTGGCGCCTTCGGCGCGCGCGAGGATGTGAGCATGCAGATCCATGCTTGCCTGCTGGCCCTTCGGACCAAGCGGCCCGTCAAGATGGCCTACGGCCGGCAGGAATCGTTTTATGGCCATGTGCACCGCCATCCGTCACGGATCTGGATGCGGCACGGCGCGGCGCGTGACGGAGCGCTGGTGAACGTCCAGGCTCGCCTGCTGGTCGACGGGGGCGCCTACACCTCGACCTCGCCCGCGGTGATTGGCAATGCCACCACATTCGCGGCCGGACCGTATGACGTTCCCAACGCCCGGCTCGTCGGGACCGCCGTTTTCACCAACAACCCGCCCTGCGGGGCGATGCGTGGGTTCGGCGCGGTGCAAGCGTGCTTTGCCTACGAGGCCCAGATGGACAAGCTGGCCGCGGCCCTGAGCCTCGACCCCATCGAGCTACGCCTCAAGAATGCGTTGCGCTCCGGCTCGGTGCTGCCGACCGGTCAACCCATCACCGGCGTGGCCCCGGTGCGTGAGTGTCTGCTTCGTTTGCAAGACCTTGCCTTACCGCCGGATGAGTCCGCGCTCGACCGCGACCCAATGCTGCTCCCCGGTGGCGCCGGCAACGTTGGCCACGGTGAGGCACTCAAGCGCGGTGTCGGTGTCGCGGTTGGCTACAAGAATCTTGGCTACAGCGAAGGCTTCGATGACTCTTCCGAGGCGTGGGTGCGGGTCTCGGTCGACCGCGAAGGCCCGCTCGCAGAGGTGAAGTCGGCCGCCGTCGAGGTCGGCCAGGGGCTCGATACGATCGTCACCCAGATCGTTCGCAGCGAGCTTGGCATCGATCGCGTCCTGATCCGCCAACCGGATACGGCGATCGGCTCGGCCGGTTCCAGCTCCGCCTCGCGGCAGACGATGATGACGGGCGGGGCCGTCCAGCTCGCCTGCCAGGCGGTCCGCGACGAGATCGACCGGATGGGTGGGTTGAACCAGTTGCGCCGGCCGGTCGAGGCGACCCGGGTCTTTCATCACAGGCCCACCGGCAAGCTCGATCCGAATGGCCAGGGCGACCCCCACGTCACCTTCGCGTTCGGGGCCGCCCGCGCCGTGGTCGAGGTCGACGCAGAGCTCGGTCTGGTGCGCGTCGTCCAGCTGGCCGTGGCGCAGGACGTCGGGCGGGCGCTGAATCCGCAGAGCGTCCTCGGGCAGATCGAGGGCGGCAGCGCACAGGGCCTCGGCCTGGCGTTGATGGAGGAGGTGGCGCTGGTCAACGGCCAGTTGAAGAACGCGTCCTTCACCGACTACCTGATCCCCACCATTCTCGATATGCCACCGGTCGTTTCCGAGCTGATCGAGGAGCCGGAGGCAGGCCTCCCCTATGGCGCCAAGGGGGTCGGCGAACCGTCGACCGTCGTCGTTCCCGCGGCCGTGGTGGCGGCCTTGCGCAACGCAACCGGACGGGAGCTGCGGCGCGCACCCGTCAGGCCGGACGATCTGGTGGGGTTATGAGCGCGCTGGCCACCGTGTCCACCCATGTCCTCGACCTCGCCGAGGGCAAACCTGCGGCCGGCGTCCGGGTGACCCTCGGGACCCGCACGCTCGTAACCGACGCCGAGGGTCGCATCGCCGATCTGAGCGGCGGTGGCATCAATCCAGGCTCCTACCGGCTACTCTTCGAGCTCGGCGCCTACTTCGGCGGCACCCCGCACCTCTTCGACACCATCGCGCTCGAGGTCCAGCTCAACGAAGGCCGCCACTATCATGTGCCGCTCCTGATCGCGCCTTACGCCTGCTCGACCTACCGCGGCACGTGATGACCACCATCGAGGAAGCGCTCGAAGGGTCGACCCCTCTGGCCGAAAAAGTCCGCGCCGGCGGTCCCTACCACTCGACGCCCGAGTTGATCGCACAGATGCGCGCGGTGTTGCCGACGCTGACCGAAGCCGAAAAGGTGGCGACCCTCAACGCCCATCCCCGGATCGGCGAAGACCCGGGCCGTCTCTCGACGCGCTCGCTCCAGGAGCAGGGCGCCGACGCCCTGCCCGAGCTGTCCCGATTGAACGCCGAGTACGAACGGCGCTTCGGCTTTCGCTTCGTCGTCTTCGTCAACCGCCGGCCGAAGGCCGAGATCGTTGACGTGCTGCGCCGCCGACTGCGTGGATCCCGCGAGGACGAGATGGAAGAGGGTCTGCGCGCCATCGTCGACATCGCCGCGGATCGGCTGCGCTCATGAAAGCCGACATCCGGTACGGCAAGCACAACGTGTCGTTTTACCGCACGCACGCTGGCCGCGGACTGCTCGCCGGCCGGGTGAGCATCGATGTCTTCGGGGACAATTTCCTGCCGGCGTACACCGAGGGCGATAACCGCGAGGTCGTGGCGACTGACACCATGAAGAATTTTGTCTACGCCATGGCGCTCGAGTATCCGGGCGCGACCCATGAAGGGTTTGCCGCGTTCCTCGGCCGCCGCTTCCTTGCGACCTATCCGCAGGTGCAGCGGCTGCGCCTCTTCCTCCAGGAGATGCCCTTTGCCAGGCACAGCGCGAAACTGCTGAGCCCGCTGGACGGTGATCACGGGACGGTGGAGCTGGAGATGGGACGCGACGGGCTAAAGACGCTCCGCTGCGGCCGCCGCAACCTGCGGCTGGTCAAGCTGACCGGCAGCGCCTTCAAGGATTTTGCCCGCGACGCCTACACGACCTTGCCGGAAGTCTCCGACCGGCCGCTCTTCATCTACCTCGACGTGTACTGGCGGTACGGCCGCCCGGAAGACGGCGTCGTGGACGGCCCCGCCCACATCGCCTCGGAGGCGGTGCGCGATGCGGTCATTGCCACCTTCGACGATTTCGTCAGCATGTCGATCCAGCACCTGGTGCACGAGATGGGGATTCGCCTCCTGGACCAATTCGGTGGGATGACCGAGGTGAGCTTCGAGGCGCAGAACCGTCTCTGGGATACGTCAAAGGTCTCTGAGGCGGACCACGCGACACGCGTCTTCAGCGATCCAAAGCCCGCCCACGGCTTCATCGGACTTACCCTTAACCGCGATGCTTGAGATCACCGTCGGCTCCTTGCGCTTCACGGCCCGATGGGAGGCTGACGCGGCCCCCACGACCTGCGCCGCCTTCCGGCGGCTGCTGCCGCTGCGTGCCCAACTGGTTCAGGCGCGCTGGAGCGGCGAATCCGCCTGGATTCCGCTGGGCGACCTCCAGACCGGGCTCGGCTACGAGAACCACACCAGTTATCCGAGCGCGGGCCAGCTGCTGCTCTACCCCGGCGGGATCAGCGAGACCGAGGTCCTGTTTCCTTACGGCTCGACCAGCTTTGCCAGCAAGGCCGGAGCGCTGGCGGGCAACCATTTCGCGACCATCGAGGAGGGGCGGGAGCTGCTGGCCGAGCTCGGCCGTCGCGTGCTCTATGACGGAGCTCAGGAGGTCGTCTTCACCGAGGGCTGAGCCCCAAAGCGATCGATCGCATCGAGATGCTTCCGTTTCTCCGCCTCCGGCAGGAAGGAGGCGATGAACGAATTCCTGGCCAGCGTGACCAGCTCCGCCGGCTGCAGGTCGAGCGCGCTGGCGACCGCCCCGAGGTTGTCGCCGACGTAGCCGCCGAAATAGGCGGGGTCGTCGGAATTCACGGTCACCAACAGGCCGTGGTCCAGGAGTCGCTTGAGATTGTGTCGCTCCAGGCTGGGAAATACGCGAAGCTTCACGTTCGACATGGGGCAGACGGTCAGCGGGATACGCTCGTCCACCAGCCGCTCCATCAGCCGCTCGTCTTCGGCGCAGCGCACGCCGTGGTCGATCCGGCGGGCATGCAGCAGGTCGAGCGCCTCCCAGATGTAACTCGGCGGGCCCTCCTCACCGGCATGCGCGACCGCCAGCAGACCGGCCTCCGCGGCGCGATCGAAGGCCGCCACGAACTTCGACGGTGGGTGGCCAATCTCCGAGGAGTCGAGCCCCACGGCGAGGATCCATTGTTGGAAGGGTTGCGCCTCGGATAGGGTATGCATCGCCGACTCGACGCTCAGGTGTCGCAGGAAGCACAAGATGAGCCCGCTCGAGATGTTGAGCTGGGCGCGAGCGTCCTGTAGCGCGCGATGGATGCCGGTAACGACCGTCTCGAACGCGACCCCCCGGTCGGTATGGGTTTGGGGATCGAAGAAGATCTCCGCGTGTTCTACGCCCTGGCCGGCGGCCCGTTTCAGGTATGCCCAGGTCAGGTCGTAGAAATCCTGCTCCTTGAGCAATACCCGGCAGCCGGCGTAATAGATGTCGAGGAACGATTGCAGGTCGCTGAATACGTAGGCGCGCCGGACCTCCTCAACCGAGGTATAGGGCAGGCGAACGCCGTTTCGGCGGGCCAACGCGAACATCAACTCGGGTTCGAGGGTGCCCTCGATGTGAAGATGCAGCTCGGCCTTGGGCAGGTTTCTGGCGAAGGTCGCGAGGTCCCCTGCCATTCCCCGCATCATACGGTCGTAACCTCCGCGGGTATCAGCCTCCGACGGATTTCTCGGCGGAGGCGCTCATGGAACGACACGTGTTGGCGATCGCTGTGGCATTCCTGCTGACAGGCTGCGGCGCGGCAGCGACCAGCCAATCGGCGCCACCATCGCTCCAGACCGCCACTCCAACCTCGGCCGATACTGCAACGCCATCGCCAACCGCCTCGCCAACGCCCGCCCCCACCCCGACGCCGACGCCGCCTCCAGTCGTTTCAACACCACGACCAACGCCGCGGCCGACGCCGCGTCCAACGCCGCCTCCTCCACCAATGGCGGCGTCGGTCAGCATCGTCAATTTCGCCTTCACCCCGTCCAGCCTCAGCGTTCGTGTCGGAACGCGTGTCACGTTCACGAATCGGGATGGGACGACCCACACCGTCACCGCAAATGGCGGCCTCTTCAATTCCGGAAATCTACCGCCGGGTCAGAGTTATTCGTTCACGTTCATGGGCAGAGGCAGCTTCGCCTATCACTGCCAGATCCATCCGATGATGACCGGCACGATCAGCGTGACGGGCTGACCGAGTCATCTGGCTGACGGCAGCTCCAGGACGCACAGGTCGGCGCGACCGGCCGCGAGGATGGTGTTGACGTCGTCGGCGGTGGTGATGTTGCCGGTCGCTAGGGTTGGAATGCCGGCCTCGTTGCGGATCCGATCGCTCGCCGGAACGCCGAACAGCCGCCCGTAGTCCGGGCGACTCTCCCAGACGGTCTGACCCATCACCACGTGGACCAGGTCGCAGCCGTGCGCCTTGAGCAGCGCCGCGATGCTGACGGACTCGTCAAGGTCGACGCCGCCATTGGCCCAGTCGCTAGCGGAAATCCGCACCAGGAGAGGTCGCTCCCAGGTCGCTCGGACCGCATCGAGGACCTCGAGTGGAAATCGCATGCGGTTCTCCAGCGAGCCGCCGTATCCGTCCGTGCGACGATTCGTCAGCGGCGAGATGAAGCCGGCCAGCAGATACCCGTGCGCGAAGTTGAGCTCCAGCGCATCGACCCAGGAGCCTGCCGCCGCTTGAGCGGCCGCGGCAAAGACCTTCACCAAATGCGTGATATCGCGGGTCGTCATCTCTTTGGGCAGCGCGGCGTGCGGCGTGTACGCGATTGGCGACGCCGCCATCAGTCGCCAGCCGCCCTGCCGGAGCGGCCGGTCGACGCCCTGCGAGCGAGGCCCCATGGAACCACGGCGGCCGGCATGACCGAGTTGGAGCGCGACCCGACTGCCGGCCTGGTGAATCCGTTCTACGGCCGACCGCAGAGCGTCCTGCCGGGCGCGATCGATAACCGGCGTCTCCGGCGTGACGCGTCCGTCCTCTGTCACGCTGAAGAACTCGGTGAGCAGCAGGCCTGCGCCGGTGCGGGCGGCAGTCTCGAGGTTAGGCCCGGCAGCCACCGCCACGCGGTTCGGAATCGTCAGCCCACCGAGCCGAAGCGGCGCGAACATCGGCGGCGGGCTGAGCCGAACCGCTCCGTCTGCCGAGCCGATCGCCGCGGCCGCAAACCACGAGTCAACGGTCCGTACCAGATCTGGATCGCGCTGCGTCAGGTTGACGTACGTGATCCGGCGGCTCCGGGTCAGCAGGTTGAACGCAAACTGCCGCGGGTCGAAGGCCGCGTAGCGGGACACGTGCTCGAAGTAGCCGGCGCTTTCCAGGGCCGCCTCCTGGAAGCGCTCGACGACCGGCTGCCGCTCCATCTCGTAGTCGTTGAGGGCCGCGGCCAGGTCGCGATGCCGGCGCAAGGCGTCGACCAGCGCGATGCTGTCCTCCATGGCCAGCTTCGTCCCCGAACCGATCGAGAAGTGGGCGGTATGCGCGGCGTCCCCTAGGAGGACGACATTGCCGTGGTGCCAGCTTTCCTGGCGCAGCGTCAGGAAGTTGCCCCAGAGCGACCGATTCGACATCAGCCGCCGTCCCTGGAGTTCCGGCCGGAAAAGCTCCTCGCAGTACGCAATGCTCTCCGCCTCGCTCGCCGACTCCAGGCCGGCCCGGCGCCAGGCCTCCTCCGGGCACTCCACGATGAAGGTGCAGGTGCGTGCATCGAACGGATACGCGTGGACCTGGAAGAGCCCATGCCCATTCCTTCGAAAGATGAACGTGAAGGCGTCCAGCTGGAGGTCGCTTCCAAACCAGACGTACTTCGTGGGATGGACCGCAACTTGCGGCTTAAAGAATTCCCCGAAGGTCCGTCGCACCAGGCCATTGATACCGTCGGCGCCGATGATGAGGTCGGCACCCTCCAACTCCTTCAGGTCGCGAAGCTCGCGCTCGAATTGGATCCGGACCCCCAGCGCGAAGCAGCGCCGCTGCAGGATGTTGAGCAGGACCTGGCGCGAGATCCCGGTGAAGACATGCCCGCGTGAGCGCACGGTGGTGTCCCGGTAGTGAATATCGATGGCGTTCCAGCGGGCGAAACTTTCCCCGATCTCGGTGTAGGTTTCGTAGTCGGCGTCGCGCAGGGCACCGAGCGTCTCCTCGGAGAAGACGACGCCCCACCCAAAGGTCGCGCCGGGAGGATTGCGCTCGACCACCAGAACGTCGTCCTGCGGGTTGGCTTTCTTCGCCAGCAGTGCGAAGTACAGTCCCGCAGGGCCGCCGCCGATGACGGCGTAGCGCACCGTCTTAGCGGATCACCTCGGCGAGACGGTCGAGCTGATCGATACCGGAAACGGTGGGGAACAGCACCAGCTCATCGCATCCCGCGTCTTCGTAGCCGCGGATAAAGTCCGCGATCCCGCCCGGGGACGTGAGGTTGCCGGCCGCGATCTTCTCGGCGAATGGACCGGTGAAGGCGTAGTACTGCCGAAGGTAGGCAGCGCCGGCGTCGGCGGCCCCGTTCCCGAGCGCAAAGTAGCCCATCCCCCAGAGCACCGGCCGGCCCGGCCGGCCGAGGTCGGACCATGCCGCGAGAGCCTTGGCGGCTGCCCCGGCAAACGCGCGGGGCGGCCCTCCACCATGCATGTAGCCATCGGCATAACGCGCCATTCGAGCCAGTGCTTCGCCGCTTGATCCGCCAACCAGCAGCTGGGGACCCGGCGCTTTCGGCGTCGGCCCGATCTTCCCCTCTTCCCAGATGTCGCGAAGGGTCTCCAGCTGCTCGCCGAAGCGCCGGCCGCGCCCCCGGCTCTGGACCTGGGCGGCCTCGTAGTCTTCGCCGCGGGCGCCCACGGCCAGCCCGAGGGTCAGTCGGCCGCCCGAGAGGCTGTCCAGTGAGGCCGCCTGCTTGGCGAGGAGCGCCGTGTTGCGCAGCGGCGCGATCACGACCATGGTGGCGAGCCGCACACGCCGGGTCACCGCGGCCGCGCCGGCCAGCGCGGTAAAGGGCTCGTAATTCTGGTAGGCGATGCGGTCGACCACCCCCAAACTGCTGAAAGGACCGGCGTCCGCACGCCTCGCCCAGTCGAACAGGAGCTCCCCGTTGCTTTCAGGCGTAGAGGTCGGCAGACCGACCCCGATGTTCATCTATTCGTCGCTCCTTCGGAGGAGATGATAAGTTTTTGCGGATGAGTGCGTTTCGCGGGTCGGCAGCGCCAACGCAATCGTGGAACCACTTCCGCTTTGCGGTCGAGGAGGGTGTGGCAACGCTCACCTTCGACCGTCCCCAGAAGCTCAACGCGCTGACCTTCCAGGTCTACGCCGATCTCCGCGACCTGTTGACCGAACTACCACAGCGCGACGATGTCCGGGTACTGGTGATCACCGGCACGGGCCGTGGCTTCAGCTCTGGGGGCGATGTGACCGAGATCATCGGCGAACTGCAAAAGATGGATCCGCGCGACCTGCTGGCGTTCACGCGCATGACGGGGACCGTCACCCAGCGAATGCGCGACTGCCCCCTCCCCATCGTCGCCTCGGTGAACGGCGTCGCGGCCGGGGCAGGGGCGGTCATCGCGCTCGCTGCCGACCTGCGCATCCTCTCAGCGTCGGCGACATTTTCCTTCCTCTTCACCAAGGTCGGACTCTCCGGCGGTGATATGGGCTCTGCCTATTTGCTGCCCCGGTTGGTCGGGCTGGGCCGAGCCAGCGAGCTGCTCCTGCTTGGCGAACCGGTCACGGCGCCGCGGGCGCTGGCGATCGGCCTCGCCAATGCCGTCGTCGAGGATAGTGAGCTCAGCGCGCAAACGAGCCAAGTGGCCCGCAGGCTTGCGAATGGCCCGGCGCTCGCCTACGCCGCGACGAAGATGCTGCTCTCAAAGCAGCTGGACATGAATCTCAGTGCCGCGCTCGAGCTGGACAGCATGACGCAGGCACTGCTGATGAAGAGCGCCGATCATCAGGAGTTTTACGCGGCGTTCCGCGAAGGACGGGAACCGAAGTGGAGCGGCCGATAATCAGCCCGCACGAGATTCGCAACCCGAAAACCCTACCGCCCCCGATGGGTTTCTCTCACGCGGTTCTGGCCCAGGCTGGCCGGACCGTCTACCTGGCGGGGCAGACCGCGCAGCGGCCCGACGGGAGCCTCGTCGCGGGCACGATGGCCGAGCAATTCGACGTGGCCGCGGGCAACGTCGTGCTGGCACTCGAGGCAGCGGGGGCGCAGCCGCAGGACCTGGTCAGCCTGCAGATCTTCGTGACGGACGTCGCCGAATACCGGCGGTTATCGAAGGAAATCGGCGAAGCCTACCGGCGGCATTTCGGCCGCCACTACCCGGCGATGGCGCTGCTCGAGGTCCACCGGCTCTTCGATCCAAAGGCCACGGTCGAACTGATGGGGATCGCCGTCACCGCCTGACCATCTCTAACAACTCCCAACAAATCCAAGGGTCTTCTAACAATCGAGGCGTAGCAATAACTCGAGGAGGGAGCTCGAGTGAAGTACAAGCGGTGGGCCATCGTCATCCCGGCGGCGATCCTGGCCCTGGCCGTCATCGTCGTCGGCGGCTACGGAATCGTCACCCTCGTCGGCCATAAGGCCCCCGGCGCCTTCAGCCTCAGCTCACCTGCACCGTCCACCGACCTTGGAGGCCCAACCGGACGGTGGAAGATCGCGGCCGGGTCGGAGGCGGGTTACCGCGTTCGCGAAAAGTTCATCAACCAAACGACGCCCACCGAGGCCGTTGCCCGAACGTCGGCGATCACCGGAAGCCTCGTTGTCGAATCGCAGGGTGGACAGTTCGTCGTACGTCAGGTCAGCTTTTCCGCCGACCTGACCAAGTTACACAGCGTCGACACGTATGCCACGTACCAGGCGTATCAACGAGACTTTTTCGTCTCGAGCCTCTATCTGCAGACCGGGCAGTACCCTACGGCGACTTTCAAGTCGGATGGGATCATCCCGCCGGCCAACGCCTCGTCGGCAACCTCTCCGGTCGCGATGGTTGGTCACGGACGCCTGACGCTTCATGGCGTCGGCCACGACGTCGATGTTCCGTTGACCCTACAAGCGAGCGGCGACCGTATCGAGCTGGTTGGATCGATTGGCCTCGAGATGCCCGACTACGCGATCGAAGTGCCCCAGATTGGGTTCACCAGGGCGGAGCCACACGCCGTCATCGAATTTCATCTGTTCCTCGCCCGCGGCTAACCCACACCATCGAGGAGAGGGCCTGCCCGAGCGAAGCCCTCTCCACCTATCGGACTCCTAGTCGCCCTGGTTGTCCGCCCGCATGATGAGCTGACCCCGGATCTCGCCGCCGGGGTGGTTCGGCATCGTGTGGACATTTACGTAGGCATCACCGCTTCGGATATCGGTGAGTAGCTCTGCGAGTGGGTGGCCGGCGAGCGGTCCCTTGAAGTCGGCCGCCGTGAAGGTGCCCTGAGATAGGAGACCGTTGACCGTTCCGGTGGGCGTATCAGACTTGAAGAGGAAGACGACCACTGGACCGTTAACGCCTGGCCCATTGAGATGGATGTGCGCCTGGAACACACCGGTGATGTTGTGGACCTCCAGCCGGAAATGGATGGCCCCTCCGTGCTCGTCCATCCAGAAGACGGCACGACCGGTGGCGAGAGACGTGCCGGGTGTGGACGAGTCACTGGTGATGACCTCGCCGCTACCGGTCAGGGATGCTTTGAACCCTTCGTCCGCGGAAACCATCTGCCCCCGGATCTCGCCGCCCGGATGGTTGGGCATGGTATGGACGTTGACATAGGCATCACCGCTGCGAATGTCGGTCAGCAGTTCCGAGAAGGGGTGCCCAGAGAGCGGCCCGACCAGGCTGGCGGCCGTGATGGTGCCTTCCGAAAGGACCCCATTGACTTCGCCAAGCGGTGTCGCGGATCTAAAGAGGAAGGCGACGACCGGCCCGTTGACGCCGGCGCCATTCACGTGGATGTGGGCCTGGAAGGCGCCCGTCAAGTGGAACACGCTAAGGCGGTAGCGCAGCGCCTGCCCATCGTCAATGAGCTTGAAGGTCGCCAGCCCTGTTGCCAGAGACGTCCCGGGCGCCGATGTGGCGCTCGTGATGACCTCCTGGGTGCCGGTGAGGTGCGCCGTGAAGCCACTGTCTTCTCCGGCGTTCCCCAGCACCTGGCCGCGAATCTCGCCGCCCAGGTGATTCGGCATCGTATGGACATTGACGTAGGCATCACCGTTGCGAATATCGGTGAGGAGCTCTGAAAACGGATGGCCGAACAATGGGCCGACGAAGTCAGCGGCCGAAATCGTGCCCTGCGAAAGCAGCCCATTGACTTCGCCCGTTGGCTGGGCCGACTTGAACAGGAAGACGACGACGGGACCATTGACCCCGGCACCATTAACGTGGATATGCGCCTGGAAGATCCCGGTCAGGTGGGAGACGCTGAGGCGGTAGCGGAGTCCCTGCCCATCGTTGGTTAGCCGGAACGTGGCCAGTCCGGTGGCTAGCGAAGTCCCCGGCGTCGATGTGCCTGTGGTGATCACCTCCTGCGAGCCGGTGAGGTTGGCAACCGCCGGACCCTGTCGGGCCGCGGTAGCCGAGGCCGTCGTGAACACTCCAATGACGAGCACACTGGCGATCGCCAAAAGTCGCCTCATGAGAAAGCCTCCTCCACAACCCCGACCGTCTTAACGCGACGCCTCGGACGTTACTCCGTTCCCTGGGCCCGAGTCGAGCCCTAACTCATCTTTTCGGGAAGGGGTTACAGCGGGCCCATCGTCGCCTAGCTCGCGGCGAGGTCGGGCAGTTGATCGAAGAACGGTGGCCAGTCACCCTGCCATGACGTATCAAACTCGCCAAGCCCGGGTGGGCCTGGTCGATCGACGATGATGGCCATGCCCCAGGTGTTGTGCCCGGGGTAGCCCGCTGGAACGGTGCAGCAGCCGAAGCTCGGCGAGATCCCGTAGTTGCCGGATACCGCGACCACCCAAGTGAGGTCATCCGTACCTGTGTGGCCGGACTCCGGGTCGGCCCGCTCGAGGTCATGTCGGTGCATCAGCTTGGCCTCGACCCGGCTGAACGCGCGTCGATCGTAGCCATTTAGTGCGGCGGCAATTACCGCCTGCTTTGAGAGGTGGGGGTGTGCCCGGGCGGCCGGGTTCAGCGCGAGGGTCACCACCAGTGCCAGGATCGGAATCCCCATCGCGATCAATGGTGGCGTCAGCAGCGCCCGCATCTTTCCACCCACAAAGGCTGTAACGGGTCCAGCCGCGCCATCCCTGACAGCCGTCGAGACTCCGTAATCTCTCCAGCGCGGTCGCGTTAAATCGGTATGCGGCGACCCTGGTTGGTGATCGTGCTCATCCTGGCGGCGTGCCAGCCTCAATCGTCCACCCAGGGCACGCCATCCCCTACGGGGACCGGCCAGCACCCTGCACTCATCTACGTCGCAAATGGGGCCGATATGATCGAGATGGATTGGTCCGGAAACGTCGTGGGTTCGGTTAGCGCGCAAGGCTTCGCTGCACCGTCCGCCGACGGCTCCCGGTTCCTACGGTATACGGACCCCTTGATGGTTGACGATTCATTCGGCCACGCTCTCGGCCCGTTGGCGGAGGATCCAGCGGCGTATGGCGTCGCGCTTTGGGCCGACGACGGCCGGCATGTTTGCGGAATCGTGCTTCCCACCAACGCTGGTCCAGATTCGGGAGAAGGCTCCCTGTGGATTGGGGCGCCCGGCGAACCCGGTCGAAAAGTCGGCCCCGCCGGGACGCCCGGGTCGGCGCCCGCTGTAGCAGCCTGCTCGCTGAGGAACGGCCGCGCCGTTGTCGTGGGCGGACTGTTCCCGCACTGGCCACCTCAAGCGACCCGCTACCTCATTACGACCGGTGTGCAGGTCGTTAACCTTGCGACCGGCGCCGTCGAATACGAACACAAGTACCCGCTCGGCTACCTCGCCGGAGAGGGAGATCCAAACGCGCGGCCGAACTGGATCCTGGATGCCGTCTCGCCGGACGCCAGGTACGTGGCGGAAAGCAGCGTCTTTGATGACAGCAGCACCATTCGCGAGCTTCCGTCGGGCCAACCGCTGGCGTCCTTGCGTGGCCGGGTCGTGGGTTTCGCCGGGGACGGCTCGCGAATCGTCATGAATAGCGGGACTCCGTCAGAAGTCCAGCTGCTCAGCTGGGCCGACCAGCACGTGATCTGGCACCGTCCTGGTAGCGCTCAATCGATGCTGGCTAAACCGGGGTCGGACGACGTCCTGATCAACATCACGAACCAGGGCGGCGCGACGGAGCTCTTTGCGATAACGGAGGTCGGCACCAATGTCATCGCCAGGGAGGCAACGGTGAGTTGGCCCTGCCCCTGCCTACCCGGTGTGTGAGGACGTTTCCGACCGACTCTGAGCGCGAAAGAGATCGCGGGCTATGATCTCGCGCTGGATCTCAGACGTCCCCTCGTAGATTCGAGGCGCCCGCACCTCGCGGTAGAGATGCTCGAGCAAATGCCCCTGCTCGAGCGCCAGAGCGCCGTGCACCTGGATGGCGACGTCGATCACCTGCTGCGCGGTCTCCGTGGCAAAGAGCTTCGCCATCGCGGAACGCCGAGCAACTCGCTGATCGCCGCGGTCGTAGGCCTCAGCAGCCGAGTGAACGAGGGCTCGGGCTGCCTCCAGGCGGGTGGCCATCTCGGCGAGCTGATGCGAAACCGCCTGGAACTCTTTGATGGGTCGCCCAAAGGCCTGCCGGCTTGCCGCGTGCGCGACCGCGGCGTCGAGCGCCGCCTGTGCCATCCCGATGACCGAAGCGCCCACGCTTGGCCGGAACAGGTCGAGGGTCCGCATCGCCAACCGGAAGCCGCGGTCGACCTCGCCCAGGACTTGCTCCTCGGACACGAAGACGCCGTCCAGCTCGAGCCGGCCGATTGGGTGCGCCGAAAGCAGGTGGAGCGGGGTTCCGCTGAGACCCTTGGCATCCCCGGTCACGATGAAGGCGGTGATTCCCTTGGGGCCCGCGTCGGGCGTGGTCCTGGCAAAGATGGTGTAGATATCCGCATCCGGCGCGTTGGAGATAAAGACCTTGGTGCCGGACAGGCGGTAGCCTTTGCCGTCGCGCTCGGCACGCAGGGCGAGCGCGCCGGCGTCCGTTCCAGCATCGGGCTCGGTCAGCGCAAAGGCGGCGACCGTCTCGCCACGCGCAACCGGGCCCGCGTATCGCCCGGCCGCCTCATCGGACCCGGCCAGCACGATCGGATACGCGCCCAGGGTTTGGATCGCGACCGCGTTTTCGGCAAGGGTCGATTCCTGCGCCAGCGCCTCGCGAACGGCGCAGAGCTCGACGGCCGACACGCCGCCATCGCGCGTCCCGCCCGCACGCCGCGGAAATAACCGCGGTAGCAGCCCCTCGTCGGCCAGGGCGCGGATCAGCCGCCGGTTGACCCGTCCCTGCTCACCGGAGGCGGCGATCGGCGCGAGTTTCCGGGCGATGCCCGTCGCCTCACTGGCGAGCTGGTCCCGAGCCGTCATGCCTGGAGGGCGCCGCCGTCGATGACGACGCCCTGGCCGTTGATGCCGCGGGCGACCTCGGAACAGAGATAGGTCGTCATCGCCGCCACCTCCTCGGCGGTCATCAACCGCCCCTGCGGGCTGAAACCCTCGAGGATTTTTCTGGCATCCTGTTCCGTCCGCCCGGTCCGCTTTACGATGTTCGCCGTCGAGGCATCGGTCATCGCTGAATCGACGTAGCCAGGGCAGACGGCGTTCACCGTGACGCCGCGGTTCGCAACTTCGGCGGCCACGGCGCGCGTCAGACCGAGGAGCGCGTGCTTCGAGGCCGCGTAGGCGGCGATGTAGGGCGCACCAACCCGAGCCGCGATCGAGGCCATGTTCACGATCCGGCCCCACTTCGCCGCCAGCATCATCGGCAGCACCGCGCGGGTGCAGTAGAAAGCACCACTCGCGTTGACGCGAAGCATGCGATCCCACATCTCGTCGGTCGTGTCCGCCAGCTTGGCACTGCCGGCGATGCCCGCGTTGTTCACCAGGATCAGCGGGTCGCCGAGGCTCTGCTTGACGCGCGCGATCATCACATCCACCTGCGGCCGTTCGGCGACATCGCAGACGATCGCCTCGGCGCGACGGCCAAGACTTTGGATCGCCGTCACGGTTTCTGCCAGCTCCCCGTGGGTGCGAGCGGTGACTGCCACATCCGCTCCCGCCGATGCCAACGACAGCGCCACCGCCCGGCCGATCCCTCGGCCCCCGCCCGTGACCAACGCGACCCGTCCGGTGAGCTCCGGCATCTTCAGTGCTCGCCCAGGATCTTCACCAGCTTCGGCAGATCGATGTTGCCGCCGGAAACGATGCATGCGATCCGGCCCTTGCCCGCCTTCCCCGAGAGCGCCACCGCTAACGCCACCGCGCCGGCTCCCTCGGCGATGACGCGATTGCGTTCCGCCATCAGGCGCAGTGCGGCCGCGATCTCGTCGAGACTGGCTGTAAACGAGCCGTCGAGCAGCTCCTGCGCCATGACCAACATGTTCGGAAACACCGTCTTGCTGCCGATGCCGTCGACGAAGGAGGGCTGATAGTCGACCACCTGCGCGGAGCCGGCTTTCAGGGATGCCCGGAGGGGGGCGCCGGTCTCGGCTTCCACGGCGTGAATGCGCACCGACGGCTTGAGCGCACGCAGCGCGGTGGCAATGCCGCCGGCGAGTCCGCCACCTCCCCAGGGAATCAATACGGTGTCAACCTCGGGCAGGTCCTCGAACAGCTCGAGGCCTATCGTCCCATTGCCCGCCATCACCCGATCGTCATCGAAGGAATGGATGAAGGTGGCGTCGACCCCGGGATAGCCTCGATCGGTGAAGGTCTGCCACCAGCGGTCGAACGGCACCTTGATCACCCGGCCGCCGAGCCGCTCGATCGCCTGCACCTTCGTATCCGGCGCATAGTCCGGGGCGATCACCGTACACGGAATGCCGAGCCGCCGCGCGTTCCAGGCCGCGCCCTGCGCCATGTTACCGGCGCTGGCAACGAGGACGCCTTTGGCCAGCTCCGCCTTCGACATCGCGCTCATCGCATTGGCGGCACCGCGGATCTTGAAGGACCCGATCGGCTGGAGGTTCTCCAGCTTCAGGTAGATCTCGGCCGGCGCGTCCCAGACATTGAGCCGCACCAGCGGGGTACGGATGGCTGCCTGGGCGACCACCGGCTGCGCCCGGCGGATCTCCTCGATGCGCAGCCCGGTCGCTTTCACATCTTCACCGTCTGACCGGTGCCGGTTTCGCGCGCCCGGTAAACAACGTACGCGGCGGATGCGACGTCCTCGACAGCCAGGCCCAGTGATTTGAAAAGCGTGAGCTCGTGCGCAGAACGGCGGCCCGGGTCCTTCCCGATGATGACGTCACCCAGCTCGGCCTGCACATGGTCAGCTTTGACCGCCCCCTCCAGCATCGGGATCAGCAGGTCGCCGGCTTCCGCCAGCGCCGACTCCCGCCGGTCGACGAACAGACGCGCCGCCGCCATGGTGGCGGTATCGATCTCGCGACTCGTCGGAATCGAGGACCCGACCGCGTTGATGTGAACCCCCTCCTTGAGCCACGCGCGTTGCAGGATTGGTTCCGAGCTTGCCGTCACCGTGGTGATGACATCGGCCGCTCGAACCGCCGTCTCGGGGCTGTCCTCGGCTTCGATCGGAAAGGCGAAGCGCGGGCGGAGCTCTGATACCAGGGCGTTGGCACGCTGCGGATTGCGGCTCCAGATACCGACTCGCCGGAGCGGCCGGACGGCGGCGATCGCCTCCACGTGTGTCCGGGCTTGCACACCCGCGCCGAGGATCGCGAGCTCGCTGGCATCCCGACGGGCGAGCAGGTCGGTGGCCACGCCGGACACCGCGGCCGTCCGGATGGCCGTGATGGCCGCGCCGTCCATCAGCGCGGAGAGCCGCCCCGTATCCGCTTCGAAGAGGAGCACCGCACCCTGGTGGGTATCGATGCCGCGCTTGGCGTTGCCGGGGAAGACCGACACGGCCTTCAGGCCGAGCGCGCCTTCATCGTCAACCCGCGGCATGATATAGCCGGGCATCAAGCCGAGGAAGCCACTGGCGCCCGGCACCCGCATCACCATCCGCAGGGGAACCAGCGCCTCCCCGCGGGCGAGGGCCGCCAGCGCATCGCGCATGACCTGGATGCAGTCCCGCATCGGAAGCAGCCGGGCCACCTCTTCGCCGTTGAGCACCAGCACGTCCATCAGGCGACCGCGGCCTCCATCCGTGAGGCCACCGCCTCGCGGTCGGCGTTCGTCAGATGAATGTCGACCGCTGCCAGCCATGGGCGGAACTGCTCGACCGTGCGTGGGCCGATCAGCGCTGAGGTCACGACGGGGTGGCTGAGGACCCAGGCCAGCGCCAAGGCGCCCATGTCGACGCCGCGCTCGGCCGCCGCGTCGCGCAGGGCGTCAATCGCGTGGAAGGTCGCGGCGGTCATCAGGTGTTGATAGGGCTGTGGTCGGAGGTCGACGCGCGACCCTGGCGGGGGCTGTTCTCCAAAGTGGTACTTGCCGGTCAGCAGGCCGCCCGCCGTCGGACTGAAGGGCGTGACCGCCATCCGCTCCTTCGCGGCGAGTGGCAGCACGTCGTCCTCGATGCCGCGTTCCAACAGGCTGTAGCCGTTCTGCACCGATTGGTAGCGGTGGACGCCGAGCCGGTCGCTCGCCGCCAGCGACTCGCGCAGTTGCGGCGCCGTGACGTTGCTGGCGCCGATGTGCCGCACCTTCCCCGCCTTCATCAGGTCGTTCATCGTCTGCAGCGTTTCCTCGACCGGGGTCGCCGGGTCAGGCTCCATGATCACGTAGAGGTCGAGATAATCCGTCTGAAGGCGGCGGAGACTGCCTTCGACCGCCTGCGTGATGTGGCGTCGCGAAAGGCTCCGGTCAGTCGGGCCTTCGGCGATGGCGTACAAGACCTTGGTCGACAGCACCAGCCGATCGCGCACTTTGCGCTCCTGCAACCAGGCACCAATGATCCTCTCCGAGACTCCGCCGCCATAGCTGTCGGCGGTATCGAAATAATTGATGCCGGCATCCCAGGCGCGGTCCATTATGGCGAAGGCTGTCCTTTGGTCCTCTCCCTTCCCGAACAACTCCGGCGCCGAGCCGACGCCGCCAAATCCCCCGCAGCCCAGCCCCAGGACCGAGACCCGCATCCCGGTCCGCCCGAACAGCCGGTAGTCCATTCCCTTCGTCGAGATGGTAAAGCTTTGTGCCGTTGCTATCATCGGCAGCACGACATGTCGGTGGAGCAACGGGCGCGCCTTCGCCATCAGACCGAGATCGCCGGCCAATCCCTGGACGGCGCGGTCCTGCAATGGCTGATCGACCGTGAGCTGGGGGCCGAGCACGTGATGGCCTACCGGCTGGCCGTCGACCCGGACTCGGGTGTGACCCACGTCCACGACGGTGCGGAGGAAGTCCTGTACGTGCTCGAGGGTACGGGCGAGGTGCGGGTGGAGGGCGCCACCCACCAGGTCGACCCGGGACAGGCAGTCTTCGTCCCGGACGGTGCCGAGCACAGCTACGTCAACACCGGCGCGAAGCCGCTCGTCCTGGTTGGCGCGATGGCGCCACCAATCGACCTCGAGGACATTCGCCCGGCCATGCCACGCCTGGATCTGTCCGGCCTGCCATCCGCCAGCCTCGACGAGCGCGGTGTCGCGCCCACGATGATGGATGAGCGGCGCGTGGCGCCGACGCTGATGGGGGAGCGCAGCTTTCGCGTGCTGGTCAGCCCCGCCGTCGGCTGCCGGCAGATGACGCAGTTCACGGGCGTGATTCCGACCGGCCGCGCACCCCTCCATGCGCACCCTCACGAAGAGGCCGTCTACATCCTGGCCGGGACCGGACGGCTCTGGATCGAGGATGCTCCGGTTGGCGACCTCCGCCCGGGCTCGGTGGTCTTCTTCCCCATCGGCGTTCGGCACACGCTGGAGAACAGCGGCCGGGAGGATCTGAAGGTGTTGGGCGCCTTCTCGCCCGCCGGCTCGCCCGAAGCCAAGCTTCCGCCGAGCCCCCCAGCCGGCTAGATTCCGAGATACGCCCGCTGCATCTGCGGGTTCTCGAGCAGCGACGCCGCCGTCCCGGCCAGGACGACGCGGCCGCTCTGCAGCACGTAGCCCCGGTTGGCGATCGCCAGCGCCATGCTCGCGTTCTGCTCGACGACGAAGATCGTGATGCCGGTGGCGTTCAGGCGCTGGATGGTCTCGAACTGCTGCTCCACCAGCACCGGCGCCAGCCCCATCGACGGCTCATCCATGCAGAGGAAGCGCGGCCGCGCCATCAAAGCCCGGGCCATCGCCAGCATTTGCTGCTCGCCACCCGACATGGTGCCGCCGCGCTGGGCGCGTCGCTCCTTGAGTCGAGGAAACATCTCCATGACGCGGCCTAAATCAGCATCGATCTCGGCCTTGTCTGTTCGGATGAAGGCGCCCATCATCAAGTTCTCCAGCACCGTCAGCCGGGGGAAGATGCGCCGCGCCTCGGGGACGATGGCGATTCCGCCCGCCACACGCCGAGAGGTGTTCCAGTTCGTGATCTCCTCGCCCTCGTACCAGACCGATCCTTTGCTGGGGCGGATGGAACCGATGACCGTCTTCATCGTGGTCGACTTGCCCGAGGCATTGCCGCCCAGCAGACAGACGATCTCCCCCCGGCGGATTTCCATGCTCACCTCGCGCAAGGCAGGGACCGGGCCATAGCGCACCTCGACGTCCTGCAAGCGCAGGACGACGTCAGCCTTTGCGGGCGTGGCGCTAGGCTGTCGCTGCCCGTCGGCCGAGGTAGGCTTCGACGACTCTTGGATTGCTGCGAACCTCCTTGGGCAAACCCTCGGCGATCTTGACGCCGTGATCCATCACAATGACCCGGTCGGAAATCTCCATCACCAGTGGCATGTGGTGCTCGATCAGGAAAATCGTCAGGCCCCGATCACGCATCGATCTGATCAGGCCCGCCATCTCGATTCGCTCGTACGGATTCATTCCCGCGGCGGGCTCGTCGAGCAAGAGGAGCTTGGGCCTCGCCGCGAGGGCCCGGGCGATTTCGGTGCGCCGCCGGTTGGCGTAGGAGAGCGCGAACGCGGGGTCTTCCAGCCGTGGTTCGAGGCGCTCGCGGAAGAGCTCGATGGCCGTCCCAACCTCTGCCTGGGCCGCTCGCTCAGCCCGCGTTGTCGACGGCCAGAACGTGACCGATCCCAACATGCCGCTTCGCGTCCAGTGGTGGGTGCCGAGCAGAATGTTCTCCCGGACCGTCAACTGTGGGAAGACGCGGATGTTCTGGAAGGTCCGGGCGACGCCGTGACGGGTGATGCGGTGCGCGGGCTGGCCGACCAGCTCGCGCCCAAGCAACCGTATCGACCCGGCCGTGGGCCGCAGCACGCCGGAAATCAGATTGAAGACGGTGGTCTTGCCCGCACCGTTTGGGCCGACGAGGCTGACGATCTCACCCTGGTAGACATCGACATCGAACCGGTCGACCGCCGTCAAGCCTCCGAAACGGCGAGTCAAGCCCTGGATCTGGAGGACGTGTGGCCGCTGGCTCACGTTTTCCACTCCGGGTCTTCGACGATTGCGCCCGCGGTGGCCTCCAGGTCGGCGGCCTCTGCGTCGGTTACCGGTGGGAGCTCTGACGCTTCGACAGTCGCCTCGGCGGTGATCAACTCGAGTGTGCCGCCCATCGTCTTGCGCGGGCGGATGGAGACGGTCCCGAGCAGGCCTTCCGGCCGGTAGATCATCACGGCGATCAAGACCACGCTGATGATCAAGTACTTGTAAAAGACGAACTGCTGCAGCAGGAAGGGCGGCACCGTGAAGGCGATCGCCCCAAGGATGGCGCCGGGAATACTGCCGAGTCCACCCAGGATGACCATGATGAACACCATTACCGTGGTTTGCACATCGAAGTTCGGGCTGGGAAAGGCATTGAAGATCTGCGCGGCGTTGATCATGCCGACGATGCCCGCCATGACCGCGCTCACCGAAAAGGCGAGCAGCCGGTACTTGAAGGTGTTCACCCCCATCGTGCGAGCAGCCAGTTCGTCTTCCCGGATCGCGACCCAGGCGCGGCCGGTTCGGCTGTTCCGCCAGCGCAGCATGCAGTAGATCGAGAGCGCCAGAAACCCGACGAAGATCCAGTAGTACATTCGGTAATGCGGCACCGGCCCCAGCAATGGCAGGCTGGCCGGCAGGTTGAAAGGGGCCACGTTGTGGATGCCATTAGTTCCGTTCGTGATGTTCAGCCCATCCGGCCCGAACTGGTGGCCGGCCAGCACCGGAGGGCGGTCGAGGTCGAGGATCAGGTCGCGCATGATCAGCCCAAACCCGAGCGTCACGATCGCCAGGTAGTCGCCGCGAAGGCGCAGCGCCGGGACCCCCACCAGGAGCGCGAAGGCGAGCGTGACGACGACGACGACCAGCAGCGCCGCCCACAACGGATAACGCTGGTGAATCTGGTCACTGGCGACCAGGGCGTAGGCGTAGGAGCCGATGCCGAAGAAGGCGATGAAGCCCAGGTTCAGGAGCCCGGCGTAGCCAACCACCAGGTTGAGCGCGACGGCGAGGCATGCGTACATGGCGCAGGTCGCGAGGATCAATGTCCAGTACTGGGCACCAATCCAGCTGGAGTTGTCCTCAACGTACTGCAGTGCGAGCGGAACGGCGAAGGCAACCAGGAAGAATGGGATCAGGGCACGCGGACTCGTGAGGGTCTTATTCCACCCGGCCGGCCCTGACTCCCAGAAGCGCTTCAGCTGGTGGGTCGACTCGGTAGCCGGAAGCGGCTGCGGGCTGGCGCTCATGCCCGATCCGTAAGGGGCTGGCCGAAGAGGCCCTGGGGCCGCACCAGCAGCACGGCGATCAAGGCCAGGAAGACGAAGGTGTCCGTGTACTGGGTACTGATGAAGCCGCCTACCAGGCTCTCGAGCACACCCAGCAGCAAGCCGCCGGCCATCGCGCCGCGGATGTTCCCGATGCCACCGATAACGGCGGCGGTAAACGCCTTGATTCCCAGCAGGTACCCCATGAAGAAATCGATGCTCGCGTATCGCAGTCCGAAGAGAACCCCGCCCAGCCCGGCCAGCGCGGATGCCACGAAGAAGGTCACCATGATCACGCGATCGACATCGATGCCCATGAAGGTGGCGGCCTCTCGGTCCTGTGCGGTCGCCCGCATCGCGCTGCCAAAACGCGTGCGAAAAACGAAGACGTCAAGCCCGATCATCAGCGCCACGGACGCCACGAACAGCATCACCCCGGTGAGCGGCGTCTCGACAGTTGCCACATGGAGGACCGTCTGCGGCACCAGCGCGTTGGTCGGCACCAGCACGGGCGCCGGGCTGACCCCGACCTGGATTGCGCTCTCGAGTAGCAGCGAGACGCCGATCGCGGTGATCAAGGGAGCCAGGCGGTTGGCGTTACGCAAGGGCCGGTAGGCGATCCGCTCGATGCCGACACCGAGCAGTCCGGCGCCACCCATCGCCACCAGCAGCATCAGGCCGACGATGAGACTCGCCGGGATGGCCGCCACCTCGTTGTGGACCAGCAGGGCTGCCGCTCCCGCTGCCAGGAACGCTCCTACCATGAACACGTCGCCGTGGGCGAAGTTCAGCAGCTCGAGGATGCCGTAGATCAGCGTGTAGCCGAGGGCGATCAGGGCGTAAAGGCTTCCGAGTTCCAGCCCGTTGACGAGTTGCTGCAGGAAGGTGCCCACGGCAATCAAAAAGGGGACGGGATGGGCCCGTCCCCTTCCTTCTTACTCCTCTAGCCGGAGACTTGCTTAACCACCACCATCGCGTTGCCTGTCGCCTTGTAGACGTAGATGCCGCCGGTTTGGACGTCACCCTTCGCATTGAACTTGATCGAACCGAAGATCGTGCTGAAGGTGTCGCTGCCGAGGTGGCTGAGCACGTCACTACGCGAGATCTTGCCGTTGTTCACCGGCGAGGCCTTGATCGCCTGGAGCAAGACCTGCGCCGCCTCGTACGCAGATCCGTAGAAGGGGCCGGCCTTGCTGACGGCATCCGCGCCATATGCCGCCTTGAACGCGGCCACGTAATTTGCGGCCGCGGTGCCCGATACGCCCGCTGGGTCAGCCGTGATGTTGGTCGCGTAGGCGCCATCGTAGGCGCCCTGCGAGGTGGTGATGATGGAGGCATCTTCCTCGCCATCAGTTCCCAGGAACTGGATGTTCTGCCCTACCGTCAGGCCCTGTTGCTTCAGCTGCGAAACGAAGGGCGCCGCCTCAGGTCCTTCGTCGGCGAAGTACACCCAATCGGCATTGAAGGCCTTGATCTTCGTGATCACGGTGCTGAAGTCCTTCGTCCCGGCCTTGACACTGTCGCGTTGGAACGCAATGCTGTGGTCGCTGAGATACTTCTGGGTTTGGTCGGCCAGTCCGGTCGAGTAGTCGGACTTCGCATCCATCACGTAGACCTTCTTGGCGCCCTGGTCGATCATGAACTTCCCGTCGGCCGGGCCCTGCGCGTCATCCCGGGCATTGACGCGGTGGGCAACGCTATTCCCGGAATCGGTGACCGCGACGTTCGAGGCCGATTCGCTCACCAGCGGCAGCGGCGGCGTCGCGGCCTGGAGGCCCTGAACCGAGCCGAGCACGACGCCGGAGTTCATCGGTCCCACGATGCCGAGAACCGTTGGGTCGGCGATTCCTACCGCCTGCAACGTCTGTGCCGTCTGCGCATTGTGCTGGTCGTCCCAGACCAGGAGCTGTACCTGGGTGCCGTTTACGCCGCCGGCGCTGTTGAAGTCCTTGACCGCCAGCTTGATCGCCTGCAGGGCGCCGGCGCCAATCGACGCCTGATCGCCGGTAAAGGGTCCCTCGGCCGCGATCTGGACCTTGTCGGGTTTGTTCGCCGTGCCACCCGTGCTGCTGGTTCCGCCGCACGCGGCCAGCCCCACGCTGGCCAGGGCGACCGCGACGAGAATTCTTGGCTGTGCCACTCCCTGTCGACCTCCTCTTCCTTTGTCGAATACCTAAACTCGGTGCGCTCTTTATACACGGTTGGAACACGGAGAGCAACCGCCGACCGGCCGCCTCTAACCCTTTCTAATCGGCGG
Organism: Candidatus Dormiibacterota bacterium; assembly: GCA_036513655.1. Lineage (GTDB taxonomy): Bacteria > Chloroflexota > Dormibacteria > CF-121 > CF-121 > CF-13. The sequence continues at coordinate 9,631 of DATBYO010000005.1, read as the reverse complement.
TACGGACGAGCAGGTCAGGATGCCGGTCGAGCGCCGCGAGGACGGCATCGACGTCGCCGGCCGTGTTGTAGTAGTGGAGGGAGACCCGCAACGCACCGTCCCTGGTCGAGCAGAGGATGCCATCCCTGGAGAGCGTTTCCACCAACCTGGGCGCATCGGTCGAGCGCACCATAACGAGGGGACCCCGGTCGGCCGGCTCCTCCGGCGTCAGCAGGGCAAGCCCTCGGCGGCGCGCCCCGTCGATAAAACGTCCGGCGAGCGCCTGGACATGGGCCTGGATCGCGCCAAGACCCACCCCTTCGATCAGTTGCAGCGCGGCGAGGGATGCGTAGACGTTGGGGACAGGGGGTGACCCGGTCTCGAAGCGCCGCGCCGTGGCGGCATAGCGCAGATGGTGGACGTCGTAGGCGAACACGTTTTCCTGCCCGAACCAGCCGGTGTCGCTCGGCTCGAAGCGATCGACCAGATCCTTGCGCATGTACATGAAGGCGACCCCCGGCGAACCGAGCAGGTACTTGAGCGCGCCGGTCACCAGGATGTCCAGGTCGAGCGCCTTGACGTCCATCGGCTGCGTTCCCATGGCCTGGTAGGCATCGATCAGGAGGTGGGCGCCCCGCTCGTGGGCCAGCTCGGCCAGCGCGCTGATATTGGTCCTGAACCCGTTTTTGTAGCAGACCTGGGTTGTGGAGACCAGCAGCGTCCGGTCGTCAACCACATCCTCGAAGGCGCTCAGTGGTAGGCGGGTACCGTTCGCCCGCGCAAACGTCACCTGGGCGCCGCGGCGCTGCTGCGCCAGCCAGATATGACCCACGGTCGGGAAATCGAAGTCGCTGGTGACGACCCTGGGCCGTTCCTGATAGCGCAGCGCGCTGGCCAGGGAGTTGAGCGCGGTCGACACCGAGAAGGTGATCGCCACCTCGCCGGGCTCCGCGTTGATCAGCCGGGCGAACGCCAGCCGCAACTGCTCCATTCGCGCCACCCAGATCTCCCAGGGATTGCCGTGGGTATGCCAGGACTCGAGGAACTCGTGGAGGGCGGCCTCCACCGGTCTCGACAGGGCGCCCTGCGAGCAGCTGCTCAGGTAGATCTTCTGATCGAAGATGGGGAACTGTTTGCGAAACGCTTCGACGCCCTTGTCCTGGACGGTCTGGCGCAACACTTCTGGCATTCTAGTGTCGTGCCGCGCGCCATGATCTCGCGCAAGTCGAGCTCCTTCACCGAGTCGGTCATCCGGGAGATGACACGGCTGTGCATCGCGGAGCACGGCGAGAACTGCCTCAACCTCGCCCAGGGTTTCCCCGACTTCGCCGCTCCCAGCGAGCTGAAGGAGGCGGCCGTCGATGCCATCCGCAAGGACTTCAACCAGTACGCGACCACCTGGGGCGCGAAGGTGATGCGCGACGCGATCGCCGCCAAGACGGAGCATTTCCGGGGAATGACCGTGAACCCCGAGACCGAGATCACCGTCTGTTGCGGCGTGACCGAGGCGATGCTGTCGACCATCCTGGCGCTGGTCGACCCCGGCGATGAGGTCGTCATCTTCGAGCCGTTCTACGAGAACTACGGGCCGGATTGCATTCTCTCGGGCGCCACGCCGGTGGTGGTGCCCCTGGTTCCTCCCGACTGGCACTTCGACCGGGATCAGCTGCGCCAGGCCTTCAACCCGAGGACGCGGGCGATCATCATCAACACGCCCCACAACCCGACCGGTAAGGTCTACAGTCGCGACGAGCTGGCGTTCATCGCCGCCCTTTGCCAGGAGTTCGACGTGATCGCCGTCACGGACGAGATCTACGAGCACCTCGTCTACCGCGGCGAGCACGTCAGCATCGCGACCCTCGACGGAATGCGAGATCGGACCGTGACGATCAACGGTCTTTCCAAGACGTACAGCGTCACGGGCTGGCGGCTGGCGTACGCGATCGCGCCCGCCGAGATGACGAGCGCAATCCGCAAGGTCCACGACTTCGTCACGGTCGGCGCCCCGCATCCGCTACAGGTGGCGGCGGCGACGGCGCTGCGATTTGCGGACCAGTACTACGTTGACCTATTGAATGCCTACCGGGAGCGGCGGGATTTCATGCTCGAGATCCTGGACGGCGCCGGTTTCAAGGCCTACCCACCCGACGGCGCCTACTACGTGATGACCGACATCGGCGGATTCGGCGAGGATGACGTCGCTCTTGCCCACCGGATGGTGCGCGACATCGGGCTGGCCACCGTGCCGGGCAGCAGCTTCTATCTGGAGCCGGAGCGTGGCCGGCGGCAGATCCGCTTCTCCTTTCCCAAGAAGATGGAAACGCTCCGCCGGGCGGCGGACCGGCTCAAGAAACTTCAGCGAGTGTCTTGATGTATCTCGCCTGTCCGAACCGGTGCAGCACAAACCGGTTCGAGCTCTGGAATGCGTCCGTCTTCGTGGACAGCGCCGGCCGCTACCTGGATTACAAGGTGGTTGACGCCCCGCTCTACCGCTGCACCGAGTGCGGCAGCCCCGTCGTCGACCTGGGCGAGGTCCCCGTTGCGATGGCCGCCGATCGCGAGGCTGAGCAAAGCCCGCCCCGCGAGTATGCGTGCCCGAGCTGCGAGGAGCTGTTCAGCGCGCCCAAAGAACAGACCGTGGTTGTTTGTCCCGCCTGCGGCCAGACGTTTCCCGTGCCCGACGCGCCGTAGCCCGCAGTCAGGTCTTGGTTGCGCCGGTGCGACGACGACCAAGCCTGTAGAGGTGGAGGGCGATGCCTACGATCATCAGGCTCGACGTCAGGATGTCGCCACCGACATCGTCGGGTTCGGCGTGTTCGATGACAACGCCGAGCAGGTTGCTGAAGAGCGCGAGGCCGGCGATCAGCGGCCAGACTGTGACAGGCCGGAAGCGCAGGCCGGGCCAGAACAGCCAGATCAGGGCGACGGCGCCCAGGCTGTAATCGATAAATTCGTCGATGTGGTGCGCGGGAATGGTCTCGTCCACGACATCGGGAATCAGAAAGATGGCAATGCCGAGCACGAGTGCGAGCGGAAAATAGTTCCGCCGTCGGTAGCGCAGGTCATCCGGTGAGCGGGCTGCGCGATCCGCTCGCAGCTGCACGATCGCCGCGGCGATCAGCACGATGCCGAGCAGAGACGCCGCTACGACATAGGGCAGATCAGTCGACGTGGGCGCTGAGAACACGATCCGAGACCGCTACGACCAATGATCCGGCTCCCGGGCCATAAGGCGAACCATGCGTGGCAGAACCTCGCCGGCTTTGCCGTGGATGACCGCGGCGGCGAGGTCGTCGAACGGGGTGGGTTCGGCGTTGACGATGCAGAGCTCGGCGCCGTGCTCGCGCGCGAGCCGCGGAATGCCGGCCGCGGGATAGACCTGCAGCGAGCTACCCACGATCAGGACGACGTCAGCTGTCATTGCCAGCGCCTGGGCGTCACGGAGCGCCGGCATTGGAAGGGCCTCGCCGAAGAGGACCACCGTCGGCTTGAGGAAGCGCCCCCCACACGAGGGACAGCTCGGTGGACAGTGCTCGCGGTTCATCCGGTCGATCTGGTCGCGCGGAAATCTGGACTCACAATCGAGACAGACGACCGTGTGTGACGAACCGTGGAGCTCGATCACCTCGCTGCTGCCCGCCTTCTGGTGCAGGCCGTCGGTGTTCTGGGTGACGACCGCTCGCAGGTGGCCCAGCCGCTCTAGCTCGACCAGCGTGCGATGCGCTGGATTGGGCTCGGCATCCGTCCGGCGATGATTGAGGCTGTACGTCCAGTACTGGGCCGGGTCTTTTAAAAACGTGTCGATGTGGGCCACCTTGTAGGGGTCGAACTTGGTCCAGAGTCCGCCTTCGCCGCGAAAGTGAGGGATGCCGCTCTCCACCGAGATGCCCGCGCCGGTGAAGGCGATCGCCGACCGTGCCCGGCCCAGGAGCGCGGCGGCCTCGGCCAGCGCCACATCGGTGGCCGCGGTCATCGAAGGCCGGCGAAGAGGTCGTCTTCCGGAACGGGCGCCTCGACCGACGTGCGCACCCGCTCGAAGGTCTCGAGTCCCCAGGCCTTGGGACCGAGCGCCTCGTTGAGCTTGAGGAACCAGCTGTCCTCCGGGATCTGGGTCCGATGCGCCCGCATGGCCCCGAGCTTCTTGTCGATGTATTGGCTCACGTCCAGCCAGGTCGTGACCCGGTCGTCCGATACCGCGAAGGGCGGCGGCTCGCCATCCGTAGAGAACCGGTTCTCCACGCCGGCCCGCTGCATCGCCTCGGCCATCTGTCGGAGCACCGATTTTGGAAAGGCGGAATAGTAGAGCTTGCTTGGGCGGAATGGCTCCCCGCCTGGAAAGCGTTCGATGTCAGCGGCGTAGAAAAAGGCGCCGATGGCGACACGGTGCGTCTTGATGTGGTCAGGGTGCGCGTAGCCTCCGAACTCGTTCTGCGTCACCATCACCTGCGGACGGACCCGCCGCACCACCTGGATGAGACGGCCGATCGCTTCTTCCTCATCGGCCTGCCAGAAGGTGTTGCGCTCGCGGTTCCGGGGCAGACCCGCCATGCCCGAATCCTCGTAGCCGAGGAAGACCAACTCGTTGACGCCGAGGATCTCGACCGCGTTGCGCAGCTCGCCCTCACGAATGGTCGCGAGCCTTGGCGCCGCTTCCTTGGGGTCGAGGTCCTTGTCGAGAATCTCGCCAACCTCGCCGCGCGTGGCGGTGACCAGCGTCGTCCGCACCCCCTCCGCGCTGTACCGCGCCAGCGTCCCACCCATGCCGATGGACTCGTCGTCGGGGTGGGGCTCGACCGCCAGCAGGCTGAGCGAGGTACTCACTTGCCCTTGCGGGAGCGGACTTCCTGGATCAGTTGGGGCACGATCTTGTGGACGTCCCCGATCACGCCGAGGTCGGCGAGCTTGAAGATGGGCGCCTCCGGGTCCTTGTTGATCGCGATGATCGTCTTGGCGCCCTTCATCCCGACCGTGTGCTGCATGGCCCCCGAGATCCCGAGCGCAATGTAGACCGTCGGCTTGACGGTCTTCCCGGTCTGGCCGATCTGGAATGAGTACGGCTTCCAGCCGGCGTCGACGACCGCGCGGCTGGCGCCAACCGCCGCGCCCAGCTCGGCCGCGAGCTCATCGAGCATCTTGAAATTCTCCGGTGCACCGAGGCCGCGCCCGCCGCTGACGATGACCGCGGCGTCCTCGAGCTTGGGACCACTCGCCTTCTCCACTTCGCGCCGCAGCACCCGCGCGACCGGCTTGCTGGTGTCGACCGGATCTGTCAGCGTCTCCACCTGCGGCGCTCCGGCGGAGGCGGCTGGCTCGGCAGTGATGGCCTTCGGCCGAATCAGGATCAGCGTGGGCGCCTTGGCCCTGGGAACGGTCGTCACCATGAGGCTGCCGCCGAACATCGGCGAGACGATCGCCCAGCCACCGTTCTTGCCGGCGACATCGGTGGCGTTGGCGATCAATGCGGTCCCAAGCCGGGCGCTCAGGCGTGAGGCCACATCGCGACCGTCATAGGTCATGCCGAAGATCACGAGGTCTGGCTGGTCCTTCTCGATCAGTCGCGCCAGCAGGTCAACCGCCGGCGTAGCCAGCACATCCCTGAAGGCGGGATCCTCGTGAACGTAGACCCGCTTCGTACCATATTTGCCGAACGTTTGCGCAGCCTTCGATGCCCCGGGACCGAGCGCGATCGCCGTGGTATCACCCAGCGACCGGGCTTTCGTCAGCAGCTCGAGCACCACCGGCGCGGGTGTTCCGTCGACGGTCTCGGCGAAGACCCAGATACCGGCCATCAGATGACCTTCAACTCTTTGAGAAAGTCCGCGACACGCTTCGCGCCTTCACCCTTGTCCTCGACGACTTCCCCCGCTTTGCGCGCCTCGGCGGGCGTCGCTTCGACGACTTCCTGCGTCAGCGCCGCGGTTCCGGCCTGGCCCGCCAGCCCGATGTCGCTCAGCCCGACCTGCTTCACTTCCTTGTTCTTCGCCTGCATGATGCCCCGGAGCGCGGGATAGCGGGCCTCGTTGATGCCGCCGGTGACGGTGACGATGGCGGGCAGCGCGGCCTCCACCACGTCGTAGCCTTCATCGGTCTGCCGGTCGATGACGGCCTTGCCGTCAGAGACCTCAAGCTTCTTCGCAAAGCTGAGCAGCGGCAGCCCGAGGAGCTCGGCCAGTTGCGCCGGCACCGCCCCGGAAGACCCATCCGTGCTTTCGGTGCCGCAGATGATCAGATCGTAGGTCTGGCCTTTGATGGCGCCGGCGATCGCCCGCGCTGTGCTCAACGCGTCGGAATTCTCCAGCGCGGGATCGGTCACCAGGATGCCACGGTGGGCGCCCATCGCCAGCGCCCGCCGGATGGCCTCGAGCGCTTTGGGTGGACCCATCGAGATGACCGTCGCCTCACCGCCATCCTTCTCCACGAGTTGGAGACCCGCTTCGACCGCGTGCTCATCGCCGGGGTCGAGGACGAGGTCGACGCCCTCGCGCACCAGCCGCTTGGTCTGGGGGTCGAGCTTGCCGGGGGCGCTGGGATCGGGGATCTGCTTCACGCAGACGAGGACATTCATGGCTGGCTCCATCCATTATGGATAAATCAGACTGCATCGAACAAATGTTTGTACTATGATGGGAACCCCCGATGCCGCGCACCGAGTACTTCGAAATCGTGGCCAAATCGGCGCTGAACCGGGTGCAGCACATGGGGTTCAACTGGTCGCTCAATCCGTACCAGGGATGCTTCCACAGCTGTGTCTACTGCTTCGCCCGCGCCCACGCGAAGCTGGCCGACCGGGATCCCGGGGCGGGCTTTAGCGCTCGGGTGGGTGTGAAGGTAAACGTCGCGCAGCTGCTCCGCCGGGAGCTTTCGGGCCGGAGCTGGAAGCGAGAGACGGTCGCCTTCGGGACGGCGACCGACCCCTACCAACCGATCGAGGGCACCTATAAGCTGACCCGGGCTTGCCTCGAGGCCTTCCGGGACTTCAAGACGCCGGTCGGCCTGATCACCAAGGGGACGATGGTGATCCGGGACATTGACGTGCTCGTCGAGCTCTCGCGGAAGGCAAAGACAACCGTCTGCTTCAGCATCCCCACCATCGACGAAACGGTCTGGTCGAAGACCGAGCCGGGAACGCCACCGCCACGACAGCGGCTCAAGGTCCTCAAGGCGCTGGTGGACGCGGGGATCGAAGCCGGGGTCGGGATGGCACCGGTTCTACCGGGGCTCTCCGATTCGCCCCGCCAGCTCGAAGCGACGGTAGCAGCGGCGGCCGATGCTGGAGCCTGCTTCCTCTGGGCCAACATCGTCTATCTGAAGCCGGGCACCAAGGAGCACTTCATGGAATTCCTGGCGCAGGATTACCCGCAGCTGCTGGCCAGCTACCGCGATCTCTTCCGCACCCCCTACGCTCCGACCTCGGTGAAAATGCCCGTGATCGAGGAGGTCGGCGCGCTCAAGCGAGAGTACGGCGTGGCGGATCGGCGCGCCTGGCGCGCTCAGCCGCCCCAGGAGCCGGTGCAGCTCGGATTAGCCGTCTAGTGGCCTCATTTGACTTCGGCGAGCGCATGTTCTACCGTAGCCGCGAGTGCTCCGCTGGCTGAGCCGGCTATTCCGGCAACCCGTCGAGGCCGAGATCGCTACCGCAGCAGCACCACCGCTGGAGCCGCCACCGCCAGCCGTCATCGAGCCCACGAAGAGCGATGCCCTGGTCGTCGTGCAACCGGTCGCGGATCCGGTGGAGGTGCCCGCCGTGGTGGAGCTGCCGACCGCCGGCGCCGACGAGGGCAAGGAGACCTGTCCGACCTGCGGCCGGACCAGTGTCTTTGCCGGCCCTCCTGGCCAGCGGTTCTGCACCTATTGCGCGCTTCGCGACGAGCTCTTCGAACGCAGCGCCGCCGCGACTGAGTAACGACCCGGCTTGCTCGCCTACCCGATCCTATGGGATGGCGGCGTCTACTTTCCCGAGCAGCATCTATGGCTCGACCCCAGGCGGCCGCGACCGCGGGCCGTCATCAGCCACGCCCATAGCGACCACGTCGCCGACCATCCACTCGCCTTCGCCACGCCCGAGACCCGCCGGCTCGTCGCCCACCGCCGCCCGTCACATGGGACCGTCGAGGCGGTCCCCTATGGCCAGTCGATCGCACTCGAGCGCTGCCAGGTGACCTTCTATCCGGCCGGCCACGTCCTCGGATCGGCGCAGACCCTGGTCGACACCGACTTCGGCCGCATCCTCTATACCGGCGACCTCAAGACCCGGGCCGGCTTCACGAGCGCGCCCGCCGAACCCGTCCCGGCGGACGTGTTGGTACTGGAAAGCACCTTTGGCAAGCCGCACTACCGCTTCCCGGACGCCGGCGAGGTGCTCGCGGCGGTGGTCTCCTGGTGCAAGAGCGTCCTCGACGGTGGGGCTACGCCGGTGTTGCTTGGCTACTCGTTGGGGAAAGGACAGGAGATTCTCTCCGCGCTCGCCGCCGAAGGCTTCACCATCGCCCTACATCCGTCGTCATTCGGCGTCACGGAAGTGTATCGAGAGCTCGGCTGTGACTTCCCGCCCTATCGGCGGCTGGGCGAGCCTGGCGTGAGTCCGACGGTCGTCATCACCCCGCCGTCAGCCCGCCGCCATGCCCTGATGGACCACGTCGGCGAATTCAAAACGGCGGCGCTGACCGGTTGGGCGATGGACCGCAGTCTCAAGGATCGGCTCGAGGTCGACGCCATCTTTCCCCTCTCCGATCACGCCGATTTCGAAGAACTCTGTTGTTACGCCGAGCAGGTCGGCGCAACGATGACGTACACGGTGCTCGGTTTCGACGAAGAGCTCTCCATGCACCTGCGGCGACGCGGGTTGCGCTCCAAACCGTTGGCGGCGGTCGACCAGCTGCGCCTTTTTTAGCGCGCCGCGTTGCTAATCTGCAAGTTCGTTTTGGACTAAGCGTTATCTCGATAAGCGCACAACGCGGTGCGCGCGGTTCGCCGCTCACGCGATAAGGAGGTGACGCATGGCGACCAGGAAGAAGGCCACGAAGAAGGCCAAGAAGTCGACCCGCAAGAGCCGCTAAAAGCGGTAACGAGAGGGGTCCGAAAGGGCTCCTCTCTCGTTTTTCCGGAGGCGGAGGACGTCAGACGTGGCCGGTCATATAGGCCCGGATCCCTAGCCCGAACATGAAGAGCGCCGCGAGGCCATAAACCAGCGCCTCGCGCCGGCGCTCCCGCCCCGAGACGTAGCTCGCCGCGATCGGAAGCACGATCACCAGCAAGGGACCGTAGAGCCAGTGGAGCTGATCGTGGGGACGCGCGCCGCCGAAATACATCGCGATCCCCACCAGACCCTGAACGATGAAGAGACCCTCGGTCAGTACGAGGGTGGCTCGAAAGCTTCCGCTCGGCGCCTGCTTCCGCCAATAGAGGAAGGCGCTCCAGATGGTGATGAATCCGGTGATGATCAGCCCGGCGCGGAAGAGGCCATTGTGAACGTAAAGCAGCGCGCTCAGTGGCACTCGCTCATTATCGGTCCCTACACTGCTCGGAATGAGTCGTGACGGCCAGCGCTTGATGATCGTGATGCCTCACCCGGACGACGAATGCTTCGGGTGCGCCTCGACCATCGCGCGCTACGGCGCGGAGGGTGCGACGGTCAGCCTGGTGACGATGACGC
>DATBYO010000004.1:0-26057 GCA_036513655.1 Candidatus Dormiibacterota bacterium | reverse complement strand
GGCGCGCGGCGAGATGGTATGGATGGCCGACCAGACGCGAAATACGCCGAATCCCGCGACCAGTAATGCCACCCCGGCCATGACGGCCAGTGCGGTGCGGGCATAATGCCTCACCCGTACTGGGCCGAGCGCGGCGGACGCTCGCCGCCGGCGCGGATCATGTATCAAAATGTCGGGAGCAAGTTTAGCGAAAGTCGGAGTCACCCGTAAGATGTTGGCGATGCGGGCGAGTCCGGCGGTTCGACGAGCGCAAGGCCCGTTCGTGCTACCCGCCCGGCTTCTGCTGCTCTTCGCAAGCCTGCTCGCGATCGCGCTCGGCGCCTTCAACCTTGCCCATGAACTGCACGCCGGCGAGGTGGACATCATCTACACCGTCGTGGCCGGCGCCGCCGTGCTGCTCTGGCTGGTCAGCCTGCTGCTGGTCTACAAGGGAGTGCGAGTCGGCGCGTTCATCGCAGGCACGATCGCGTTCATCGAATTCGGCGTCATCGTCTCGGCACACTTCGTCTCTGGTCCGGCCGCGTTAAGCGCGTTCGCTCGTCATGAGGGCCTCCAGCTGGCAAGCGCCTTGATGGGCCTGCTGCCCGCGTGCCTGCTCGGTGTCATGGCCGCGATCGTGTCATGGAGCCACCCGACGGGTTACCGTCGGCGCCTTGAGAGCCTGCCTTTGCTGATCGTCGGGTTTGCCGGAGCCGTCCTGGTCGTCCTAGCTGCAACCGATGCCATTAATCGATCCGACCTGGGCGGAGCCAATCCGGAGGACGCCGCCTTTATCGCGGCCATCACGTCCGCGGCCTGGCTGGCGGGCGCGCTCTGGATCGCCCGGGTCCGCCGCACCGGCGCGATCGTGATCGCTGTAGGAACCTTCAACATCTGGTACTCGTTCATCACCATCCATCTCACCAAGGGTGCCACCTCGGTCAGCGAGATCGGTGCTAAGAGCGGCACTATCTGGGCTGTGATCTCCGTGGCCGCGCCCGTTCTGGCGGCGGCATCCTTCCTGGTCGCCCTCGGATTGCTCGTCGTGCCGATGGTGCGGCGCAAGCCCGGCGCTGTCCAGGTCGGGACGCAGCCGGCCCGACGCGGGGCTTGATCGCGCCTAGTCGGTGACCCGGCTCCCGTCCGGCCCGTAGCGATAGAAGCCGCGGCCGGTCTTTCGCCCGAAGTGGCCGGCATCGACCAGCTGGCGCAGCAGCGGCGGGGCCGCAAATCGCGCATCGTGCAATCCCTCGTAGAGCACGCCGCAGATATAGAGGTGGGTGTCGAGGCCGACGAAGTCGGCCAACTCCAGCGGGCCCATCGGGTGGTGCAGCCCCAGCCGGGCGCCCTGGTCGATATCCTCACGCGTTCCCAGGCCTTCCATCAGTGCCCGGATCGCCTCATTGATGAATGGCACGAGCATCCGGTTCACGATGAACCCTGGATAGTCGAGCGAGGTGATGGGGGTCTTGCCCAGGGCCCTGGAGAGCTCGAGGGTGGTTTCAAGGGTCGCGTCGGAGGTATCGCGGCCGCGCGTCAGCTCCACCAGCGGCATCACCGGCACGGGATTGAAGAAATGCATCCCGATGAAGCGGTCGGGACGCGTGGTGACGGCCGCCATCCGGGTGACGGGGATCGACGAGGTGTTGCTGGCCAGGATCGCCTCCGGCCGGCAGATGCCATCGAGGCGCTTGAAGAGGTCGCGCTTGGCTTCGAAGTTCTCCGTAATCGCTTCGATGACGAAGTCCGCTCGGCCGGCGGCCTCCAGCGAGGTAGTCGGATGCAAGCGGGCCAGCGCGGCGTCCCGCTTGCCGGCGTCCAGCTTCCCCTTCTGCACCAGGCTGTCGAGGCGCCTCTTGATGTTCGCCACGCCGCGCGCCACCAGCTCCTCGTCCACCTCCCGAAGGGTCACGTCGAAGCCGCAACTGATCGCCGTCTGGGCGATGCCGGCTCCCATCAGGCCGGCCCCCGCTACGTACACCTGCTTGATCGTCACGGCGTCTCCTTTAGCACCTCTCGAGCAATGACGAGTCGCTGAATCTCGTTCGTTCCCTCATAAATCTGGGTGATCTTCGCGTCGCGCATCATCCGCTCGGCCGGGAAATCGCGGAGGTAACCGTAGCCACCCAGGATCTGGACCGCGTCGGTCGTCACCCGCATCGCGGTGTCGGAGGCGAAGACCTTGGCCATCGCGGAGCTGGCGGTGATGTCGGGGAGTCGCCGATCGAGTGCATCGCCGGAGGCGTAGGTCAAGGCGCGGGCCGCCTCGATCTGGGTCGCCATGTCGGCCAGCATGAACTGGATACCCTGAAACTCCGCGATCGGCTTGCCGAATTGGCGCCGGTCGCGCGCGTACCGGCGGGCCAGGTCGAAGGCGCCCTCCGCGATGCCAAGCGCCTGCGCCGCGATCCCTGGGCGGGAGTGGTCGAGCACGCGCATCGCCAGCTTGAAACCTTCTCCCTCGTTCCCTAGCCGGTTGGCCACCGGCAGAGCGAGGTCTTCGAAGAAGAGCTGTGCGGTCGGTGAACCGCGGATCCCCATTTTTTTCTCCAGCTTGCCCACCTTGAAACCGGGCATCGTCTTCTCCACGATGAACGCCGAAATATTGCGCGCCGGCGTGTCGCCGTTCTGGTCGGTGCGGGCGAAGACCACGACCGTGTCCGCCACACTTCCGCCCGTGATGAACGTCTTGGAGCCGTTCATGACGTAGGTATCGCCGCGCTTGATCGCACGGGTCCGCATCCCACTCGCGTCGGACCCGGAGCCTGGCTCGGTCAATGCGAACGCCGCCAGCCGTTCGCCGCGCGCCAGTGGCGGCAGGTACTTCCGCTTCTGCTCCTCGGTGCCGGCCAGCCAGATCGGCAGGCTGCCAAGCGACTGCACGCTCAGGATCAGGGAGGAGGTGACGCAGAACTTGCTGATCTCCTCAACCGCCACGATCAAGGTCAGCGCGCTGCCACTGACTCCGCCGTACTCGGGCGTGAACGGGATGGCGAGGATGTCGTGCTTGGCGAAAAGGTCCTTGATGTCCCAGGGAAACTCGCCGGATTCGTCGATCTCGGCGGCCCGAGGTTCGACTCGCTCAATGCAAATGTCATGGACCATCTCGCGGATCTGCCGCTGCTCGTCGTTCAGGGCGAAGTCCATCAGGCGGGCACCAGCTCTCGGGCGATGACGATCCGCTGGACCTGGTTGGTGCCCTCGTAAATCTGGCAAGCCTTGGCGTCCCGGACCCGCCGCGCCATCGGATATTCCTCGAGGTAGCCATAGCCGCCGAACACCTGCAGGGCGTCGAGCGTGACTTCCATGGCCGCGTCGGTGGCGAATAGCTTGGCCATCGACGCCTCTTTGGTAAATGGCTGGCCGGCATCGCAGAGCGAGGCCGCCTTCCATGTCATCCAGCGGGCGGCTCGAACCTTGACCGCCATGTCGGCGATCTTATTCTGGATCGTCTGGAGCTCGGCAATCGGCTTTCCGAACTGCTTGCGTTCCTTGGCGTACGCCACGGCGTCGTCGAGCGCTCCCTGCGCCAGCCCGACCGCCTGCGCGCTGATTCCCACGCGCCCGCTGTCGAGGGCCCGCATGGCGATGCGGAAGCCCTGGCCTTCTCCGCCGAGGCGATCGCCCTCATCAACGGCACAGTCTTCGAGGTACACCTCGGCGATCGCCGAGCCGTTCAGTCCCATCTTCTTGAACTTCGGGCCGACCTTCAGACCGGGATTGTCGCCGCCCACCAGGAACGCCGAGATGCCCTCAGCGCCGGAACCGGGCCGGGTCGACGCCATCACGACGTACAGTTGGGCCTCGCCGGCGTTGGTGATGAAGATCTTGGTGCCGTTCAGGACGTAGCCACCGTCGCGATGGGTCGCGGTGGTCTTGAGATGCGCGGCATCGGAGCCGGCCTCGGGCTCCGTCAAGGCGAAGGCCGCCAGCTTCTTCCCCTGGGCCAGGTCCGGCAACCAGCGCCGCTTCTGTTCCTCCGAACCGAAGAGCACGATGGGCTCGGTGCCGACCGAGGCATGAACGTCGAGGATCACCGCCGTGCTGGCGCAGAAACGAGCGACCTCCTCGACGAAGATCGCGAAGGACACGTGGTCGAGACCGGCACCGCCATACGTATCGGGGACCAGGATGCCGAGCAAGCCGAGTTTGGCGGCCTTGTCGACCAGGTCGCGTGGGAACTCGCTGTTGTGGTCGATCGCTTCCGCACGCGGCTTGACCTCGCGCTCGGCGAAATCCCGCACCAGCTTGCGCAACTCCTGCTGTTCCGGACTGAGGGAGAGCTCCACTTAGTTCACGCGGACGATGGTGGCCTCGCCTTGCGCCATCCCCGAGCAGATGCCGGCCGCGCCGTAGCCACCGCCTCGGTGGCGGAGCGCATAGACGAGGTGCATCAGGATGCGCGCGCCGGACGCGCCGATCGGATGGCCGACCGCGAGCGCGCCACCATCGACGTTGACCCGTTGCTCATCGATGCCCAGCAGGTCCATGGAGGTGCACGCCACCGCGGCAAACGCCTCATTGATCTCGAAGAGGCTCATGTCGCCGACGCGCAACCCGAGCTTCTTCAGCGCCGCCTGGACGGATGACGCCGGCACGGCCGCCAGATAGGGCGTGTCGGCCGCGGACTCGCCGTAGGCGAGCCACTGGGCCAGCACCGGAAGCCCGCGCCGCTTCGCCTCCGTCCCACTCATGAGTAGGACGGCGCTGGCGCCGTCGTTGACGCCCGGGGCGTTGCCCGCCGTGATCGTCCCATCCTCGGTGAAGACCGGCTTGAGGCGAGCCAGGCCCTCGATGGTCGTATCCGGTCGTGGCTGCTCATCCGCCGCCACCGTGGTCGTGCCTTTCGGATTCGCCACGGCGATCGGGATGAGCTCCTCCTTGAAGTAGCCGGCTTTGAGGGCCGTCGCGTAACGCTGCTGGCTGCCGAAGGCGTACTCGTCCTGCCGTTCCCGAGAGACCTCGAACTCCTTCGCCACGTTGCTGCCCTCGACCGCCATGTGGCAGCCGTTGGCCGGATCGATGAGCCCGTCGCGCACCATGCTATCCACCACCGCGCCGTCCCCGAGACGGTAGCCGAAGCGCGCTTTTTCCAGCAGGTACGGCGCCTGGCTCATGCTTTCCATCCCGCCGGCGACGACGACGCTGGCATCACCGCTTCGGATCAGCAGCGCGGCCAGGTTGATGGCCTTGAGGGATGACGCGCACACCTTGTTGACGGTCAGCGCCGGGACGCTGGTGGGCAGGCCGGCCTTGATGGCGGCCTGCCGCGCGGGAATCTGGCCCATGCCGGCCGTGATCACGGTGCCCATGATGACCTGGTCGATCGCGTCGCCCTCGACGCGGGCACGGCTGAGGACTTCCTCGATGACGCAGCCGCCCAGGTCGGGCGCCGTCAGGGTTGAGAGGCCGCCGCCGAGCTTGCCAAATGGCGTGCGGGCGGCCGCGACCAGCACGACGTCCTCCACGATTGCATTCTAGAAGTGCGGTGACAGGGACCCCAAAATCACGAGCCATATACTTGCGTTGGTGGAGTTCAAACACCTCCTCTATGCGCGTCGCGACGCGGTCGCGACGATTACCATCAACCGCCCGGATACCCGCAATGCGCTGGGCACGGACACCGTCAAGGAACTCCGCCAGGCCTTCGATGACGCAAAACGCGATGAGGCGGTTCGGGTCATCGTCCTCACCGGTGCGGGCAAGGTCTTCTGCGCCGGGGCCGACCTCCAGGGCTTTCGGTTGGAGCTGTCGGAACTCGATCGGTACTTCCAGCGGCGAAACCTCGCCTATCTCTTCCTGGAGATGACCGAGCTTGCCAAACCCACCATCGCCCGGGTCAACGGCCATGCGCTGGCCGGCGGTTTCGGTCTCGTCGCCGCCTGCGACCTCGCGATCGCGTCGGACGCCGCCCAGTTTGGGATGCCGGAGGTCAACGTCGGCGTCTGGCCGATGATGATCATGGCGATCGTGTTTCGGAATGTGCCCCGCAAAGCGGGAATGGAATTGATGCTGACCGGCAAGCGCATCGACGCCGCCGAAGCCGCCCGCATCGGCGTCATCAACCGTCAGGTCCCTGCCGCCCAGCTGGATGCCGAGGTGGATGCTCTCGCCGCCGAGCTCGCCAAGAAGAGTCCCATGGGCATGCGGCTCGGCCTCGACGCTTTCTACCGCATGCAGGACATGAGCTTTCCGTCGGCGATCGCCTATCTGCAGGACCAGCTCGCCCTGCTCGGCCTGAGCGAGGATTTGAAAGAAGGTGTCACCGCCTTCTTCGACAAGCGAGAGCCCCGGTTTACCGGCCGATGAGCGATGCGCCAACGGTGGATTGGGTTGAAGTGGGACCGCGTGACGGCCTGCAGAGCTGGTCGACCACCCTGCCGACCTCGACCAAAGTGGGCCTGGTGGCGAACCTCCTGGATTGCGGCTTTCGAAGGGTCGAAGCCACCTCGATGGTGCATCCGAAATGGGTGCCCCAGCTGGCCGACGCCGAAGCGGTGCTCGAGGCACTGGTGGACCGCATCGACCAGCTGCGCGTGCTGGTCCCGAATCGCCGTGGCCTCGACCGGGCTCGGAATGCGGGCGTTCGCAACGTCGCGGTGACGGTGGCCGCGACCGACGGCTACAACCGGCACAACCTGAATCGGTCCGTCAAGGAAACGCTCCAGGAGATCCAGGAGATCGCCGCCGATGCCCGGCGTAACGACATCGTGGTCGACGCCAGCATCAGCGTGGCCTTTGGCTGTCCGTATGAGGGGGCCGTTCCGCCCGAGCGGGTCGCCGAGGTCGCTGCGGCGCTAGCGGATGGCGGCATCGAGGAGATCTCGCTGGCCGACACCATCGGCGTCGCCAACCCGGCGCAGGTCGAGGAGCTCTTCCAGCCGTTGAAGGCGCGACTGCCGGGGGTGCGCTGGGGCGCACACTTCCACGACACGCGCGGGACGGCGATGGCCAACCTGCTCTCCGCCCTCGAGACCGGCGTCAACCTGTTCGAAGGATCGGTCGGTGGCATCGGTGGGAGCCCGTTCGCACCCGGCGCGGCCGGCAACATCTGCAGCGAGGACGCGCTGGCGATGCTCGAGGCGATGGGTCTCGAAACCGGGGTCGACGTCGACCGGCTGATCGAGGTGGCCCGCGGGCTGGAGCGAACGCTCGGTGCGCCGCTGCCCGGCAAATTGCACGCATCCAGGCAGACCGGAAGCGTCCTGGCATGAAGGCTCGCGATCCGGCCGCGAAGGACGACGCCGGGAACGACCTCGAGGTTCGATCGGAGACCGCCCGAGCCGGCGGTTCCGCGAAGTACGGGGAAAAGCTGCGGCAAGAGCACAAGCTGCCGGTGCGACGGCGCCTGGAGTTGCTCCTCGACCCTGATTTCCTGATCGAAGACGGGTTACTCGCCCACAGCGAAGAACCGGGGTACGGCGCCGACGGCGTCGTGACCGTGGTGGGTCGGATCGAGGGGCGGACGGTCTGCGTCATGGCCAACGACCCGACCGTCAAGGCCGGGTCGTGGGGACCGCGCACCGTAGAGAAGATCGTTCGCATCCAGGAGACGGCTCAGCGGTTGCGCGTCCCCATCTTCTATCTGGTGGACTCCGCCGGGGCCCGGATCACGGACCAGGTGGAGATGTTCCCGGGACGGCGCCACGCCGGCCGCATTTTCTACCAGGAGGTGCAGCTCTCCGGGGTGGTGCCGCAGATCTGCCTGTTGTTCGGTCCCTCGGCGGCCGGCGGCGCCTACATTCCGGCATTCTGCGACGTCACCATCATGGTCGAGGGCAATGCCAGCATGTACCTGGGATCGCCCCGGATGGCCGAGATGGTGATCGGCGAGAAGGTCACGCTCGAGGAGATGGGCGGGGCGCGCATGCATTCGACGGTCAGTGGGGTCGGTGACCTGCTGGTGGCGTCGGAGGAAGAGGCGATCGACGCTGGACGGCGCTACCTCTCCTATGTCCCGCAGAACTGGACCGAAACGCCGGCGCCGCAGGCCCCGGTTGAGGCGCGGGCACCCGTCCCCCTCGACACGCTGGTTCCCCAGGACGAAGGCCGAGCCTTCAACATGCAGCAGCTGATCGACGGGGTGATCGACGAGGGCAGCTTTTTCGAAATCAAGAAGCTCTACGCGAAAGAGATCATCTGCGGCCTGGCGCGGCTCGATGGACGGGTCGTCGGCGTGATCGCCAACCAGTCGATGCACAAGGGCGGCATTCTTTTCGTCGATTCGGCGGACAAGGCGGCCCGCTTCATCTGGCTCTGCGACGCGTTCAACATCCCGCTGCTCTTTCTTGCGGACGTGCCCGGTTTCATGATCGGCACCACCGTCGAGCGGCAGGGGATCATCCGGCACGGCGCGAAGATGATCGCGGCCGTCGCGGAGGCCACGGTGCCCAAGATCTCGGTGATCGTGCGGAAGGCGTATGGCGCGGGCTTGTATGCCATGGCCGGGCCGGCCTACGAGCCGGATGCGACGCTGGCGCTACCAACCGCGATGATCGGCGTGATGGGACCAAGCGCCGCGGTGAACGCCGTCTTTTACAACAAGATCCAGGAGCTGCCGGAGGCCGAGCGTCCGGCCTACGTAAAGAAATTGCAGGACGAGTACCGAGAAGATATCGACCTGTACCGGCTGGCGTCAGATCTGATCGTCGACGCGGTCGTTGCCCCAACCGAGCTGAGGACGGAGCTCGTCCACCGGTTCGCGGCCTACGCAAGCAGCCACCGCCCGCGGGTCAAGCGCAAGCACGGGATCTTCCCTGTCTGATTCGACGTTATCCGTGCTCGCTCGATACGAACCCACCGGGTGTCGCCGAGAGGCTGATCGACCTGGTCGGGCCGCCATCTGCGTTGATCACAGCCAGGCGGTGACCGTCGTCGGCGGTGGCAAACAGCTTGCGCCCATCGCCAGAGATCCACACTTCGTTGATGTTCAAGCCGGGGGCAAGCCTGCCGATCACCTTCAAGTCGGGAATGCGCAACGCCAGGATCCCATCCGAACCGGCAAGGTACAGCGTGAGGCCGTCCGGCGCGATCGGGACCGTCGAGGCGACCCAGCCGGCCTCGGCGTCGGTCACGAATAACGAGGCCAGCGCCGATAACGGGTTGTCCCGCAGCGCCGTGGTTGAGATCGAGACTGGTCCCAGCAGCTTCTGGCGGTGAAGATCGACGACCTGGACCGACGTCCCCTCGAGGACATAGAGGAGCTGGCCGTCTGGGGTGTACGCAGGGGTCGCCGCGAAGGGGTTGGTCTGGTTGGAGTGAAGCACCGCGGCATTGCCAAGCGTCCTCAGGTCGATGAGCCACACCGCGCCGGTGAAGTGGCAGAAGGCGGCAAGCCTGGCGCCGGCATCGACGACCTTGATGGTCGTCGCCGGCCCACCGCACGGCTCGATTCGCAGAGCCGCCGTGCCGAGCGAGCGGAGGGCGTCGTCCCCGACGCCGTAGGCCGTGATCTGGGGAACGTCTCCCCAGTCGCTGAGCGTGAACAGGCGATCCGAGGCGGGGCCGAACGCCGTCGCCGCCCACACGGATGACGAGCCGATCATGCCGGGCATCGACGCCCCGGGCTTGTGCGCCACCGGCAGCGGCCCAACCACTCGGCCAGTGCCGAGGTTGATCATTTCCAGCTCGAGTCGATCGGCGCCAAAGATCAACAGCGCAAGGTAGCGGCCGTCGGGGCTGAAGGCGTCACCCGCGATGGATCCCGGGCTGCGTTGGTAAGTCCGGACCAGGTGGCCATCGAGCGCGCTGTACGCGGTCACGGATCCGGCGTCGGCCCCGAAGATCAGGGCCCCGTCCGGCGAACGCCAGATCCCATAGGGGCCAAACGATGCAGCGGCGGCGGCGGTGAGGCGCGCGGCCTGATGCCCGCTGGCATCGAAAGCCACCAGGCTGGAACTCTGGCCCGTCTGCAGCCAAAGCCAGGCGACCTGGGCCGCAGCCGACGTGCGCGTCACCGGCTGCGGGTGAGGCTGCGGGAGGTCGGCGATTGACGGCCGGTCTGTCGGTATTGCCGCCTGGTTCCCCCGGCTCAGCGCGCCGCAACCGGTAAGGCACGCGACAAGGAAGAACAGGACAAGACGGCGAAGGCGCTGGTTCACGGGCGCTCCTAAGCTGTGATCTACCTAGATATACAGCGGATCGTCGGTTTAGGTTCCGATCGACCGATGGTGTTTTGGAATTAAGGTCAGCGCTACGACCACCGCGACGACGTTGATGGCGGCGCCGAGGAGCAGCGGCAGGGCGATCGAATGTTCTAGCAGCGGGCCCGAGAGTGCGGATCCGATCGGCGCCCCGGCAAAATTCAAGCTCATGGACACCGCGAAGGCGCGCCCGAACCAGGCAGGATCGGTGCGTCGCTGACGGAGCGCGAAGATCCCGACGTTGATGACGGATCCGGCCGCGCCGGCGATGACGGCGATGGCAAAGACCATCGGCAAGCTGTTCGTGAACGCCAGCAGCACGAGGGTGGGTACCTGGATCGCGATGCAGCCGGCGATCAGCAGCCGCTCGCGTCCCTCGGTGCTGACGCGACCGATCAATAACCCGGCCGCAAGGCCGGCCAGTCCAACGACCGCAAAGATCTGACCCACGGTCGCGGCGCTGCCGTGCAGCTGCCGCAGCACGAGCACGGGGATGCCAACCGGAATCACGCCGAATCCGAGGTTGCAGAGGAACAACGCGATCGCAAGACCCCGCAGCGTGGGATGACGAATGACATAGAGCAGCGCCCCCCATGCGTCTGCGATCAACGATCCCCCAGGGTCGGCTCGGGCGATCGGCTCCTGGACGCCGATCAGGGAAATCGCCGCAATCGCCGCGACGCTAGCCGTAATGAGCAGTGCCGCTTCGGGCCCGAAGGTGGCCACCGTGGCGCCGGCGATCGCCGGACCGATGACCGCCGTGAGCGAGTACATGCTGGTATCGAGCCCGTTCGCGCGGTCCCAGAGGACTCGCGGCAGCATCAGCGGAAAGAGCGAACGCGCGCCGGTGATGCTCAAGATGTTGCTGACGCCGAGGACGGTAACCATCATCAAGAGAAGCGGAGGCGGCAGCCGGTGGCCGATGGACAGAGCCGCGATCGCCGCCATCAGCACGGCGGTCACGCCGTAATCGAGGATCATCAGCCGAAGTCGTCCCTGGCGGTCGAGCAGCGCGCCGGCAACCGGACTCAAGGCAAGCCCCGGAACGATAGAGAGCAAGACCGTCACGCCCGCCAAAGTCGGCGACTGATAGCGCTGCAGCACGAACAGCACCAGGACGATCTCCCACATCTGGCCACCCAGCCGCGCCAGCAGTGTCCCCAGCACGACCCGAGCGAAGCCCGGCACCCGGAGCAGCGCCGCATATGACAGCTCAGCCGATCCAGCCGTCGGGCCTAACATCCCCCTGTGGAATCTATCCGATACGTGGCGCTGGGCGATTCGTACACGATCGGCACGGGGCTCGCGGACGGTCAGCAGGCCTTCCCGAGTCGGCTGGCCACGAAGCTCAGAAAGGAGACGGGGATCGACGTCGCCCTCGTCAACCTCGGCGTCAACGGCTACACCACCGCCGACTTGATTCGCGAGGAGTTGCCGGTTGCGCGAAACGTGCGGCCGGAGATCGTGTCCATTTTGATCGGCGCCAACGACGTCGTGCAGGGATCCGACGAAGCGACCTACCGTACGCGCCTGGCCGAGATCTACGATTCGCTCGAACAGCTGGGGTTAGCCTCGAAGAGCGTGCTCGCAGTTTCGACCCCCGATTTCTCCCCTTTGCCCGGTGCGGCCCCGTTTGGCACGCCCGCTGGCCTTCGTGCACGCATCGACGCATTCAATCGTCTGGCCCGATCAGCAGCCGCGTCCCGCCGTTTCCAGTTCGCCGACATCACCGCCATCAGTCGCACGGACGACAAGGTTGACGGCTGGCTCGCTGGCGATGGACTTCATCCCGGCCCGGCGCAACACGCCGCGTTCGCCGATCAGCTTTGGGACCTGATCGGTCCCGCCTGGAAGCAGGTACGGCCAACGATTAGAAAGGGATGAGAATCCGGTCTTTCGCGCGCTGATTTTGATAGCCTCGATCTCCCATGCGCCTGATCGGACCCGGGCTCGCGTCGCGCGGCGGTGTCGCGCATGCGAGCAAGGTCACCCGACTGGGTTCCGCCATTCGCCTCCAGCGCGTCAATCACGTGTATCAATCCGGACGCGTCACGGTGGAGGCGCTCCACGACATCGACCTCGAAATCCCGGCCAGTGGCTACGTGGCATTGACCGGACCGTCGGGAGCCGGCAAGAGCACGCTCCTCTCGTTGATCGGTGGTCTGGAACGACCGCAGAAAGGCGACCTGTTCGTCGGCGACCACGACCTGCAGCAACTCCGGGGCGACGCATTGGCAGCCTATCGCCGCACGACCATCGGATTCGTCTTTCAGCACTTCGGGCTGCTCGATCTCCTGTCGGCGCGCGAAAATGTTCAACTCGCCGCATCGCTTTCACCGTCGAAGGGCCAACGACAGCGTGCCGAGCAACTTCTCGATGAGGTCGGCCTGAAGGATCGGTTTGAACACCGCCCGGGTCAGCTGAGCGGAGGCGAGCGACAGCGGGTGGCGATCGCCCGCGCCCTCGTCAACGATCCCAGCGTGATCCTAGCCGACGAACCGACGGGAAATCTCGACGCGGCAAGCGGGATGCGGGTGCTCGACCTGTTGGAGCGGCTCCGGACTCAGCGCGGCTGCACGCTGCTCGTCGTCACGCACAATGAGGCCGTCGCCCAACGCGCCGAGGAGCGATTCCGGTTGGATGCCGGCCGGCTGATCGCATGAACTGGAATGACTCGCTGGCGTTGGCCTCAAAGAGCCTGCGCCGCCGGCCGGCGCGAGCACTGCTGACGATCCTTGCGGTCGCCCTGGGGACGACCCTGCTCGTGGCCCTGGGGAGCGTGGCCTCGACCGCAGGCAGTCGCATCGTCAGCAAGCTGAGCAACGGCGGTCCGGGGACCGCGATCAAGATGGCGGCCTCGCAGGCCGACTCAGATCAGGCTTACACCGATGACCTGCGTGCCACCGTTGCCAAGCCCATCACGGACGGCACCATCGACACCCTGCGCCGCTCGCCGCACATCGCCGCCGTGATTCCGGTGATGGCCGCCCGGGTGCTGGTCGTGCCGCCTCCATTTGGCTCGGCGGCGGCCGCGACGCGCGGACAGCCGGCCTTTAACGACACCATGGTCGGTGTCGATGTGCGGCAGGCCAACAACCTGCCGATCACGGTCCTGGCCGGCCGATTGCCGGAGGCGAAGTCGCTGACCGAGGTCGCCATCACGGAGTCCTACCTCGATCACTCGAGCATGTCCGTCTCGGGCGCGCTGGGGACGGAGGTGGAAGTCGCCGAACCCCAGGCCTTTCAAAGCCAGGCCGGCCTGCAGTTTCGGGGCCGTTGGATCCGCGCCCGGATCGTCGGCGTGGTGTCGCAGCAGGTCGGGAGCGGCGCGCTGCTGGTGCCGATCGAGCAGGCCCAGCTCGCCCGAGCCTGGGCCCTGAGCGGTGTGGACGGTGGCGACGTCTTTCCACTGCCGAGGTCGCCATACAGCGGTGCGATCGTGCTTGCCTCGAGCCTGAACGACCTGCATGCCGCGCGATCCATCGTGACCGGCCTTGGTTACGCCAACACCGCCCCCGAGCACCTCGTCACCTCTGTTCTTCGCTACCTGCGAGTGGTGGACATCGTGCTGGCCGGAATCGGTGCGATCGCCCTTGGCATCGCCGCGATGGGCGTGGCCAACGCCTTGCTCGCGGCAGTCCGCGAGCGGCGGCGGGAGATTGGCGTCCTCAAGGCGATTGGGGCGCGCGATCGCGATATCCTGCGCTGGTTTCTCCTCGAGGCGTTCTCCGTCGGCGTCGTCGGTGGTGTCGTCGGGACGGTTGCCGGCCTGCTCATCGCGCTCTGGGTGGGCGTATCGGTCAACGATTACCTCAGCCAGCAGGGGCTGCAGAGCATCCAGTTCGGCGATGTCTCCTGGCCGCTGATCGCGGCAGCGGTGCTCGGCACCAGCCTGCTCGCCATGGCCGCCGGCGTCGTCCCGGCGCTGCAGGCCGCCCGGCTTGCTCCCAGAGAAGCGATGGCGGGGGCATGACGCGCGTCACGCGGGCCACCCTGGCCGGTGGACTGCTGCTGGCGATCATGGTCAGCGGCTGCACATCGCCGACCAGCGGCGCGCCGACGGCCACGCCCACCCAGCGCGAGGTCGTGTATGCGGCAATCGGCGCGAGCGAAACCTACGGCATCGGGGCGACTGACCGCTATCGTCAGGCGTGGCCTCAGGTCTTCTATAACGACCTGTTGCGGCCGCCCGACGTCTTCTACAACTTCGGCATTCCCGGCGTGACGACGGCCCAGGCGTTGCGGGATGAGGTTCCGGCGGCGATCAACGTTCGTCCAACCCTGGTGACCGTCTGGCTCAACGTCAACGACCTCCTCCAGGGCGTGTCGCCACCGGCGTACGGTGCGCAGCTCCAGCAGCTGGTGCACTCGCTGCGACGGAATGGCCAGACGCAGGTGCTGGTCGCCAACACGCCGGACCTTGGCCAACTCCCCGCGTACCAGGCTTGCCTGCCAAGCCCGCCGGTGGGCGGGCCCGGCTGCCCCTTCCCGGCCGGCCTGGTGCCATCACCGGATCGGGTGGCTGCCGCCGTCAACGGCTACAACACGGTCATCGCCCAGGTGGTGAAACAGGAAGCCGCGACCCTCGTCGACCTGCACGGCCAGGATGCGCTGATGGCGCAGCACCCGGAGTGGCTGAGCCCGGATGGCTTTCATCCCAACGAGCTCGGCTACGCGGCGGTCGCCCACATGTTCGAGGACGCGTACCGCCGAATCGGCTAGCCATCGCGCCGTGGCCGGGTCGCCGCACCAGCCAGGCCGGCCAGTGCCGCGGCGCCGGACAGGATGATCGGCAGGTTGGCGGCCAGTGTCGATGTGAAGGCGATCACGCCACCGATCAGGCCGTAACGGATCCATGCCCGCCTCCAGATTTCGGCTGCGGACGAGCGACCCAACGTGCTCCCTCAAGCGCCCCGTAGCGAAATCTGACACCCGGCACCCGAATCCAGTTGGAGCGTGAGCCTGGCGGTGGTCGCGTCCCACTGCGAGCTGGCGAGGCAGGTTCCGGTGGCCACCGGCGCCGGCAAGGTCAGGGCCGACCACCCGATCACGATGGGCTGATTCGCGTGCGCGGCGTCCACCCGAATCCCCAGGGTGGCGCGGGTGCCATCGCCGCGGCCTGGATGGACGCCCATAGGCGCGGCCATGACGTAGGGACGCGCCAGGTGCCGGAGTACGTCCATGTTCACCAGCTGACCGCCGGCATCGACCATGCCCCACCACCGGCTCTCCCGCCATTGCCACCAGGCCCAGCCGATCCCCAGATCGTCCGCCTCATCGAGGACCGCGTCAACATAGGAGACCGCCCCCTTCGCGCCCAGATCGTAGCCAACCTCGCCGATCCAGAGCGGAGCCGGCACCTCGGCCGCCTCTTTGGCGCGTTGCTGAAACCGCTGGCGCAAGAAGGTAGGGTCGCCGGTCCAGAACGGTGGGACCAGCGACGCTTCGTAGACATGGGTGCCGTAGACGAGGTTTGGTGCTTTGAGGTGAACCACCACCGTGTTCATCGTCAGCAGCAGAATCCCCTCCACGAAGAACAGGTGATTCGAGTCCACCGCGCCGATCGCCTCGATCGCGTCCTTGAACATCGGCCAGAGATAGTACTTCTCGAAGATGCGGGGTGGGATCGGGAGTGGATGCGCCTCGTTGAAGATGTCGTAGCCGGCCACCCCCGAGTTGTCTTTGAAGCGGGCGGCGACCGCTTGCCAGCTGTGGTAGAAGTCCTTTTTCCAATCTGACGACAGCCAGAAATACGTGTCCGATGTAAAGGCGGCGGGTGAGAGGGATGGGCTCCACGAGTACTGCGGCAGCGGATTCCAGTTGGGAACGCCGATCGTCGCCCAATCGGGTGCGCCCGAGTAGCCGAAGCGCGGGCTCCATCCAAGGCGAAAATGCATGTCGAGGACGACGTAGAGGCCGTGCCGGTTCAGGAGTGACACCGACCGCGCGACCCGGTCGAGATACGCCTGGTCGATGTGGCCGCGGACCGGCTCCAGCTGCGACCAGTCGATGCCGAGGCGGACCACGTCGAAGCCGGCCTGCTGCATCAGCGTGGCGTCCATCTCATCCAGGGGCGCGGGTGGGTCTTTCGGGTAGGAAACCAGCGCGTCGTCGTTGAACCCGCGCAGCAATACCTTGCGCCCGTCGCCATCGACGATCTGTCCGTTATTCGTCCGCAGCCAGTTGAGGGACGCATCGCCATAGCGCGCCGGTGGCACCGTGGCCGTCAGGCTGCCGGCGGGTAGGTAGGCCACGGTGGTCAGGACGACGATGACCAGCAGCGCGACGAGACCGATTCGCCGCAACCGGCGAAAGCGGCGGCGTGGGATGCGGGCTGCCGGCTCAGGCCGGGCCGGCCGCCGCCCGCGGGTTACCGATGCCCGGCGCTTGACGGTTGGCCCACGGCGGCCCCGGCGGCCGCCACCACCTCCTCAATGGTTTCGCACACCTGCGCACCCGCCCGCGTCAACGCCTGCAGCTTCGACGCGGCGGTGCCGGTGTTCCCGGAGATGATCGCGCCAGCGTGACCCATCCGCTTCCCGGGAGGTGCAGTCCGCCCGCTGATGAAGCCGATGACGGGTTTCCCGAATCCGCGGCCGATCACCGCCTCGGCAGCAGCCTCCTCATCGCTGCCGCCGATCTCGCCGATCATGACCACCGCTTGGGTGGCGTCGTCGTCCTTGAAGAGTCGCAGGACCTCGCCGAAGGACAGCCCGAGGATCGGGTCACCCCCAATGCCGACGGAGGTGCTCTGCCCAACACCCGCCTGGCTCAGTCCCTGAATGACCTCGTACGTCAACGTGCCGCTCCGTGACACGATCCCCACGGATCCGGGGGTGTTGATGTGGTTGGGGATGATGCCGACCTTCGCTTCGCCCGCGGTGACCAATCCCGGGCAGTTCGGTCCGATGAGCTTGACCCCGGAATCCTCGACAAACGCGCGCGCGCGAACCATGTCGTAGAGCGGGATACCCTCGGTGATGCAGACGATGAGCCCGATGCCGCTGGCGGCCGCCTCCATGATGGCGTCGGCCGCGAAGGGGGCCGGCACGAAGATGCCGCTGACGTCGGCCCCGGTCTTGAGCTTCGCATCGGCGACCGTATCAAAGATCGGGACACCAAGGCTGGTCGTCCCGCCCTTACCCGGGCTGACACCGGCGACCACGTTCGTCCCGTAGGCCTTCATCTGCTCGGTGTGAAAGCTGCCTTCGCGGCCGGTCAGACCCTGCACGATGACGCGGCTCTCGCGGGTAAGAAGGATGCTCACCGGGCGGATCCACTCGACAGCTCGACGATCCTCCGAGCGGCGGCCGTGGCGCTCGCCGCCGGCGTGATCCCCGCCTCCTCGAGCAGACGCCGACCCTCCTCCTCACGCGTGCCGGTCATCCGCACGACCAGGGGAAGGGTGAGGTTGAGGTCGCGGGTCGCGTCGATGATGCCGTGGGCCACCTCGTCGCCGCGCGTGATGCCGCCGAAGATGTTGATCAGGATGCCTTTGACGTGCGGATCGCTCGCCAGCAACTCGAGTGCACTGTGCACGACGTCAGCCTTCGCGCCTCCCCCGATGTCGAGAAAATTGGCGGCGCGGCCGCCTTCCCGCTGCACCAGGTCGAGCGTGTTCATCACCAGCCCGGCGCCGTTGCCGATGACGCCAATCGACCCGTCCAGCCGGACGTAGGTAAGCTTCCGCCGCTTGGCCTCTGCCTCCATCGGATCATCGTCGGATTCATCGGCCCCGTGCAAGTCTTTATGGCGGAACATCGCATTCTCGTCGATCTCAAGCTTCCCGTCGGCCGCCACCAGGCCCCCGTCGCGGGTGAGCGCGAGCGGGTTGATTTCGATCGTGAGCGCGTCGTAGGTCCGTCCCAGCGAATAGAGCTTCACGACGAGCGGCGTCAGCTGGGCTTGCAGGGGGCCGAGCCCGGCCCGAAAGATGAGGTCACGCACCTCGAACGGCAATGGGCCTCGCCACGGGTCGGGATGGAGCTTGGCGATCGCTTCGGGATGGGTCTCCGCCACCTCTTCGATTTCCATGCCGCCCTGGGCGCTGAGAATCAGCACCGGTTTGCGGGCATCGCGATCGAGGGTGAGTCCCAGGTACAGCTCGCGGGTGATCTCCTGCGCGGTCTCGCAAAGGACCTCCTTGACGGTGTAGCCCTTGATCGTCATGCCCAGGATCTCGCCAGCCACCTTCTTCGCCTCGGCCGGCGTCCTGGCGAGCTTGATGCCGCCCGCCTTGCCGCGTCCCCCGACCGGGACCTGCGCCTTGACGGCGATCGGGCCGAGCGCCCCGGCGGCCAGCGCCGCCTCGTCAGCGGTGCGGACCACGCGACCGTCGGGCACGGGAATTCCGGCGGCGCGAAAGCGCTCCTTGACCTGGTATTCGAGGAACTTCACAGCGGGATATTTCCATGCCGGCGCCGCGGCCGTTCCACCTGCTTGTCCTTGAGCAGGTGCAGCGACCGGATCAGCGTCGGCCTGGTGTCCTGGGGCTCGATCACGTCGTCCAGGAAGCCGCGCTCCGCGGCGATATACGGGTTGGCGAACTTTTCCTTGTAGTCGTCGACCAGCTGCTCCGCTTTCTTTGCCGGGTCCTTGGCCGCCGCGATTTCCCGCTTGAAGATGACGTTGACGGCGGCCTGCGGTCCCATGACGGCGATCTCCGCCGCCGGCCAGGCGTAGTTGAAATCGCCGCCGATATGCTTCGACGACATGACGTCGTAGGCGCCACCGTAGGCCTTGCGCGTGATGACGGTGAGCTTGGGCACCGTCGCCTCCGCAAACGCGTAGAGGAGCTTGGCGCCGTGCCGAATGATGCCGTTGTACTCCTGGGCGGTTCCGGGTAGGAAACCGGGCACGTCGACGAAGGTGACGATCGGGATGTTGAAGGCGTCGCAAAAGCGGACGAAGCGCGCGCCCTTGACCGAGGCATTGATATCGAGCGCCCCGGCGAGGATGCGCGGCTGGTTCCCGACGATCCCGATGACCTGACCATCAAGGCGGGCAAAGCCGACCACGAGGTTCTGGCCAAAGTGCTCCTGCACCTCGAGGAAGCTGTCCTGGTCGACGACGCCGAGGATGGCCGCCTTCATGTCGTACGGCTGGTGCGGGTTCTCCGGGATCAGCGATTGCAGCGTTCGATCGCGGCGCTGCGGGTCATCAGAGGACACCACCGCGGGCGGCTGTTCCCGGTTGCTCCCGGGCAGGTAGGAGAGCAGCCGGCGCACACCGCTGAATGCCTCAGCCTCCGAGTCATTCAGGAAGTGCGCCACCCCACTCTTGATGTTGTGCACCTCGGCGCCGCCCAGTTCGTCGAAACCGACCTTTTCCCCGGTCGTCACCCGGACCACCTCGGGCCCGGTGATGAACATGTAGCCAAGGTGCTCGACCATGAAGATGAAATCCGTGATCGCCGGCGAGTAGACGGCCCCGCCCGTGCACGGGCCGGCGATCACCGAGATCTGCGGCACGACGCCAGAGGATTGGACGTTTCGATAGAAGATGTCGGCATAGCCAGCGAGGCTTACGACCCCCTCCTGGATGCGGGCGCCGCCGGAGTCGTTGATCCCGATGCACGGCCGGCCGGCCCGGACGGCGAGGTCCATGACCTTGCAGACCTTTTCGGCGAACACCTCGCCCAGCGATCCGCCGAAGACGCTCGCGTCGTGCGAGAAGAGAAACACTTCTCGACCGTCGACCGCGCCATAACCGGTGACGACGCCGTCCCCGGCGATCTTCTTATCGCCCATCCCGAACGCCTCGGTGCGATGGACCGCAAAGGCATCCAGCTCCGTGAACGAACCGGGGTCGACGAGTAATTCGATGCGTTCGCGGGCGGTCAGCTTGCCCTTCGGGTGTTGCTTGTCATCGGGGTCGCCGCCCCGGTGCATGGCGTCGTATTTGCGTTTGCGCAACAGGTTGATCTGGCGTTCTGACGGTGAGGGACTGGGGTCCCTGGTCGCCCGGGTGGCCATGAGTTTAGCTACGCGACCCCGGCCGGTACTCGCCGAACACGTCGCGCAGCACGCCGCACACCTCTCCTATGGTGGCATAGGCCGCCAGCGCCTCTCTCATCGGCGGCAAGAGATTTTGGCCGGATTCGGCGGCGCGATGCACGTCCTGGAGTCGTGAGTCGACCCGCTTGCCGTCGCGTTCGGCCCGCAACCGCCCGAGGCTCTCGACCTGCTCGCGCTCGTGTTGGGGGCTGATCTTGACGATCTCCACGGCCTCGTCGTCGCCCTGGAAGCGGTTGACGCCGACCACCACCCGGCGGCCGTCTTCCACCGCCTGCTGGAACCGATAGGCGCTCTCCTGGATGGCGTCCTGCGTGAACCCGGTCTCGATCGCGGCGATCGCGCCACCACGACGGTCGACCTCCGCGATCAACGCCCGCGCCCCGCTTTCCAGGTCGCTGGTCAGCGCTTCCACCAGGTAGCTACCGCCCATCGGGTCCGCGACGCTCGCCACGTTGGTCTCGTGGGCGATGATCTGTTGCGTTCGCACGGAGAGGGTGGCCGCCATTTCCGATGGGAGGCCGAGCGCCTCGTCGAACGAGTTGGCATGCAAGCTCTGCGTCCCGCCGAGCACCGCGCTCATCGCCTGCAGGGCGACGCGCACGATGTTGTTGTGCGGCTGCTGTGCTGTCAGTGTGCTCCCGCCGGTCTGGCTGTGAAAGCGAAGCTGCTGCGCCCGCGGGTCGCTGACCCCGTAGCGCTCCTTCATCAGGCCTGCCCATAACCGGCGGGCGGCCCGAAACTTCGCCACTTCCTCGAAGAAGTCCGAGAAAACCGCAAAAAAGAACGACAGGCGCGGCGCAAAGTCGGAGACCTCCAGGCCGGCCGCCCGGGCGGCGTCGACATAGGCGACGGCGTGAGCCATCGTGAACCCCAACTCCTGGACCGCCGTCGCTCCGGCTTCCCGCAGATGGTAGCCGGAGATCGAGATGGTGTTCCAGTTGGGCAGCCGCTGCTTGCAATACGCGAAGAGGTCGGTGGTCAGGCGCATCGACGGGCGAGGTGGGAAGACGTAGGTGCCGCGCGCCGCGTACTCCTTGAGGATGTCGTTCTGCACGGTGCCGTTCAGGCCGGCGCCCGGCACGCCCTGCTGCTCGGCCACCAGCTCGTAGAGCAGGAGCAGGAGGGCGGCCGGCGCATTGATCGTCATCGAGGTGCTCACCTGGGCCAGCGGAATTCCAGCCAGCAGTGTTTCCATGTCTTTGAGGGAGGAGATCGAGACGCCAACCTTGCCCACTTCGCCCCTGGCCATCGGCGCGTCGGCGTCGTGACCCATCTGGGTTGGCAGGTCGAAGGCGACCGAGAGGCCGGTCTGGCCTTGCTCGAGCAGGTAGCGGAAGCGTCGGTTGGTCTCCGCCGCGCTCCCGAAGCCGGCATACTGCCGGATCGTCCAGGGGCGGCGACGATACATCTCGGGATAGATGCCACGCGTGAAGGGGTACTGCCCGGGCGGCGGGGCTTCCGGGCCGGCGTCGGCCGCCCGGTATACCGGCTTCAGCGGCAACCCACTGTCGGTGGTCGGCTCAGACGGACGATCGGCGGCGGACTCAGGCGCCGGGCTGGCCATCCGCTTCCACGAACTCGGTCAGGACACCGCAAACGCTCTTTGGATGGACAAACCCGATTCGTGTGCCGTGCGCGCCGGACCGCGCCGCTTCATCGAGCAGCTGGGCGCCGCCGGCGCCGGCCTGCTTGAGCGAGGCGCTCACATCGTCAGTCGCATAGGCCACGTGATGGACGGCCTCACCGCGATCCTGAAGGAACTTTTCCACAGTGGAGTCGGGACTGAGGGGGGTGATCAGCTCGATCCGGCTTTCTCCGATCGGGATCATGGCAATCTCGATGCCCTCGCGTTCGAGCCGTTCCCGTCCGGTCGACCGCAATCCGAGGCGGCGCTCATAGATTCGAATCGCCTCATCGAGATCACGAACGGCGATCCCGACGTGGTCGATCCGGCGAAGCATGGCTTGATTCTAGGTGGGTCTACCTCCCGGCCGAGTTGACAGGCCCTATACCCTTTGTAGTAGGGTATACCACGGTCAGTTACGTCACCGGTCGACTCCTTCTTTGCACTCAGCGTTCCGTACGGCCAACCGTAGACGGCGCGTCTGATCCAACTGAGGGAAGGAGGTTGGACCGTGCACCGCACCGTTGGTGTGGCGTTGCGTCGAACCGTCGGGGGCGGGGCGATCTTCGCGCTGGGCTTCGGCGCGATCTCGTCCCCGCCGCTACGACCGATCGCGCTGGCGGCGGCGGCCACCACGCTTCCGCCCTCCAATGCGGTCACCGAGATCCGGCCGATCCGCGAGACTGAGGGGCTGATGCCGCACCAGGTTCGCCGCGAGGCCGCCACGATCTACGTCCTTGCCACGCCCACGGCGGCCGCCGCTGTGATCGCCCCGAGGCCAGCACCCTTGGCTACCCGACCGGCGTCGCGTCCGGCATCGAACGCTCCGGTCCCCCGTTCGGTGGGACCGGGATCCGGCGCTGGCAAGGGCTTCACCTATGGCTACTGCACCTGGTGGGTGGCGACCAAGCGCTCCATCCCGTGGCGGGGGAACGCCGCGCAGTGGTGGTGGAACGCACGGGCATTTGGTTTCGCCGAAGGGTCAGCACCGCAGGCTGGCGCGATCATGGTGATGGGGGTCAGCGGCACCTCGCCCCAGGGACACGTGGGCTACGTTGAGTCGGTCAATCCCAACGGATCGTTCGTGGTGTCCGAGATGAACTGGTGGGGCGTCCCGGGTGGCGGCTGGGGCCGGGTCGATTACCGAACCGTCACCTCGATGCGCGGGATACTGGGGTTCATCTACTGAGTCGCGATCTACTGGAAGAGCCGATCTAAGCGGAGCCGGGTGAGGCGCCAAACGATGTCGGGCTCGAAGATGGGTTGGGTCGTCTTTAGCGGCAGCTGGATGTGCTGATCGCCCAGCTGCAGGGTCAGGGTTCCAACGCTGGAGCCCGAGGGTAACGGAGCTCTGACCACGGTCACGTCGGTGCGCTGGTGGAGCACCAGGCCGTCATACGCGACCCAATTCACGTCCTGTCCGGCAAACACCGTCGCGGTATCACCCCAGGGGGCGGCATATTCGGCGATCACCTGGTCGGTTGAAAGAACCGACCGATAGTGAAGCGCCGAACCCACAGCCTGCACCAGGCTCCTGGTTGACGTAAAGACGTCGTCGAGGGTGGGCAGTCCCATGATGGCGCCGAACATCCGTGCGGGTTGGCCATCGGCCCTGACATCTGCGGCAAAGACGAAGCACGCGCCGGCGGCGCCGCTCGATCCGGTCTTGACGCCGACGATGCCATCCTGTCCGACCACGGCATCGACGTTGAAAACCCGACCGGCGATTGGCAGGGTCGCCTCGGGCTGCGCCACGATTTCCGCGAACACGGGGTCTTTGAGGGCGGCCTGGGCGAGCGCGATCAGATCCTGCGGCGAGCCGGCCGACTGCGGCGAAAGGCCACTGGCGTCCACATAATGCGTGTGGACCAATTGGAGGGCGGCGGCCCGTGCGTTCATCTTGTCGACAAACGCTCCCGCGGAGCCGGCGTCCCAGGCCGCGAGAAGCTCCGCGATGTTGTTGCCGGACGGGACCAGCAAGGCCTGCAGGGCCTGATATTCGCTGAGTTGCTCGCCGGCGGCGACCGGAAACACGGACTGCCCCTGGTTCTTCTCAGCCAAATATATCGCCGCATCGGCGGCGGTAACCGGAATCATGGGGCCTTGCTCGGTCAGCCTCAGCGGACGGTCTGCCAGCACGACCAGGGCGGTCATGACCTTGGCCGTACTGGCCAGCGGGAGCGAGGTCTGCGGACCGTACGTCCCGATCGTGCCGAGCCCGGCAACCGCCAGGGCCGCACTACCAGTTGCCGGCCAGGGCAGCGGCGGCGGGATCGCGCCGAGCCGGCTGGTCGCGGGCAGGAACGTCGTCGCCGCAATGGTCGGCAGCGGCCGCAGCAGCTGGAACGCGATCAACCCGACCACGGTGGCCAGCACCAGGGCCATGGCGAGCGTGATGGCCAGATTCCGCCGTTGCTGCGCTCCGAGCCGAGCGGCTAGCCCCTTCACCGCAATCGAATGATCGCAGGATCATCATGCGGGCAAAGGATCAGATCATTTAGCCGCTCCGCTTGAGCAGCCCCAGCCGCTTGGCCCGCTTTTCCGCCCGGGCGAAGCACCAGACGGAGGCGGGCACCAGGATGACACCCATCGCCAGCAGGATGCCGATGGCCGGCAGGGCGCCGGCGAGCGACAGTCCGCGCAAGAGCGCCTCCCGAACACCATCCAGCGTGTAGGTCAGAGGGGAGATCATGCCGGCCAGGCGAAGTGGGCCCGGCAGCACCGTGATCGGGTAGTAGACGCCCGAGATCAGCAGCAGGACACCCTGGACCGCAAAGGCCATCTGCTCACCCTTCTCGGGAGAAAGCAACGGCAGGATCGAGGTAAAGATCCCCAGGCCCAGCAGCGGCAGCGTCGCGGCCGCGAAGATCGCCAGCGCCGTCAGCCAGTTGGCGTGCGATAGATCGAGCTTGAAGAGGAAGATCAGGGCGATGCCGATCACCGCCGTGCGGGCGATGCCGTAAAGCAATGAGGCGGCGGACACACCCAGCAGGTGGGTCAGCCGCTTGATCGGTGCCATGAACGTGTACTCGATCGTCCCTTCCCAGCGTTCCCAGGTGATGGCGAAGGCGATTTCGAAGAACACCAGCGAGAGGTAGGTCCACAGCAGCGCCCCCACCAACAGGTACAGCTGCGTTTGATGCAGGTTCGCCTGCCCCTGATCGAGGCCCAGTGTCGACAGGCCGGCGGCGAGGTAACCGATGCTGAGCACACTGACCAGGTTGTAAAGAAGCCAGACCGCCTCCCACGCCCAGTAGCGCCGGTAGAGGTTCTTCTGCCTCTCGATGAAGCCGACGAACGCGTTCAGCTCCCAGCGAAGGGTATTGCCCGTCATTCTTCTTTCTCCTCCTCGTCTTCCTCGAGCCGCTTCCCGGTCAGCTGCATGAAGGCATCCTCCAGGCTGCCGTCGGTCGTGCCGGCGTGCATGCGGATCAGCTCGGCGGGGGTGCCGTCCGCCAGTACCCGGCCCTGGTCGATGACCACCACGCGGTCGCACAGCACCTCGGCCTCCTGCAGGTCATGGGTACAGAGCAGGACGGTGGCGGCCCGGTCCCTCCGGATCGACCTCACCAGGTCCTGGACCTCGCGCTTGGAGCGCGGATCCAGCCCGGTGGTCGGCTCATCCATCAGCAGGAGCGAGGGCGTTGTCAGGAAGCTGCGGGCGATGGCGACTTTCTGCTGCTGCCCACGCGACAGCTGTTTCATCGGCTTGTCGAGCGTGTCAAGCGGCAAGCCGAGTCGCTCCAGCATCGACTCCACCCGAGCCCGGGTACCCTCACCGCCGCTGCCGTAGAGGCGCGCGGCATAGAGCATGTTCTCCCAGGGGCTCATCTCTTTGAAGAAGGACGCCTCGACCGAGACGCGGTTGATGTGGCGGCGGACATCGTCGGGCTGCGACACGACGTCGTAGCCGAAGACCGATGCGGTCCCCGCGTCCGGCGTCAGCAATGTCGCCAGGATCCGGATCAGCGTCGACTTTCCGCTGCCGTTGGCTCCCAGGATTCCGGTGATGCGCCCGCTCTCCACGTGCAGTGACACCTGGTCGAGCGCCAACTTTGGCTTCTTCGCCTTCCGCCAGGGCATCAGCCGATGCGGACGGCCGGCCTCCCCGAAGCGCTTCGAGATACCCTCGACCTCGACCGCCGCGGTATTCAATTCGCTTTTGTGAATCGCCATGATCTGAACTCCTCGATGAATTGCGCTGAACAACAAAAAACCGTGGGCCTGTGGGCCACACGGTCGAAAGCGCTCGAGTCGGGGTCTAAATTACTTGGCTTTCAATGCTGTGAGGCCCGT
>DATBYO010000003.1:0-12333 GCA_036513655.1 Candidatus Dormiibacterota bacterium | reverse complement strand
GACGCCCTGATTGGAGATTGACACATCTTCATTCGTGTGTTATGAACAAGCCTGCAGCGACTGGCGGGACATGAAGGGAAAAGTCCTGACCTATGCGCTCCGAATGGAGCGTGCAGGTTAGGACTTTTTTCTTGCACACGCCCGCCAAAGGAGGTGCAAGCAGGGGCGAGACCATCGTGCAGGCGTCATTGCGCGACTTCTAGTCAAAAGAAGGGAGGAGGAAAGAATGGCGGTATCCGAAAGCTGGACTAAGAAATACCTGGCCGACGCGCTGGGAACATTCGTTCTGGTTTTCCTCGGCGACAGCTTCGTCGCCTTCGCGGTCGCGGGCGCCGGCGGGAACGGCTTCAAGGCCGGCCTGCTGGCGGCGGGATTTTTCTGGGGGTTCGCGGTCACCCTCGCCATCTACTCGTGCGGCGCGGTTTCCGGCGCGCATCTGAACCCGGCCGTTACGCTGGCCCTCGCCTGGCGCCGCGGTTTCCCATGGTCGAAAGTCCCGGGGTACATCGCCGCCCAGCTCGTTGGGGCGTTCGCGGCAGCCGTGGCCGTTTCCTTCGTTTGGAACGGGATCATCGTCGCCTACGAGAGTGTCAACAAGATCTCGCGCGGCGCCGATAACGGCGTGAACAGCGGGCTCATCTTCTGGGCGAACTGGCCCCACCCGGGGCTCGTCGGATGGGCGGGCCATCCGGCGCTCACGGGCGGGCCCGATTACCTGACGCAGGATCCCTGGTGGCGGGGCGCCGGAACCGAGATCGTGATCACCGCGATCCTGGTGATCTGCATTCTCGGCATCGTTGAGGACCGTATGCCGTCGGCGGCCAACCTGGCGCCGATCGCGATCGGTTTCGTCGTGGCCGCCCTGGTGGGGTTATTCGCCCCGATCGAGATGGCGTCCCTGAACCCCGCGCGTGACCTCGGGCCGCGGATCTGGGGGCTGTTCATCGGGTACGGCTCGAACGCGATCCCGGGCCAGAACTTCAACCTCTGGATTACGACCGGGATGCCGCTCATTGGCGGGCCTCTCGGCGCGTGGATCTACGACTTCTTCATCCATCAACACCTGCCGGCTCCCGTTGGTCCCGACACCGCTGCGGTACCGGAAACAACGCGGGCAAGGGCCTAGGAGAACGTGTCTCGGCGGCTCAAGCGACAACTCGGTAAGGCCCCGGGCGGGCGAGGGATCGAACCCTCGCCCCGCCCTCGGGCGGCTCGCACACCCGTGCAGCGGCTGAATCGCATCCTGCTGATCGGCGGTAGCGGCCTGGCCGTCGGGGCCGTGCTGCTCGCCCTGCTGACGCCGCCCTTCAACGCTGGGAGGCTGGGGCTCAACCTGCTGGCCATCGGGCTGGGACTGTTGATGGGGAAAGGACTCGGACAATTCATGTTCCGACGCGTGTTGCCGGCCGGTAAGTAAGAGGAGGTAACGATGGCAGAAGCAGCAGTAACGACCAGACTCAAGAAGTTGATCAACACGCCGGAGACCGAGGTCAAGGACGCCATGGCCGGGATGGCCGCGGCGCACGCCGACCTGATCCGGGTGGAGTACGACCCGAACGTGATCATCCGCAAGGATGCTCCGCGGAAAGGCAAGGTGGGGCTTGTCTCCGGCGGTGGCAGCGGCCACGAACCCCTGCACGGCGGCTACGTTGGGCTCGGCATGCTCGATGCGGCGTGTCCCGGTGCGGTGTTCACCTCGCCGACGCCTGACCAGATGGCGCGGGCGACCGCGGCGGTCGATGGCGGGGCCGGCGTCCTGCACATCGTCAAGAACTACACCGGCGACATTATGAACTTCGAGATGGCGGCGGAGCTGGCGCGTGGAGAGGGCGCCAAAGTGAACGCGGTCATCACGAACGACGACGTAGCGGTCCAGGACAGCCTCTACACGGCCGGGCGTCGTGGCGTGGGTGTCACCGTGCTGCTGGAAAAGATCGCCGGCGGTGCCGCCGAGGCCGGCGCGGACCTCGAGACAGTGACGGCGCTGGCGAAGAAAGTGAACGCGAACGGGCGCAGCATGGGCATGGCGCTCACCTCGTGCATCGTGCCGGCGGCGGGCAAGGTGACGTTCGAGATCGCCGACGATGAGATGGAACTCGGCATCGGCATCCATGGCGAGCCCGGAAGGGAACGGACCAAGCTGAAGTCGGCCGACGAGATCGCGGAGATCCTGACCATGGCCGTCGTCAACGACATCCCCTACAAGAGCGGCGATGAGGTCCTCGCGTTCGTCAACGGCATGGGCGGCACACCGCTGATCGAGCTCTACGTCGTCTTCAACGCGGTCCACCGGTACCTGACCGGTAAGGGCATCAAGGTGACGCGCTCGCTTGTGGGTAACTACATCACTTCGCTGGAGATGGCCGGCACCTCGGTCACGCTGCTCAAGCTCGACGGCGAAACGACGAAATTCTGGGACGCGCCGGTACACACCCCGGCCCTTCGCTGGAAGGTCTAACACTGGAAATGGCGGTGACCAGCGCGCAGATCTATGACTGGCTGGAGCGCTACGCCGGCATCGTGGCCGAGCAGAAGCAATACCTGACCGGCCTGGACGCCGCCATCGGCGACGGCGATCACGGGATCAATATGGACCGGGGCTTCCAGACCGTGCTGGTCAAGCTCGCCCCGGTCCGCGACAAGGACGTCGGGACACTGCTCAAGACCACGGGGATGGCCCTGGTGGGTTCGGTGGGCGGCGCTGGCGGGCCGCTGTACGGCACCTTTTTCCTGCGAGCCGGCGCTGCGCTGGATGGAAAGTCGGAGGTCTCCGATCGGAATCTCGTCGGCGCGCTGGAGGCAGGCCTGAAGGGTGTGGTGGAGCGGGGCAAGGCGAACCCCAACGACAAGACGATGGTCGACGCACTAACTCCCGCGATCGAGCGGGCCAAGCAATCCCTGGATAACGGAGCGACGCTGGAAGCGGCGCTGGCCGCGGCGGCAGATGCGGCCGAGAAAGGGATGCTCGCGACGACTCCGCTCAAGGCGCTGAAGGGACGCGCCAGCTACCTCGGCGATCGCAGCATCGGTCACCAGGACCCGGGCGCGACCTCGTCTTACCTGATGCTTCGGGCGTTGAGCGACAGCCTGGCGGCGCTACCCCAGCAAGCAAAAACGACGACGTAAGGAGGATGGAATGGCGGAAAAGAAGTACGCGGCAGCCGTCGACCAGGGCACCACAGGGACGCGTTTCATGGTGTTCAGCCACGATGGCAAGGTCGTGTCGACCGATTACCTCGAGCACGAGCAGATCTATCCCAAGCCCGGATGGGTCGAGCACAACGCGATGGAAATCTGGGAGAAGACGCAGCGCGTGATCAAAGGCTCGATGCAGAAGGGCGGGATCAAGGCCGACGAGATCTCGGGCATCGGCGTCACCAACCAGCGCGAGACCACGGTGGTCTGGGAGAAGAAGACCGGCAAGCCGGTCCACAACGCCATCGTCTGGCAGGACACCCGCACCATCGACATCTGTCAGAAGCTGATCAACGACGGCGTCGAGCCACTCGTCAAGAGTAAGACCGGTCTCGTCGTCGCCACCTATTTCTCAGGACCGAAGATCCAGTGGATCCTCGACAATGTCTCGGGCGCCAGGGCGTCGGCCGAGCGCGGCGACCTGCTGTTCGGCAACATCGATACCTGGGTCATCTGGTGGCTCACGGGCGGGCCCGAGGGTGGGGCGCACGTCACCGACTACAGCAACGCCTCGCGCACTATGCTGATGGACCTCAAGACGCTGGACTGGGACGCGGAGCTGCTCGGCAAGATCAAGGTCCCGCGGGCCATGCTGCCCCAGATCCGGCCGTCAAGCGACAAGAAGCTTTACGGCCAGACGAAGGCCAATGGCCCCGTGGGCGGCGTCGTACCGGTGTGCGCGGACCTCGGCGACCAGCAGGCGGCCCTTTTCGGGCAAACCTGTTACTCCCCGGGCGAGGCCAAGAACACCTATGGCACCGGTAACTTCATGCTGCTCAACACCGGTACCTCGCCGGTTCCGTCGAAGAGCGGCTTGCTGACCACGGCTGGTTACGGCCTTGAGGCTGGCAAGTGCGTCTACGCGCTGGAAGGCTCGATCGCGATCACGGGCGCGGCCATCCAGTGGCTGCGCGACAACCTGGGGCTGATCAAGGATGCCTCGGAGACTGAGGCCATCGCCAAGTCGGTCGAGGATGCCGGCGGCATCTACTTCGTCCCGGCGTTCTCCGGGCTGTTCGCACCGCATTGGGACATGTACGCGCGTGGTGCGATCGTCGGGCTGACCCGTTACGTCACCAGGGCCCACATTGTGCGGGCGACCCTGGAGGCGATCTGCTACCAGACCAAGGAAGTCGCGGATGCCATGGAGGCCGACTCGGGCGTCAAGCTGACCACCCTCAAGGTGGACGGCGGGGCGGTCAAGAACGATTTCCTGATGCAGCTGCAGGCGGACATCCTGGGCGTCAAGGTCATTCGTCCTCAGGTACAGGAGACGACGTCATTGGGCGCTGCCTATGGCGCCGGGCTGGCCACCGGCTTCTGGAGCACGCTGGACGAGCTGCGCAAGAACTGGCAGGTCGACAAGGTCTTCGAGCCGAAGTCGACCGAGGCGCAGCGCAAGGCGGGACTTGCTGGCTGGAAGAAGGCGGTCGAACGGACGCTCGGCTGGGTCGAGAAGGAACCGGCGCGCGAAGCGGTCGGGGCTGGCACAAAGTCTTAGAAGGCCAGTTAGGATGAGGGGAAAGGGCCGCATCGGTCCTTTCCCCTTTCTTCTGAATGCCTGACACCAGCACGGGGGTTGTCGTCATCGGGGGTGGCTCGACGGGAGCCGGGGTGCTCCGCGACCTGGCCCTGCGTGGCATCGATGCCATCCTGGTCGAGAAGGGCGACCTGGCATCCGGGACGACGGGCCGGTCGCACGGCCTCCTCCACTCCGGGGGGCGGTACTGCGTCAACGACGAACAGGCCGCCATCGAGTGTGTCGAGGAAGGCCGCATCCTGCGCCGGATCGCGCGCAGCGTGGTCGAGGATACGGGCGGGTATTTCGTCTCGGTCACCGAGGAAGACCGCGAGTGGGAGCCGAGGTTCGTCGAAGGCTGCCGCCGAACCGGCATCACCTGCGAACGAATTTCGATCGAGGAGGCGCGCCGGCGCGAGCCGGCTCTCTCGAAGCAGGTGCGCACCGTGTTCTGGGTGCCGGAGGATGGACACCTCGACCCGTTCTTCCTGGTCGTTGGAAACGTCGAATCCGCGCGACGCCGAGGCGCCCGGGTGATGACCCACACCGAGGTCAGCGGGTTTCTCCGCGACGGGGACCAGGTGACGGGCGTGCGAATTCGCGACTCGAAGACGAATGAAGAAGGAACGATTGCCTGCCAGGCGGTGATCAATGCCACCGGTGCCTGGGCCGGGCTGGTCGCCCGCCTGCTCGGGGTGGAGGTCAAGGTGGTGCCGGTCAAGGGCACCATGGTGGTGCTGTCCCGCCGGCTGGCCTACGCGGCGATCAATCGCTGCCACAAGCCCGGGGACGGTGACATCGTCGTTCCCGGGCTGAGCGTCTCGATCCTGGGGACCACCTCGGCGAAGGTGCCCGATCCGGAAACGTTGCCGATCGAATGGGACGAAGTGCGACGGATGATCGAGGAAGGCGCCATGATGCTCGACGGCGTGACGACCGCGCGCGCCATGCGCGCCTACGCGGGAGTCCGCCCGCTTTATGACCTCGGCGCGGAAGCCGAGGGCCGTGAGATGAGCCGCAACTTCGCGGTGATCGACCATCAACAGCGCGACGGCATCAAGGGCTTCACCTCGATCGTTGGCGGCAAAGTGACGACCTATCGCCTGATGGCGGAGCGGGTCGTGGACGTTGCCGCTCGCCAACTCGGTGTGGGCACGCCGTGCACCACCGCCGAGGTGGCTCTCAACGATCGAGAGGAACCCCTCGACCAGTTGCGCCATCGGCCCTCCAGGCTCGGTGTCCCCAAGCCGCACGGTGACGAATCGCCGCTGCAACCGCTGCTGTGCGAATGCGAGCTGGTGCGGCCGCAGGACGCGGCACCCTGGTTCAAGGACCCGGCCGTCCGTGACCTTGAAGATGTCCGCCGCCGCACCCGCTCCGGGATGGGCCCGTGCCAGGCGGCAATCTGCTCCTATCGACTCGCAGCGCGGCTGGTCACCGATCGTGACGTCGATGGGCCGAGCGCGACGCGGGCGATGGCCGACTTCCTCGAGACACGATGGCGCGGCGTTCGCCACGTCTTCTGGGGCAGCCAGCTGCGCAATATGCAGATCACCACCGGGCTCCACATGGAATTGTTCAACGTCGACCGCCAACTCAGTGAGATCCCTGAGCCCGGCGAAAATCTCCCTCCCCCGCTTGCGGGGGAGGGTCAGGGTGGGGGCCGTACCCCCGCTGAGATCGCAGGTCAGCGATGAAGACCGACGTCGCGGTGATCGGCTCCGGCCTCGCCGCGCTGGCCGCCGCCCGAACCGTGCAGCAATCGGGACGCCGGGTGGTCCTCGTGTGGCCGGGCCTCTCATCTCTGTACTTTGTGTTTGCCACGGTCGACGTGCTTGGCTATCCGACGGCCACAGCGGCTGACCCGATCGACGATCCGGCCAAGGGGCTGGCTCAGCTGATCGCCAAACAACCCGGCCATCCGTATGCGCGCGCCGGCATGAAAGCCGTCGAGGACGGCACATCGCTCATGCTGGAATGGTTCAAAGACGCAGGCCTCGCCTGGGAAGGAAGCCTGAACCGCAACTTCCTCCTGCCCACCGCCACTGGCGCACCCAAGCCAAGCTGTCTCGCTCCCGCGAGCATGACCGCGGGGGATCTCCGCCGGCCCGAGCCGATCGTCCTCTGCGGCTTTGTGGGGTACCAGGACTTCGCGCCAGAGCTCGCCGCATCCAATCTCAAACAACAGTGGAAGGCCGGCGAGGTGTCCGCGGTTCGAGTCACCGCCCCCGGGTACGGCCCCGATCGCCTCTTCACCTCCATCGACCTGGCCCGCAGCTTCGAGGATGCGACCTTCAGGGATGCGGTTGCCGGCCAGTTGCGGGACAAGCTCATCGGGGACGGGGCACGCGTAGGTATGCCGGGGGTGCTCGGGCTGACGACCCCGAACGAGACATTCGCCGCCTTTCAGCGGTCCGTCGGACATCCAGTTTTCGAGATTCCGACCATTCCGCCGTCCGTCATCGCGCTCCGGCTCTTCGACCGGCTTCGCAAGCACCTCCAGGAAGGCGGCATCGAAATCATCTGGGCAGCGCCGGCGCACGCCGCCGACGTCACGGACGGCCGCTGCCGGAGCATCCTCCTCAAGGCGGCGGGCCACGAGCTTCCGGTTGAAGCTGCATCCTATGTATTGGCCCTGGAAGACTGGGTGGACGGCGCGCTCCGCGCCGGCGTTCACACGGTGCGCGATCCCTTCTTTCACCAGCCGGTCGCCTGGCACAAGGTGCCGACCGATCGCGCTGCGGAGTCGTTGTTTGCCTCACAGCCGTTCGAGCAGATCGGCTATGCGCTCACGGACCGGCTCCAGCCGGCCGACGAAAACGGCAAGCCGCTCGCCCGCAACGTGTTTATCGCCGGAGGTGCGATGGCAGGATACGATCCATCGGGGACGAAGTCGCGAGGCGGGATGGCGATCGCCACCGGATATCGCGCCGCGAAGGAGGCGCTCGCCGCATGATCACCGAAGAGTTCGAGCCCGTTACCGACACGGTCGAAGAGGAGGCCTCCGTCGAGGCCTGCACCAAGTGCACCGCGTGCAACACCGTGTGTCCGGTTGCCCGCTCTACCGACATCTTCCGCGGGCCCAAAGCCCTCGGTCCGGACATGGAACGGTTTCGCTCACCCCAGGAGGCGGCCGTCACTCCCGGACTCGACCTCTGCTCCGGATGCAAGCTCTGTGAGGTCACCTGCCCATCGCAGGTCAGCATTCAGGAATACATCCGGCGCGCCCAAAACAAGGGCGCGCGCGAAAAAGGACGGACGCTGCGCGATTGGCTGCTCGGGCATACGAGGCTGCTCGGAAGGTTCGGCAGCCTGACCGCCCCGCTGGCGAATTTCGGGAATAGCAACCCATTGTTCCGCCTCCTGATGGAAAGATTCGTGGGGATCCACCGGCGGCGGCCGCTGCCAAAGTACCAGTGGCTGACCTTCGAGCGATGGTTCAAGCGCCACGCCCGACCCGTCAAACCTCGCCGAAAGGTCGCGTACTTCTACGGCTGCTGGGTCAACTACAACGACCGGCGTCTCGGTGAGCGGGCGGTCGCCGTGCTCGAGCGCAATGGCATCGAGGTGGTCGTCCCGCGTCAGCAGTGCTGCGGGATCCCCGCGGTGGTCAACTCGAACATGGACCTCGCTCGCCGGTATGGCCACGAGAATGTCAGGCATCTGACCCCGATCGCTGAGGAGATGGACATCGTCGCCAGCTCCACCTCCTGCGGACTGATGTTGAAGCACGACTATGGCCACCTGCTGGACATCCCCGACTCCGAGCGCCTCGGCGCGAAAACCTACGACATCATGGAGTACCTGTGGATGTTGCACGAGGCCGGCGAGCTGGACCTCAACTTCGAGACTGTGCCAATGCGCCTGCTGTATCACGCGCCCTGCCATCTGAAGTCCCACGGGATCGGCTACCCGGCGATGCGCCTGCTGCGGCTGATTCCCGGCGTCAAGCTCGAGGAGGTCGACGAGGGGTGCTGTGGCATCTCGGGGACGTTCGGCGTCAAGGTCGAGAAGTACGACCTCTCGATGAAGATCGGCAGCCGCCTCTTCGAAGCCGTCAAGGCCGCCGGCAGTGATCAAGTGCTGGCCGACTGCGAGACGTGCCGGATGCAGGTCGAGCATGGAGCCGGCGCGACGTCCGCCCACCCGATCGAGATCCTCGCGAGGGCCTATGGGCACGGTTAGCCTGGTGCTCGTCTCGCATAGCCGCCAGCTCGCCGAAGGCGTGCGCGAACTCGCGGCGCAGATGACCCAGGGCAAGGTAAAGATCTC
Organism: Candidatus Dormiibacterota bacterium; assembly: GCA_036513655.1. GTDB lineage: Bacteria > Chloroflexota > Dormibacteria > CF-121 > CF-121 > CF-13. The sequence continues at coordinate 3,347 of DATBYO010000003.1, read as the reverse complement.
GGTCGCCGGCGGGACCGCGGATGGACGCCTGGGCACCGATGCCACCGCCATCCTGGCCGCGATCGAAGAGGTCCGCGGTGCGGACGGCGTGCTGATCCTCGTCGACCTCGGCAGCGCCGTGCTCAGCACGCAGATGGCGATCGAGCAACTCTCCGACGGGAACGGCCGGGTGCTGCTCAGCAACGCGCCCTTCGTCGAAGGGGCGGTGATCGCCGCCGTCGAGGCGTCGATCGACAGCGACCTCGAGGCGGTGGCGGCCGCGGCACTGGGGGCGCGCGAGATGGAAAAGGTGTCGCCCTAGTGGCCAACAACCCTATCCGCGAAGCGCGCCGCGCTGACGCGTTTGCGCGCCTGCAGCCCGCCTTCCCACTCAAAATGTCGATGACCGACGCGGAACTGCCCGACGGAACACGCCTCGATGACGACGAGTTCTTGGTTCGGACGGCAAAGGACTGGGGCCTCTCCCTCAAATCGCTGGTCCTCACGACCCGGCGGCTGTTCTGTCCTAGCGACCTCACGGGCCGCACCACCCTCAGTCTCCCGCTCACCGACGTGCTCAGTGTCGCGCTGCACAAGCACTTGATCGGGTTCGCGACCATCGTGGTCGATATCCGCGATGGCCGGCACGCCTCCTTTCCGGCTCACATCAACGGTCAGCTTGTCAGCTCGGACATCGCCGCCGCGGTCAGTTATGCGAAGCGATCCGCCGGGTTGGACCCGTCGACGGCGGCGCCCTCCGCCCGCGATCGCTACGAGCTGTTACGAGAGATCAGTGAGTTGAAGGAGTCGGGCGTGCTCTCCGAAGCCGAGTTCGAAAAGGAAAAGGCACGGATCCTCGAGCAGCCGTAGCTTCTGGGATGGAGCTGCGCCCGCTCGGCTCCACCGGGCTGCGGGTGACACCGATCGGGCTTGGCCTGGCGGCCCTGGGCCGCCCCGGTTACATCACCCTCGATCGGGATAAGGACCTGGGTGCCGATCGAAGCGTGGCGGCGCTGGAGCGCCGGTCGCACGAGGTCCTGAGCGCCGCCTATGACGCCGGTATCCGCTACTTCGACGCCGCCCGCTCCTACGGATTTGCGGAGCGCTTCCTCGCGTCCTGGCTCCGCGAGCGCGCGCTCCCACCAAGGGCGGTCACCGTGGGATCGAAATGGGGCTACACCTACGTCGGTGACTGGCAGGTCGACGCCCGCGTGCACGAGGTAAAGGACCACTCCCTGGCGGCGTTGCGACGGCAGATCGCGGAGAGCCGCGCGCTCCTCGGCGACTACCTCGACCTTTATCAGATCCACTCGGCGACGCTGGAAAGTGGCGTCCTCGACAACCGCGACGTGCTGGAGGAGCTGGCCAGATTGCGAGCTGACGGGCTCGTGATCGGCCTGTCGGTCAGCGGTCCGCAGCAAGCAGAGGTGATCCGCCGGGCGCTGGAGGTCGAGGTCGACGGCGTCAACCCCTTTCAGTCGGTGCAGGCGACCTGGAACGTCCTGGAACCGTCGGCCGGTCCGGCGCTGGCCGACGCGCACGACGCCGGGTGGGGCGTGATCATCAAGGAAGCGCTGGCGAACGGCCGGCTCGCGGCCAAGGACCGGGCCGCAATGGCGGCGGCCCTCGCCAATCCGTGGGTGGACGTCGTCCTCTCCGGGGCCGTGACCGTCGAGCAACTCCAGAGCAACGCGATGGCCGCGACCCTCCAGCTGCGCGCGCAGGAGCTGGCTGAGTTGACGAGCCTGGCCGAGCCCGCCGAGCAATACTGGAAAGAGCGCGGCCAGCTGGCCTGGAGCTAGCGGGGAGCTTGCAGCACATGACGGAGCCGATTGGGGCCCGGCCCTACATGCCCGGATACGGGACGCTGGAGGCCACGCAGGGGACGGGACTCCTACCATGGTCCTGGGCGGTTGAGCGCCTCCAGCGATCGCATGACTACTGGCTCGCGACCAATCGGCCGGACGGACGGCCGCACGTGATGCCCGTGTGGGGCGTGTGGCTGAATGACGCCGTTTGGTTCAGCTCGAGCCGAGGATCCCGCAAGGCCCGCAACCTCGCCACCAACCCTGCGTGCGCGATCACCACCGATAATCCCTATGAGCCCATCATCGTCGAGGGCAGGGCCGAGCTGATCCAGGATCTGGCCGCCATCGCCGGGTTCGTGGCCGCGATCAACGAGAAGTACGAGACGGACTATTCGGTCGACTTCTTCAACCCCACCACGAATGCCTGCTTTCGGGTTGCGCCGGCGTGGGCGTTCGGTCTCATGGAATCCGACTTCACCGGCTCGCCGACCCGTTGGATATTTCCGTCCTCAACGGATTGATTTTTGCGTCGCCGATTGCGGTCCGTGTTGGCAAATTGACAGTAATGACAAGATGGGTGCTACAAGAGAGCCGGGCTTTATGCCACCTGTTGGAGGGGAGCAACGACGTGATCGGACCATTGGGAAGCGCGAATCGCGAAATCCGGGCTGCGGAGCGACGCGACCAGCAGCGCCGGCTGGCCAGGCTGGCCGAACCGCGCCGGCTGACAGATCGCCTGCTCGGCCAGCTGGAGGAATTGAATCTCGACGGCGTGCTCACCGTACCCGATGGCTATGAGCCGGCCTTAGCTCAGCTACGCGATTGTCTCGAGGACGTGGCCCGCCTCAGGCCGCGGCTGATCGAGCGACTCCAATCCGGGACGCGCACGGCCGAACTGATCGAGACGGTCTTTACCATCCAGGAGGTCATCGCGCCCCCGCGCCTCCCCACGGATAGCCTGCCCGCCGACGAGGCCGAGCCTACCTTTTCGGCCTAACCCCAGCATCGTTACCACGCGGTGATCGCGGGATCACCGGTGGTCGTTACGATGGGCGTCGTGAAGGCGCTCAAGGGGCTCGTGCCTCTGTTGGCGACGCTCGTCGCCGCCGCCTGCGCGAGCAACACCTCAGGGGCAAGCGCGCCCACGGCGCAGGAGATCCTCAACAAGCCGTACACGGCCACCGTCAAGGACGCCCACTTCGCGCTGGTGGCCCACGTGGTCACCGGCAACACCACATTCGACGCGACCGGCGATGGGTGGCTTGTCGTCAAGCCACAGCAAGCGATGAGGTTCACGATGCTGACGACGGTCAGTGGCCAACCCCTGAAGTTCGAGACGATCATCATCGGTGGCAAGGAGTACGCGCTGTCGCCCGACAATCCGCGGTGGGTCGTGACGTCCAGCGCGAGCTCATCCAATCCGAGCTCCTTGTTCAAGGGAACGGGCGCCACCCTACTCGGCGAAGACACGCTCGCCCAGGGGAAGGCGTGGCACGTGAAGGCGAAGGACGCGAACGGCAATCCATTCGAGGCATGGGTCCGGGAAACCGACGGCTATCC
>DATBYO010000002.1:0-93400 GCA_036513655.1 Candidatus Dormiibacterota bacterium | reverse complement strand
CACGCGTGACTTTCAATTCGGGAAGATCGATGTTGTAGACCTGGCCCGAATCAGTCGCGCGAAGACGGGGGGCTGCCATGGGCGGATTGTATCGCCGCCGCCGGCCGGTTAGGCGACCGTGACCTCCTCCATCAGGTAGACGTCTTGCACGGCATTCAGCAGCTGAATGCCCTCGCTCATCGGCCGCATGAAGGCCTTGCGCCCCGTAATGAGGCCGGTGCCTCCCGCGCGCTTGTTGATCACGGCCGTCTTGACCGCTTCCTTCAGATCGCTCTCTCCTGAGGAGGCGCCACCCGAATTGATGAGGCCACTGCGGCCCATGTAGCAGTTCGCGACCTGGTAGCGCGTCAGGTCGATCGGATGATCCGTCGTCAGCTTGTCGTAGACCGCCTTGGCCGTCTTGCCGAACTTCAGGACCTCGAAACCCCGATTCGTCTCGGGCAGCTTCTGCTTGATGATGTCGGCTTCGATCGTGACCCCCATGTGGTTCGCCTGCCCGGTGAGATCGGCCGCCAATTCGTAATTGACGCCATCCTTAGTGAAGGCGTTGTTACGGACGTAGCACCAGAGCACGGTGGCCATGCCGAGCTCGTGCGCCTCGTGAAAGGCGGCCGAGATCTCCTGGATTTGCCGGTCAGACTCTGCCGACCCGAAGTAAATCGTGGCACCGAGCGCGACCGCCCCGAGCTCCCAGGCTTCTTTTACGGTCCCGAAGCGAATCTGATCGTATTTATTGGGATACGTGAGCAGCTCGTTGTGATTGATCTTGCAGATGAAGGGGATCTTGTGCGCGTACTTGCGCGCGACCGAACCGAGCACGCCGAACGTCGACGCCACCGCGTTGCAGCCGCCCTCGATCGCCAGCTCGACGATCTTCTCGCCGTCGAAGTACGCCGGGTTCGCGGCGAAGGACGCCCCGGCCGAGTGCTCGATGCCCTGGTCGACCGGCAGGATCGAGAGATAGCCCGTGCCCGCGAGACGGCCGTGGTCGAAGAGCGACTCCAGGCTGCGCAGCACACGCGTCGGACGATCACTGGTCGAGAAGATCCGCGTGATGAAGTCCGGCCCAGGGAGGTGGAGCTGCGACTTCGGGATCGTCTTGCACTCGTGCTCGAGCAAGTGCTGGGCGTCATTTCCGAGGATCGACTCGAGTTTGCTGAGCGACGTCGCGGTGGCGGTGGCCATCTGCTCCTCCTTTTGGCGGGGTCTGTTGTTCAGTTTAGGCCTTGGCTCGCCCCTAAACTGAGTCCTGGTGGTGCAGGCGCCGAAGACGAAAGTCGCGCAGCCTACAATGGCGAGTCGATGAGCCTGGTCGATTGGTCGATCATCATCATGGGGGGCTGGACGGTGGCGATGATCGCCACCGGGTTGGTCATGGCGCTGCGCCCCGGCGCCGGCGAGCTGCAGTACGACGCGCCGCTGGCCGAACCTCTCGTGCTGCGGCAGGCCGCGGGCGTGATGCCGCGCCGGGCATGGGGCTTTCGCCCGCCGGTCCACCACTCCCAGTACGACCCCGCGCCCTGGCAGGTGCAACCCCCGCAGCCCGACGAGCACAGCGTCGACATCGTCGAGCGCGCGACCGACATCAAACGCGAGCTGGGCAGTGAACACCCGCCGTGGGAGCGGCTCGACCGCCAGGGTCTCTAGCGCTTACTCGCCGAGCTCGCGGCTGACCCGGTCGAGCACGTCGAGCATCCGCCGCGAGGTCGCGTGCAGGCTCTCCTGGAGCAAAGTCAGCGCGTGGTGCGCGTCGGCGAGGACATCGGCTTCACCGGTGAGGTCATCCGGCGTCTCGGCAAAGCGCGGCAGCACGTCCTCGAAGAGCAGCTGGAACCGCTGCTCCGCCAGCGCTAGGCAGGTCGCCAGCGTCACGATCTGGTCCTCCAGCTGCGGATCCAGGCCGCGCAGCGCGCGCCACGCGGGCTCCGGAACAGAACTGCTGCTGGGTGACGACGCCCCTGCCATGTCCAAGCTCATGCTAATGCGGAAATGATCGCCACCGCCGCGGACGGTACCCGCCTGCACTACATCGTGGAGGGAAGCGGTCCACCGCTGGTGCTGGTCGGTGGCAGGACCTCGACGATCGAAGGGGCCTGGTGGCGATACATCCCGGCGCTTAAGCCGCGGTTCAAGGTGATTGCACTCGACAACCGCGGTACCGGCGGTTCGGACAAGCCCGACACTCCCTATAGCACACCGTTGATGGCGGAGGATGCCCTGGCGGTGCTGCGTGATGCCGGCGAGACCTCGGCGCATTGGTTCGGGCTTTCGATGGGCGGAATGATTTTGCAGCAGCTCGCCCTCGACCATCCCGACGCCGTTCGCAGCTTGATCCTCGGCGCCACCCACTGCGGCGGCGAGCGCCCCGCCACGGCCGGCGAGAAGCCGCCGCCTGTCGAGGGCCCGCTCCGCCGCTACGCGAACCTCTACGACGCCCGCTTCATCACCGACCATCCCGACTGGGTCGAAGAGGACGCGAAACACTTCGGGAAAATGCCATTGCACGCGATCGTCCGCCAGGATCAGGCCGTTAAGCGGCACAACGTCTGCAACCGTCTCCACGAGATTCACCAACCGGTGCTGATCCTCCATGGCCGGCAGGACCGGATGGTGCCGCTGTCGCAGGGCGAAGCGCTACAACAAGCCTTGCCGAACGCCCGGCTGCGCATCCTCGATCCCGCTGGCCACCAGTTCCATTCCGAGCAATTTGCCACCGTGCTGCCGCTGGTACGGGATTTCGTCGATGAGGCCGAGCGCCAGCGACCCTAAGCGGCGCTCCAGGTCACCAGTTCCCGGCTGACGTGTTTGTGGAGCCGGCCCTCGACGGCGAGCGACTGGCAATGGGCCAGCGTCTCCTGGAGGGCCAGGCGCTGCTGGAACACGTTGCGCTGCATGATGCCCTGGAACAACCCGGACGCCAGCTGCCAGCCGGACCTGTCGCCAGCACCAGCCAGGCGGACCAACGCCGCTTTGCGCGCCTCATGGTGCTCGATGATTTCTCCGATCCGGCTTCGATGATCGTAAAAGGGATCGCCATGGGCGGGCAGCACGGTCTCAACCTCGAGCCGGCGAATGCGCTCCAGCGAAAGGATGTAGTCGTCAAGGGGATCGGCTCCCGACTGTGGGTGCAATCCAATATTCGGGCTGATCTTCGGCAGCAAGTGGTCCCCTGAAAAGAGCACGCCGCGCGCGGGCCAGTAGAAGCAGCAGTGGCCCGGGGAATGCCCAGGCGTCCAGATGACTTCGATTTCACTGTCGTCGACGGGCAGCCGCTCCGCGCCCTCCAGTAGCGTGTCCGGCTCGACCACCGAGACGTATTCACGGGCCGCCATCGATGCGCTCTTGACGAACTCGGCCTCCTCCGCGGGCACTCCGTTCATGCTCAACCACTTCGCGACGTCATGGACCAGGTCTTCGGCGCGCGCGTAGCGCGGTTCCATCAGCGCGACCTCCAACCGATGAATGACGAGCTCAGCCGCAGAACGCTCACGCAGCTCGCCGGCGAGGCCGAAGTGGTCCGGATGGATGTGGGTGATCAGAATCCGGTTGATCCGGTCGACGGGGACCTTTCGTTCCGCCAGCTTCCGGTTCAGCGCCTGTCGTGATTCGTCGGTTTGCAATCCGGTATCGATCAGCGTGAAACGATCCCCGTCGCGCAAGAGATAGACATTCACGTGCCTCAGCTCGAACGGCATGGGGAGCTCCAGACGAAAAATGCCAGGCGAGACTTCCATGGTGTGCACACAATAGCGTGCGCGGTAAAGCTAGGCTGCTGTCTGCACGGGTTCGTCTGGGCGGTTGGGCACCAGCTTCTGGCCCTGGTCCTTCGTGGGCAGCGGCAGGTGCACCGTGTCGGTCGCGATCAGGTCGAGGAACGCGTCGACCACCCGCGGGTCGAAGTGGCTGCCTCGGCCGGTCTTGATCTCTTCGAGCGCCTTGGCCAACCCCAGGGACGGCCGGTAGATGCGGTCCGCCACCATCGCCTCGAAGGCATCGGCCACCGAGATGATGCGCGAGCCGAGCGGAATCTCCTCAGCCTTGAGGCCTTTGGGATAACCGGAGCCGTCCCATTTCTCGTGGTGGTGCCGGATCAGCGGGGCGACATGGTGCAAGCCCTCGACCGGACCGATGATGTCCGCGCCGATCTGCGGATGGCGCCGCATCCAGGCCATCTCGTCTTCGGTGAGCGCCATCGATTGGCGGAGAATACGATCCGGGATCCCGATCTTGCCGACGTCATGGAGGATGGCGCCAAGCCGGACGGCGGCGGCCTCGTCGCGAGAGAGGCCCATCCGCTCGGCACAGGCGCCGGCCAGCTTCGCCAACCGTTCCGAGTGGCCACGGGTATAACTGTCTTTCGCTTCGATCGCGTTGGCCAGGGCCATGTTGACCTCGGTCATCAGCTTGGCTTCCACGTCCCGCCGCGTCACCAGCTCTTGGTGGGCGGAGACCGCCCGGGCCATCACCGACCCAACCACTGCGACGACCACGAACAGGAAGAGGCGTTGCAGGATCACGATCCGGTCAAAGGCGATGGTGGCGAGGTAGGTACCCTGCTGCAGCGGCGCGACCGCGCCGGCCGTCAGGTAGAGAAGGGCGACGAGCGCGGCGCAGAGCACCGAGCCGCCCGCGCCGAATCGCAGCGCGGACACCGTGATGACGAGGAAGAAGAGAACGGCAAACGGGCTGTTGTAGCCACCCGAGGCATACGTGATCATGGTCGCGACCAGCATGTCGACGCCGGTGGTCGCGTAGGAGAACGCCTTCCCCGGGCGGCGATGCAGGAAGAGCAGCAACAGGGTGGTCAGACAGACCACGCCCCAGGCGGCCAGGATGGCGTTGATCCGGCCCTCGTCGTAGCCCGATGCGGCATTGAGGTTGTTGAGGATGACGGCGAAGATCAGCAGCGTCCAGCGGAACAGGCCGGTCAGTCGCTCATTGCTGAGATTGATCAGACTCTCGGCCGGGTCCTGGGAGCGCTGCCGGCCCTTGCGCGCGGCATTACGGGCGGCGGCCATCGCCGAAATTATCCGGTCCCTCTGTGACGATGAGCGTTACAAACCGGTCGCGCTGCAGAGCAGACTAATGGGGACCGAGGGCATCCTAGGCTGGCAGCCGCACGCCGAGGAAGTCTGAGAGCACCTGCCTGACGTCCTGGTAGCGCAAGAAGGCGGTGTCGGCCTCGGCCAGCGCCCGGTCCACCTCGTCATAGGCCTGCTTGAGGGGGGCCACCAGATCGGTCGTCGTGACGAGGGCGCGCTCCCCGTGGGCGGCGCGGAGCTGCTGGCCGATCGCCTGCGTCGAAACGCTGAGGTCCCGGGCGATGACCTGCGCCTGCTGGAGCAGCAATTGCAGGTCGTCGGCGGTCAGCGGCTTGCCCGCATATTTTTGCTTCAGCCCGGCGACCTCGATCGCCACCGTCATCGCCTCCTCGCCTGCGCGGCTCATATCGGCGCCAATGCCCGCCAGGTGCCTGGTCGCTTCCAGTTGGCGGCCGGCGGCGGAGACACCGGCCACCAGGCGAAGCGCCGGGTCGTTGGTGGATCGCTCACCGGCTCCGGTGAAGTCCACTTCGGCTTGCCTGAGCTGCGCGGCGACCGCCTGCAGTTGGCCGGGATCGGCGGAGCGGGCGGCCACAGTCATGCTGGCCTGCGCCGCAACCAGCTGCTGGCGGCCGCTGTCGAGCTGGCGGTAGACTGCCGTTCCCGCGTAGGCGGTGTAGCCAACCGTCGCCAGCAGCGCGAGTAGGACGATCCCGATGATGGCGCCGCAGCCCCGACGAGCCCTCATGGGCGAATATCTTGAAGCATCGCGCCCACCCCGCCCTTCCCCAGCAGGGGAGGGAAAAGTAAGAGCGGGCGCTCGAGGCGCCCGCTCCTTTAGTTGCCCGCGGCTGCCGTCAGGCCGCCGCCCGGTTGCCGGTCACGAGGCGGACCACCCACAACAGGATGACCGCGCCGACGAACGCAGCGATGAAGCTAATGATCAGGCCACCGCCGGTTACGCCGAGGATCGTCGACAACAGCCAACCGCCGATAAACGCGCCGACGACGCCGACAACGATGTCCATGAGAATTCCGTAGCCATGGCCGCTGACGACCCGCCCGGCCAGGGCGCCCGCGAGACCGCCGATGATCAAGAACACAATGAATTGCATTTGCTCCTCCTGACAGTGAACTTTGGTACTGAAATCTATTTGTACCCGTTTCTATCTAACCTGTCAACCCGGCTATCAGAAAACAGCTGATTAGGGCGTCAGCCGGCCATTCGCTGGTCGAGGCGGCTGGGGGCCGGAATCTCGGCTGGGACCCCGGCAAAGAAGTCGCGCTCGAGCACGCCGGTGACCCACGGGTCAGGGAAAACACGAACGAAGAGTTCCGGGGAAGCGCCGCTTGGTACCGCAATCGCGGTGGTCACGTTGACCCGCGGACTCGTACTCGACGAGCGGTAGTACAGCTTCGCCGGCAAGGCTGACGACCCGCCGGCTGTCCGGCGAACCCGCGCGAAGGCAGACGCCACCGCGTCTTTTAGGGCCGGCGGCGCCGCATCGGCCACCACCACGTGCGGCCGGATACTCGTCAAGACGTCGGCTAGGAGGTCCTCGAGCATGGTGGCGGTCAACTCGGTCAAGCCGTAATCGAGCAGGACGAGGTCGCGAACGCCCAGCTGTCGGACGGCCGGCTTCTGCTCCGTCCCACCCCACCCCCGAGCCGCGGCGCAGACCAGGGTGACATCGGTGCCCGCGGCGGCGTAGCGGGCAAACGCTTGTCCACAGAGGTTGCTGGCCTGCTCGGGATCCGCGACGACGCCCAGCAGTCGAAAGGGCACATCGGATAATCGACCGCGCTCGTCGATTCTTTCAAAAGGGACCCCGCTCCGGCGTGAAAAAGCGGGAGAAAGTAAAGGGGCCCCGCTCCGGCGTGAAAAAGCGGGAGAAAGTAAAGGGGACCCCGCTCCGGCGTGAAAAAGCGGGGAGAAAGTAAAGGGGACCCCGCTCCGGCGTGAAAAAGCGGGGAGACAGTCAGGGGCCCCGCTCCGGCGTGAAAAAGCGAAATAGCCGCCGGTTAGACCGCCGCGCGAGCGCTGGTCAGGAGGCGGTCGTAGGCGTGCTTCAGCTGCGGGTAGCGCAGGAAGATCAGGTGCGCGAATTCCTGGGTGAGAGCCCGGGGCGGCCGAATCAGCCGCATGCCGGCCTCGCTCAGCAACCGGTTGCCCTTGCGGCCGTTGCAGCGACGGCAGGCGATCACCTGGTTCTCCCAACTATTGGCCGCACCGCCGCGGGAGGTGGGTACCACATGATCGACCGAGAGCTGGGAGGACGCCATCCCCTTCCCACAGTACTGGCAGGTGCCGTCGTCCCGAAGAAGAAGGTTGCGCCGGTTCGCCCGCAAGAGGCGCCGGGGGATCTGGATGTTCGACAGAAGCCGCACGATCACCACATCCTGGCCAAAGCACCGCCTGGCCATTGCTTGCTCGACCGCCTGCCGGGCGTCGTCGTCAATGAAGGTGACGCGCTGTTTGGTCAGCAGGACGACCAGCCGCCGCTTACTGATCACATTCAGCGGCTGAAGTGAGGCGTTTAGCAGTAGGACGAGTTCGAACGACCTCCTCTTGTCGGGTATCCGCCCCGTAGGCGCCACTAATATAACGGAGTTCGTTCGAGCAGTTTTCGCCCCCACCCTGCCCTCCCCCAGAGGGGGAGCGAACGGCTGGCTAGCTGGCGGCCTTGACCCGGCGATCGAGCGGAACGTAGGGAACGTCGGTCTCCCCTACATACTCGGCCCGCGGCCGGATGAGCCGGTTGTCCCCGTACTGCTCGAGCACGTGGGCCGTCCAGCCCGCCATCCGGCTGACGGCAAACACCGGTGTGAACATGTCGATGGGGATGCCCATCGTGAAGTAGCAGGACGCCGAGTAAAAGTCGACGTTGGCGTAGAGGTGCTTCTGCTGCATCACGGCCTCCTCGACCTTGCGGGAGATCTCGTACCAGCGTAAGTTGCCGATGTGCTCGCCCAACTCTCTGGACATCTCGCGCAGGTGGGTGGCACGCGGGTCTTCGGTGCGGTAGACGCGGTGCCCGAACCCGGGGACTTTCTGGTGGGTTTCGAGCTTCTCCCGGACAAAGGCCTCCGCTCGTGAGGGCTCTCCGATCTTCTGCAGCATCTTCATCACTTGCTCGTTGGCGCCGCCGTGCAGCGGGCCGGACAGCGCCCCGATCGCGGCCACGATCGCCGCATACATGTCGGCCAGGGTGGCCGCAGTCACCCGCGCGGCAAACGTCGAGGCGTTGAGCTCGTGGTCGGCGTGCAGGATCAGCGCGAGATCCATCGCGCGGACGAACAGCGCATCGGGCTCGGCGCCGAACAGCATTCGAAGGAAGTTCTCGGCGTGGCTGCCGGCCCTGTCCGGCTCGATCGGCTCACGACCGCGACGGATCTGCTCATACGCCGCCACGATGGTCGCGATCTGTGCAGTCACCCGCAGCGCTTTGGCCACATTGGCCTCACGCGAGGAGTCGTGGGCCTGCGCATCGTAGAAGGCGAGCGCGGATAGCGCGGTCCGGAGCGCATCCATGGGCGCGGCGTTGCGCGGAAAGTCCTTCATCAAGGTGAGGACTTCCGTCGGTAGCGCGCGGTGCGAGGCCAACTCGGCGCTGAATTGGTGAAGCGCCTCTTTCGTCGGCAGCGACCCGAACCACAGCAGGTAGGTGGTCTCTTCGAACGAGGAGTTGCGGGCGAGATCGTGGATGTCGATCCCCCGGTAGGTCAACTTGCCCTGCGGGCCGATGATGTCGCAGATCGCGGAGGTCGCCGCGATCACATCCTCGAGGCCACCCTTGGTTAATGGCATACGTGGCCAAGTATAGGAAGCGGTCGGCGACGTCGGCGATTGATGCCGGGCGAACGGCGCGATCAGGGCGACAGCACAACGGTCTGCGACTGACTGAGCCCTCCGCTGCCGGTGACGCTGATCGTGATGGTGTGCTCGGGCGTCTGTACCTCGAGGGCGCCCGACGAATCCGTCCCCGGCTGGACGAGTCCGAGGATCGCGGTCGTGAGACTCGAGCCGGTTGACAGTCCCAGCGGTTGGTCGAAGCCCTTTGCGCGACGGATGACAGGGCAGACGATGAAGCTGCCGCGCGCGGTCCTCGTTACCTTCGGGGGATCGAGCATGAAGGTCCGAACCACCCGGTCGATGCGTCCGGCGTTGAACTCGGTGTAGTAGAGGTTATCCGCCGAATCGAGGGCGATGCCTTGCGGCTGCTGGATGCCGGTGAGGACCGTGACCTGATGCCCCTGCCCGTCGAGCTCGTGGATCGCATTGTCCCCCAGGGTGTTGACGAAGATGTGCCCGCCCCGACTGACCAAGACGTCATCCGGCGTCGGCAGAGTGGCGAAGCGGTGCCTTCCCGGATCCAGCACCCAGAGCGCACCACCCTCATCCGCGATGAAGATCCGTCCGGCCGCATCAACGGCCGCGTCGACCGGTCGCACCAGGCCGCTCGCGATCTGGGTCGCGGTCTTGCCATCCGGGGCAACTCCAAAGACCACACCGTTCGGACTGTCCGGCACGATGACGTCGGCCGGCGCCGCCGCGTCCGTCGAGCTATAGAGGATGGGCCCGATGCCGTCGATCCCGTCGCGACCCGTCCGGTTGGGAAAGGCGCGCCACGGGGTGACCGCATGCGAGATCGGATCGATGGCGACCACCCGATTGCGGCCCTGCTCGGCTACGAGAATTCGTCCGTCCCCCTGCACGACCATCCCTTCGGGCGCCGACATCCCGCCGGCGACGCGCTCGACCGAGCCATCGGCGCGCAACGCCGAAACCGTCCCGGCCTTGATATCGCTGAAGAGGAGCCGTCCGTCGTTGTCGAAGACCAGATCATCCGGCGCAGGCTGGTTCTGAAGCAGCACCTGCGGGCCCGCGGAGGCTGCCGGCGATGCCGGGCACGCGCTCAGGGAGCTGGGCGTCGGGCTCGCATGCGCAGATGCCGAAACCGTCGGCGAAACGGTTCCCTGCTGGCAGCCAGCGCCGACGAAGAGCAACACGGCGACGGCGGCGTTTTTTGCGACCGCCGAAATCGTCGGACGGTTCACAGACGTCGACCACGATGGCGTTTGACCACGGTGATGGCCGGGGCTACGATGGCGTCGTGCTCAAAGTCATTTCTGCTCCCGAACTGGCGCGCAATCTCGATCCAATCCTCAAGGCGCTGGAGGAAAGCGGCACCACGCTGATCATCAAACATCATGACCAGCCAGCGGCGCTGCTCGTTCGGTTCGATGCCTACGTGGCCATGCTCGCAACGATGGATTATTCCGGATGGGAGCGCTGGATCGAAGAAGTGCGGTCGGCCTTTCCCACCTCTGTCTTCAGTCCGCCGCGTCGGCCAAAATCCGTGGTGCCCGCGTTCATCGATCCGGCGGACATTGGGTACGCGCCTCAGTTCGGGCAGGTGGGCACGCCCGCGGGACGGCGGCGACTCGCCGAGGAGCTGGCGGCGATGGGCATCCAGCTCGAGGAACACCAGCTTGGACCGGTGTACTCGCTCGTCCTTAGCCTCGCCGAGCGCAAGCGGGTTCTTTACGCCGAAGACCTGAAGCTGGCCGTCGAGGAGGCGCTCGGCCGAGCCACGCCCGGCCGCTACGCCTTGAAGGAAGTCCAGGTGAACGCGCAGAGCGGCGTGTCGAGTAGCGCCGAGGTGTCGCTGAGCGACGATGGCGCCCTGAAAACCGGTACCGCCACCGGCAACGGGACGCTGGATGCCGTCTTTCGCGCCATCCAGCAACTGACCGGGGTAGCGGCGGAGCTCGAAGACTTCAGCCTCGCGGCGGCAACCCAGGGCAGCGACGCCCTGGGCGAAGCGGTGGTGACGCTGAGCCAGGGGTCGAACGTCGTGGTCGGCCGCGCGGTGGCGCTCGACGTCATCGAGGCGGCGGCGAACGCCTACGTGAATGCCCTGAACTGGCTGGTCCGACCTCAGGTGGCTTCTACCGTGACTGTCCCGCAGGGGGAGGGAAAAGGCTAGCGCCGACTGAGGGCGAGCTCGATGGTCGGCGGTGCCGAGGCGACGTCCATCAGCGATGGCGCCCAGCCCGGCCAGCGGGCGCGCAGCCCGATCACGCGTGCCGCCGACGCCTGCACCTGATCCATCGCGATGGCTCCGGCGCGCACCTGCTGCTTGACCGCTTCGATCGCGGATGCCTGGTAGGCGGCGTCGGCACTGTTGAGCAGCACCAGATCGTTGCCGGCGCGCACCGCGGCCACCGTCGCATCGGGAAGTCCGTACAGCGCGGTGATCCCACCCATGCCGAGTCCGTCCGTCACGATCACGCCCTGGAACCCCAGCCGGTCGCGCAGCAGGCCGGTGACGACGGCTCGGGAAAAGAGTGCGGGCGTGCCGCTGGGGTCGAGACCAGGAACGACCACCGCCGTGGTCATCACCGCATCGGCGCCGGCATCGATTCCCGCCGAGAAACTCCGGGCCTGGGTCGCGGCCCAGCGGTCGAGGCTCTCGCCATCCGTCGGCATGGCGCTGTGCGGATCACCCGCCGCGCCACCGAGTCCTGGAAAGTGTTTGAGGGTCGCCGCGACCCCGCCATCGTGCAGACCATTGACGGCGGCGGCGACCAGCGGGCCGACCGCACTCGGATCGCCTCCGAACGAGCGGTCGCCGATCACCGCATCGGCCGGATTCGAGCGCAGGTCGGCAACCGGCGCGAGGTCGAGCTGGATCCCGAGCGCATGAAGGCCCGATGCCGTGGCCGCCACCGCCTGCCTGACCCCCTCCGGGCCGCGAGCGCCGAGCTCCAGCTCCGACGGGAGTGCGGCCACCCCATCGTGTACTCGCATCACGCGCCCACCCTCCTCATCGATGGCGATCAAGAGCGGCGCCGGGAGCCCGGCCTGGCGGCCGAGCCGCTGCAACTCGGTCGTCAGGCGCAGCAGGCTGGCGGCATCGGAGAAGTTGTCGCCGAAGATCAGCACGGTACCGACCTTTTCGTCGAGGATCAGGTGGCGCATGCCGTCGGTGATACTCGGTCCACCGAAGCTGGCCGCCATCATCTGTCCGATGGCCATGTCGAGTGACAGCGGCGCCGGTCGATCGTCGGGCGTCGGCGCGGGCGACGGGAGAAGACTGGGTGACGGCATGGGCGTTGCCGACGGTGTGGCGCGCACCGCCTGGGCGGCAGGGCGGGCCCCACTCGGGCCCAGTGCCGCCGGGAGCGCCGTGAGCGTGAGCAGCAGCAGCAAGGCGGAGCGGACCATGAGCCGGCGGAAGGGCCTCACCGCGGGCCGCCGGCTAATGCTTGAAGGTGCGCCCTACCAGCGGTTGAAGGACGGGTTCAAGCAAGCTGAACAGGAAACTGAAGATCAGCAGGAAGATCAGGTAAACGAAGAAGACGCCGGCGATGACGATTCCGATCAAGAGGCCTTTCGAGAAGCGCTCCATCTCGAGCCGAACGACCTTGACCAGCAGGCCGGCCATCAGCAAGCCGAAGGCGGCGCCGATCGGATTGGGAAAACCAAGCAGCGCACCAATCGGAACGGCCAGGTAGCAGGCAAACTCGGGCAACGTCCGCGGCAGGAGCGAACGCTGTGGCGGCGCCGCGACCGCGGTGCTGGCCGCCGGGCCGCCGAGCCAGCCCTTGCACTTGCCGCACGTCTGGTTCTCGGGCGCGTTGTAGCGGTACCCGCACTGCGGGCAGGCCTTGAGGGTCATGCTTGGCTCAGGCCGCTCCTCGGAGCCGCATCACTTCTTGCTCCAGTTCCGCGATCCGGTTGTCGCGCTGGATGATCATCCTCTTGTGCTCGGTGAGCACTTTCTTGGTGAAGCGACTCGCCATGAACCAGCGCACCCGCTCGACCAGGCTGATGACGATCACCATCAGGGCACCGACCGCGGCGCAGGCGAGCATCACGACCCAGGTGGGGATGTCATGGTAGGTGACGCCGAGGACGTTGATCGCGGCCGGCTGTTGATTTCCGACGGAAAACAGCGCGAGCACGATCCCTAACAGCAACGCGACGAGCCACCCGACGATCGCCATGCGCTTGTTCACCCCCCAGGTTCGGTCAGCGGTTTCGGACCGACAGGCGAAGTCTCGCCCGGCCCGTATAACCCGGAGCGGCTCGGCGAACTTGCGGGCCGATAGACTGCGATCTTGATGGCGATCCACACGCAATCCGTCTGGAGCAGCCCGGCGGAACCGGAGCAGCTGCGACCATTCCGGCTCCGCGGCGGAACCCGCGGATGCTTGCTGATCCACGGCTTCGCCGGGACGCCCCCGGAAATGCGCGGGCTTGGGCAATTCCTCGCCGCGGGCGGTTATGACGTCATGGGGCCGTTACTCGCCGGGCACGGGCTTACCCCCGAGGCCATGGCTTCGACCCGGTGGCCCGATTGGGTCCGCTCCGCCGAAGATGCGTTGACCGAGCTTCGTCGTGACTGCCAGGAGGTGTTCGTCGGCGGCCAGTCGCTGGGGGCGACGCTGGCGCTCCACCTGGCGGCGACCCATCCCGACGTGCGCGGTGTCATCACCATGGCCGCGATGGGTTCGCCGACCTTCTTCCGCGATTGGCGGATCAAGGCGATTCGTGGGCTCAAGTACGTGGTGCGCTGGCATGTCCCGTCCGGCGATCCGGACCTCGGCGACCCCGCAGCCTTACGCCTGCTGCACAGTTATGCCCGCCGTCCGACGGTCTGCATCGAGAGCCTGATGCAGCTGCTGCGCGTGGTCGAGCGAGAACTGCCTCGGGTGACGGCGCCGGCACTGATCATGCACGGCCGCCGGGATCGGACGGTCGATGTCGCCAACGCGCCGCTCATCCTCGAGCGGCTCGGCTCGACCGACAAGCGGCTGGTATGGTTCGAGCGCTCGGGGCATGCCATCACGGTTGACCTGGAGCACGACCTGCTGCACACAACCGTGCTGGACTGGCTGAACACGCATTGATCCAGGCCCAGTGGCCCGTCCAGGAGGCGCGACGCGCGCGGTACGGCATGATCGCCAGCATCAATCCGCTCGCGAGCGCGGCGGGCTTGCGGGTGCTCCGCGAAGGTGGCAACGCGATGGACGCCGCCATCGCCGCCGGCGCCGTGCTGACGGTGGTCGAGCCCTGGAGCGGCCAGCTGGGGGGTGACGCTTTCCTGCTGGTCGCGTCCGCCGAGCGTGGCACCCTGACAGCGATCAACGGCAGCGGGGCCGCCCCCTATGGCGCCACCATCGACCACTACCTGGCTCGAGGACGAATTCCCGAATCGGGCTGGCTGGCGGCGAGCGTCCCGGGCATCGTCGACGCCTGGCAGGTCGCGCTTTCGCGCTTTGGGACCCGACCACTCGGCGCCCTGCTGTCCGACGCGATCACCTACGCCGAGGCGGGTTTTCCGCTGACGGCGCGGCAGGCGCACAGCAACGCCCAGATGGGCGCGATCGCTGCCGAGTTCCCCGAGACCCGCACGGTCTTCTTTCCCAACGGCCGGCCGCCCGGGGCCGGGTTCAACCTCCGCCAACCTGATCTTGCCCGCACCTTGCGCACCATCCAGGCCGAGGGGGCCGCCGCCTTCTATGGTGGCACCATCGCCGCGGCGATCGTGGCGGCCTCGGATCGAGGCGGGGGGCTGTTTTCGCGACGCGACCTGGCGGAGCACCGAACCGATGTCCTCGACCCGGTCCGGACCAGCTATCGCGGCTGGACGGTTGTCGAACAGCCACCCGTGTCACAGGGGCTGATCGTGTTGATTGCGCTGAACATCCTGGAGAGCCTCGATCTGCCGGCCGATCCGGCCAATCGCGTCCACCTCCAGGTCGAGGCCCACAAACTGGCGCTCACCGAGCGCCTGAACCATGTCGCTGATCCCGCCTTCTTCCCCATCGTCACCGAACAACTGCTCTCCCACGAGCATGGACGGGCCCTGGCGAGGCGGATCGACCCCCGGCGTGCGGCCGCGCTCCAGAGCGAGCCCGCCGGCCACCCGGACACGACCTACCTCTGCGTGGTCGACGAGGCGCGCAACGTGGTCTCCTACATCCACAGCCTCTACGCCGGAAACGGCGTGGTCGCCGGCGACACCGGGATCCTGCTCAACAACCGGATGGGCTGCTTCAGCCTCGAACAGAACAGCCCCAACCGGCTGGCGCCGGGCAAGCGGCCGATGCACACGCTGAACTCGTGGATGCTGCTGCAGAACGGGACGCCGCGCGTCGTCGGTGGCACGCCCGGGTCGTTCTGGCAGGTGCAGACCAACCTCCAGCTGGTCAGCAACCTGATCGATCTCGGCCTGCCCGTTCAAATGGCGCTCGATGCACCCCGATGGACGATGGGCGGCCAGACATCATGGTCGGACGCGAGCCTGAGCCTCGAGGCCCGCTTCGGCGAGGCCGTCGCCGGTTCGCTGCGCGAGCGCGGCCATACGGTCAAGCTCATCGGCGACTGGGCGGCCGGCGGTTCGGCGCAGATCATCCAGATCGATGATGAGATGCTGACCGGCGGCGGCGATCCCCGCCCGGGCACCAGCAGCCTGTTCGGCTATTGACGCCGTGGGACGCGGGAAGTGCTTGTCTTTGCGGAGAGCCGATGCTATAAATCGCAGGTAACAGCAGCGGGTCCTCATCCGCATGAACCACGCGCGCGATTCTGCGTCGCGCACCCGAGGGAGGAAAAATGCCAGCGAAGAAGAAATCCTCGAGCAAGAAGAAGGCCACCGCCAAGCGATCGACGGCGAAGCGGTCGGCCGGCAAGAAATCGACCGCCAAGCGCACGACCGCGAAGCGAAGCACGGCCAAGCGCGCCGGCGGCAAGAAGTCGACCGCCAAGCGCTCGACCGCGAAGCGAACCACTGGCGCCAAACGGCGGAGCACCACGGCCAAGGCGAGTCCCCGGAAAGTGGCTGCCAAGCCGGCCGCCAAGCCGGCGGCGGCACGGGTGATGGCCCCACCAGCCCCAAAGCCGGCCAGCACCCTGAGCGCCGGGCGTCCGGTGGCCCGGCCGGCCGAGCCACCGAGCATGCCCTCGTTCGGCGGCTTCGGAAGTGAGTCCGGGATGGGCGGCGAGTCGGACTCCGGCTCGTTGGGCGGCGGCAGCTCCGAGCGGATCAAGATCGGCGAGCGTCCGCCGGAACAGACCTGGCCCGGAGGCGGTAACCGCTAATCCGAGACGAAAGCCCCTGCCCCGCTGGGCAGGGGCTTTTTTGTTGCGGCGCGGATTACAGCTACGTCCGTCTGCGTAGCCCGAATGGTCCGATTCGGCTCATGGTGTCTACGGCGGCGGACGTTTCATCTAGTGGAGGATTTCATGGGAACCATGCGGCGTTTGGCGGCAGGCGGATTGGCGACCCTCGTGGGGTTAGCCCTGACCAGCCTGCCGGCGTATGCCGCCACCAAGCGCCCCACTCCAACGGCGCGGCCGGTAGCCCCCCGCCCGATGAAGGTGCCGGTCAACCTTGCGCCGCAGATCTACCAGCTCAGCCCGATCAAGGTCAATCCAACCGTGCAGCCGAACATCATGATCCTGGGCCAGCACCTGACCGCGACCACCACCGTCCAGGTCGGTGGTCGGCCGGCAACCACGGTCCAGGCACCGGATGCTTATCACCTGCTCGTCAAGCTGCCCGACAACCTCTCGCAGGGGTCATACCTGGTCGAGGTCACGAACGAGGCCGGCACCGCCATGGCGAGTGACGAGCTGGTGGTCGATGGCTCCGGCACGATGCCGACCAACTTGCAGATACTGGCCGGTGGCGGTTTGCTCCTGTTGCTGGTGCTCGTGATGCGCCTGGCCCGGACGCCGGGCCTCGGCTAAGAGCCCCCAGCCTGCCCTCCCCCAAAGGCCTGGGGAGGGAGATTAACGCCGGGACATCAGGAGCGCCAGGTCATGCTCCTCGACCTGGTCGAGCTCGGGCTCCGCCACCAGGCCGGTTTGCGGGACGGCGCGCATCGCGGCCAGCGCTCCACGCATCTGCCCCACGTTGCGCTTGGCATCGTTGAACGCGTTCTGGATCATGGTGCTGCCCCGAGCGATGCTGTTCTCCAGGAGGCGGTCCAGCGCCGTGACGTTATCGTCGATCTGCTGCAGGTAGCCTTCCAGGTTCTCGAGGTCGATCGACCTCGCGTACTGCAGGTGGAGGCGGAAGAGCGCCAGGACGTAGGGAATCGTCATGCTGTACGGCATCAGGATCACGCCTTCGCGGTAGGCCTCGAGGTGCGCGCGACGGCAGGCATTGAAGACCGGGTCGGGGACGGCGGCAACCGCGAAGGCCAGCGTGGCCGCAGGATCGATGTATTGGCGAACCTCACGGACTTTCAGGCGGAGCACCCGTTCGATCTCCTGGACCAGCGCCGTCTCCTTGGCCGGCTCCTGCAAGCCATCGCTGAGCCGGTCGAGCAGCTCCGGTGACGGCCATTTGCTGTCGATCGGCAGGCGTTTGCCGTTGGCGAGGATCAGCGCGTACTCGACGACCTTGCCGTTGACGCGGAAGTTCATGTCGATCATCTCCGCGGGGAACTGGCGGAACGCGTCCTGAAGGATGTTCTCGCCGGCGGCGCCACGCGTGCGGCTACCCAGGAGGACGGTCTCGATCCGCCGCGCCGACGCCTGCACGTCCTCTTCCATTCTGCGGCGTTCCTCGGCGTCGACCTTTAATCGCTCGACGGCGATCCGAGCGTCGGACAGATCCTTGCCCAGAGCGTTCCGCACGCCCGCCGAGCTCTCCAGCACTTTGGTTTCGACGCCTTGGACCGCCGTCTGCAGGACGCCGAGCGACTGCGCGAGCGCGCTCTGCTGGTTCCCGACCGTCTCGACGTGGGACTTGAGGGCTCCGAGGTCGGCCAGCGCCGCGAGCACCGCCTCGGATGGTCCGGAACCGGTCGGCCGCCGGATCAGGAGAGCCAGCAGGCCGAGCAGGGCGGCCACCAGCACGACGACGAGGACCAGTTCCAGAACGTTCACTTGGACTCCTTGAAGACATGTAAGGGACGATTGGTCGTGTTCATGGTGATTGGGCTCACTCCGAGAGTCAAGCAGCCCGTTTCGACAGCTGTCTGTCGCAGGCGCCGCGAACCTTCCGCCGTACACTGCCCAGCGTGGCGCGGATCGAGATCAACCGGCAGGTCCTTGCGGAGAACCTGTCGCCGGAGAAGGTGCGGGCCCTCCAGCTGGCGCCGGTCGAGCTCATCGAGGGCACCGGCACCTTGATCATCGACGGGTCATCGATCGTGGTGGCGCGCGCC
This sequence comes from Candidatus Dormiibacterota bacterium, assembly GCA_036513655.1. Lineage (GTDB taxonomy): Bacteria > Chloroflexota > Dormibacteria > CF-121 > CF-121 > CF-13. The sequence continues at coordinate 75,167 of DATBYO010000002.1, read as the reverse complement.
TGGATCACCGACCCCGATGCCTGGAAGCACCTGGCGCAATCGGTGCGCGCCGGCACCGTCCGGCGCTTTGACGCCACCCAGCTGCAGCTGACGGATTAGCGTTCGACCGGGTATCCGCGCTCGATCCAGGCGGCGGTGCCGCCGTCGACGTTGCTGACGGCGGAGTAGCCGAGCTGGATGAGATAGCCCGCCGCCGCCAGGCTCCGCTGCCCGCTGTGGCAGATGGCCAGCACCGGTCGATCGCGCGGCACCTCGCTGACCCGCTGCTCCAACTCACCGAGTGGGATCAGCTGCGCTTCCGGAACGTGTCCGGCCAGGTACTCCCAGGGCTCCCGGACATCCAGCAGGAAAGGCGCGGGCCTGGCCGCAAGCCGCTCTCGCAGCTGGACGACGTCCACGGCGGGGACATTGGCCATCGAGGAATCTTAAGGGGCGCAAGCTTCACCGGCCACTCCCCGTCATTTTCAGCAGCGTGAGCAAGGGCCAGCAGTACCTGCAGTTCTTCGGTTCCGACGCGCTCAAGCGGTTGCACGGCTGCGCGATCGCGGAGTCCGATCGGGGCGCCGACAGCCCCTGCGAGCGCCTGGCTCAGCCGCTTCGCCGGCCGCAGGTCGGCTTCGGAAACCCGCAGGCGCCGATCGTCTTCATCAGTCCGAGCCCGCTGGACGCCGCCAGCGCGAGCAACGAGGCGTTCACCGAATGGCTCGATCACGAAGCGGCGCTCGAGCACCACATGACCGCCGACACGCCCCTGCCGTACTACCAGTTCGTGCGCGCCGTGCTACTGGGCGCCCGCCGCCGGCTCGGGCAGAAACTTGGCAAGCGCGATGTCCTGGACTTCGCGTTCCATACCTGGGCGGTTCGCTGCCCGACGGAGAACCCCGACCTCGTCACCGACGACGCCGTCAACCAGTGTGTGGACCGCCACCTGCAGAGCTTGCTGGCGAGCATCGCCCCGCAAATCGTCGTCGCCATGGGTGGACCCGTGGCTCGCCACCTGTGGTGGCGCACGATGCGGACCTGGGACGGTTGGGCCCCAATGACCACCCTTCATGGGCGGGTGCTCGATGTACAGATCGGCGATCGCACGGCGCCGGCGATTCTGAGCGTGCACCCGTTTCAGCGCGGCGTCGACCTTCATCCGGAGGTCATCGGGCGCGCCCTGGGCGACCGGATCCGGCCCGAGCAGTTTGAGCTACACGAGTTGAAGGCCGCATGAGCACGCAGACGCCCACCGATCCGCGCTTCATCGACAAGGAAGACGACAGTCACCTGCGCGAGCGGATGCAGAAGGCCGAACAGGCCCATCCGCTGCGACCCGGCGCGCTCTGCCCGCACTGCGGCGGTCACGCCTTTAAGCGGGCGGAACTCAAGGCGGGCACCGCGTGTCCCGCCTGCGGCAAGCAACCCCGCGCCGCGGCCTAGCCTGCCGTTCCCGCACGCCCCCGCATAGTATTGCCCGGTGGAAACCGGACTTCGGGGACGGCGCGCGCTGGTGACCGCAGCCAGCCGGGGCCTGGGCTTCGCCTCGGCCCGAGCGCTGGCGGCCGAGGGTTGCCGGGTCGCCATCGCCTCGAGCGACGACGCGCGGATTGAGGCCGCCGCGCGAGCACTTCGCAAGGAGGGTCACGACGTCGTCGCCCGGGTGGCGGATCTCAGGCAGGCTGACCAATGCCGCGAGCTCGTCGAGTGGGCGACCGCGACCCTGGGCGGGCTGGAGGTGCTGGTCAACAACACCCGGGGGCCCATCCTCGGCACCGTTGCGGAGCTGGACGACCACGCATGGGCCGAAGCCATCGACCTGGTGTTGATGAGCGCGGTTCGCCTCACGCGGGCCTCACTCCCGGCGCTGCGTCGCGGCCGAGGCGCCATCGTCAACCTCACCTCCATCGCCGCGCATCAGCCGGTCGACAATCTCGTGCTCTCGAACGCCTTGCGGCCGGCGGTGGTCGCGATGGGAAAGACCCTGGCGAAAGAGGCCGCGCCCGAGGTTCGCGTTAATTCCATTCTCACCGGCCGATTTGAAACCGATCGCATCGTCGAAGAAAACCGTCACCAAGCGCTCAAGCTCAATGTCGATCCGAAGGAGTTCACCGCGCGGAGCTTGCGCAACATCCCATTGGGCCGGCATGGACGCCCGGATGAGCTGGCAGCGGCGGTCGTGTTCCTGGCCGGCGACGGCGCGAGCTTCATCACCGGAACCACGCTCTCCGTCGACGGCGGGGAGTACGGCGGCCTCTTTTAGGCTGACGCCCCGCCCCCGACCCTCCCCCGGAGGGAGATCTCCCTATGGCCACCGTCCGGGGAACGGTTCGACCGTAGGCTTGGTCGTCCAATCCTCACGAACCGGCGCGAAGACGTCCACCACCGACACCCCCTCGGCGCCGGCCTTGGCGGAGTGGGGAACCTGGCTGGTGATCGTGTACGTCTCCCCCACCTGGAGCTCGCGTGCTTTGCCGCCGACCACCATGGTCACCGAACCGCGTAGGACGAACCCGACCTGCTCGTTCTCGTGCCGGTGTTCGGGAACCTGCACATTGGGGTCGATGTCGACGAAGCCGATCGAAAGCCTCTCACCATTGACGACGCGCGCGAGCACGCCGTCCCAGATCCGCGATGGCTTCAATTTCGCGACCGCCTGAAAGACGTCCACCCTCATCCTCCTATTTGTTGCGCGCTGCCATTTTCGTACCGACGTCGCTGATCTTCTTGCGCAAGTCCGCGGGGGCGATGACCTCGACGGCATCACCCCATCCGAGGATCCAGGGCGTGATCTCGAGCGTCCCGGTCACGGTGACCGTCATGTTGACCGAACCCTTCGGCCCATCGCTGAGCTTCTGCGATGGATGCCAGATTGATTCCTTCACGCGCGCGGCCGCCGGCGAAAAGAAGCGCAGACGCACCGCTACCGGCTCGCCGGAGTGGAAGATGCCCCAGGCTCCGGCCAGGTATCTGTTGACATCGAACTCTGGAGGAATCTGATAGGTCTCGGTCATCGGCTCGGCACGGGTGATGCGTTCCAGCTTGAAGGTTCGCATTTCCTTCAGCCCGCGATCGCGCGCAACCACGTAGCTGCTGTGTCCGATCAGCGATGGCTCAAGAAAGTACGGCTCGATCACGCGCGGCTTCGCCTCGTGGTTCGCGCTCGGATACCAGATCCGGACCGTCTTGTGACCAGCCCAGCTGAGCGCGATCGTCTGCAGGACCCGCGAATAGGTCGGGTTCGACGGGCGATCGGCCATCTGCCGCACGGTGGCGTGGACGTACTCCGCGACGGGCGCCGGGAGGACCGCCGCCAGCTTGGTGAACGCGTCGGCGACGTCGGGATCGGCCTGGTCACGATGCCGGTGCATCAGGCGAACGCCCATCAGCAGGGCCATCGCCTCGCGGAGGGTGAACTTGACCGGGGCGACGAAGTAGTTCGGGTCGATCGCGATCCGGCCGTGGTCCTCGTAGACCGGCACGTTCATGGCTTCGAGTGCCCGAACGTCGCGATAGGTGGTGCGCGGGTTGACCCCGGTGCGGCGGGCGATCTCGCCGGTGGTCAAGCCGTGCGGATTACCCTGGAGCAACGTCTGGATCTTCAGGATCCGGGCGCCGCGGTCACCCTTCTCGAAGGAGCCCATTTTCTTGCTCAGTGTAGAGGCTGTTCCGAATTGGACCGGCTGATGCGGAACAAATTCGGCCCAACCTTTATAATGGGCGCTGCTTTTCCGCTCGCCTATGCCATCGCGCCAGGCCGAATTCGCGTGGTTACGGGGGATTTGTGGCCCTTCGCCTGCTCCATTTCGCCGACCTGCATCTCGACCGATCCTTCGCCAGTGAGCGCCTGTTTGGCGTCGGCGCCCAACGACGCCGCGAGGATCTCCGCTCGGCCTTGCAACGGATCGTCCAGCGGGCCCGCGAGGCGCAGGCCGACCTGATCACCTGCGGCGGCGACCTGTTCGAACAGGATCATGTGACTCGCGAAACCGCCAGCTTCATCGTGCAGACGTTGGGTCAGTCGGGGCTGCCGGTACTGATTGCCCCCGGCCACACCGATCCGGCCGTCGCGAGCTCCCCCTACCGCTACCTCCGCTGGCCCGAGAATGTCACCATCGCGGCCCACGAAGACCTGCACGCCTACCGCTACGGCAACGTCCACATCTGGACCGCCGGCTTCATGCGGCCCGACGTGCCGGACGCGCCGCTGCGTGATTTCGTCCGGCAGGAAGAGGGAACGCACCTGCTGCTACTGCACGCCTCCGACATGAGCCAGGTGCCGCCAGGCATCACACCCTACAAGCCGATCCTGCCCGCCCAGGTCGAGGAGGCCGGGTTCCGGCATGCGCTCCTCGGGCATTACCACGACGCCGGCACGAAGGACTCGATCACCTACCCTGGTAGCCCGGAGCCGCTTGGCTGGAGCGAGACCGGACGGCACTGCACGGCGCTGGTGACCATCGATGACGGTGGGGGCGTCCAGGTTTTGCTGGAAGACATCAACCAGCGGCAGTTTGCCCAGGAGACGATCGACATCACCGGGATGACGACCCTCGACCACGTCCGCGACGCGGTGATGGCGATGCGGGAGAGCAAGCGACTGGACGGCGCCGTGCTCCGGGCCAGCCTCGTGGGTGAGCGCGACCGGGCGCTGAACCTCGATCCCCAGATGCTCTCAACCGAGTGTAGCGATGGATTCGCCTATCTCGAGTTCCAGGACCACTCGCGCGTCTCCCACGACCTCGGTGCCGCCGCTCAAGAATTCACCAGCCGTGGGGAGATGGTGCGCAAGCTGGTCGACCACAAGCAGGGGTCCCGCCAGGAGGAAGAGGCCGTTGGCCGCGCGTTGCAGCTGGCGCTCGATGCCTTCGACGAATGACTCTGCTTTGGACATCGTGGTGAGTCGCTCATGCGCCTGACACGGATCGAGATCGAGGGCTTCGGCAGCCTGCAAGGAATGGACCTGCGCTTCGGTCCCACGATGAACCTGGTCGTGGGGCCCAATGAGGCGGGCAAATCGACACTGCAGGAGGCTATCGTCACCGGCCTCTACGGCCTCCAGTCGGGCGATCACGCCCGGACGGCGCTGGTGGAGCGCGCCGACCGCTGGCGTCCCTGGCAAGGTGGCAACTTCGGGTTGGCGCTCGAGGTGGAACTGGAAGATGGGACGCAGCTCCGGGTCGAGCGCGATCTCGACGCGGAGACGGTCCGCGTCATCGACGTCAACACCGGTGCCGAGCTCGGCGAGCGCTTCGAACGGGATGCCTCCGGTGGCCTGCAAGTCGGACGCCAGCTGCTCGGTGTCAGCCGCGATATCTACACGAACACCGCCTGTATCTCGCGAAGCGAGGTCCTACGTCTCGAAGACGCCGGCAGCATCAAGGAAGCGATCGTCGCCCTGGCCGACTCGGCGCATCCCGACCGGACGGCGCAGCGCGTGCTCGATCGGCTGCGCCAGGAGCGGGCCCGCCGGATTGGAAAGCCGCGTGGGCGCACCGGCCCACTTCACGACCTCGAAGGTCACCTCACCGACCTGGAGCGGCAGCTCACGACGGCGCGTCAGGCCCGCGCCGCCGTCGACGAGCTGGCACAGAAGCGGGAGACCGTCTCCGCCCTGACCGAGGCGGAGCTCGGGATCGTGCAAACGCTCGAGGCCGCGGTGCTTGCCTCTCGCCTCGCCGAGGCGCGTCATCGCCTGGAGCGGGTCGACGCGCTGGAGCAGGTGATCGCCGAGGAACGCGGCCGGCAGGAGGAGCACACCCGCTTCGCGATGTTTCCCCTCGATCGCCAGGCCGAGGTCCAGGACCTTCGCAGCCACCTGCGAGCGACTCGGGAGGCTCAGGAGGACTTCGAGGGTCGCGCCGCGAACACCATCGCCCAGGTGCAGCAGCTCGAAGCCGAGCGGCAGAAGCTCAACGCCGACGCACAAGGCCATGAGACGCGAGCCCGCGGCATCGACGCGGCGGCGCTCGCGGAGGAGCCGGCTGTGCGCGAGCTGCTTTCCACGCTCAACGTGGCCGACACCCAGGCGCCCGACGTTCACCTTCGCGCCCAGTCGGCGGCCGAGGAGGCGCGGCGGATCGCGGAGCGCCACCCGGGCCTGATCGGACAGAACCTGGACTGGCCGGCTCGCCAGATGGAATTCCAGCGGGTCTATTCGGAGTGGCGGGAGCGCCATAACGTCGCGCTCGAGGCCCGGCGCCGGGCGGGCGCCGAGCTACCCCCACGCCTGGAGCAGCTCAAACACGACATCGCGCGCTACAAAGAGGTGCCCGACGTCATCAAATCCGGCCAGCAGGCGGAGGAGTCGATGCGGCGTGAAGAGGCGATGGCCGAGCGGGCCCGCAGCCGGCAGCGCACCTTCCTGGGGGCGATGCTCGGCGGCCTGCTGCTGACGGCGATGGCCATCCTCGTGGCATTTCTCGCCCTGCAAGGGGGGATGCCGCTTCCCCTGAGCGGCGCCGCCTTCTTTCTGCTCGGCATGGGCGTGCTCTCGACCGGCATCGGCATCTGGGTGCGGGGCGCGGCCGTGCGTGAGGTCGATCGCCGCCTCCGGGCGAAGGACGAGGCTCGGGTCAAGCGGCGAGAAATCCTCCAGCCGTGGGGCGTGCGGAGCTCGGCGGAACTGCAGCAGGCGCTCGTCGAGCACCTTCAGAAGGTGCGCTACGACGCCACCCGACTCGAGCTCGATCGGCAGGCCACCGAGTTGGAGGAGCGGGCGCAGCTTGCGGGCCGCAGCCTCCGCGAGCTGGTGGGCTCGTGGGGCATGCCGCAGCCCGCGCCGACCGAGGAGGCCGTCGACGAGATCGCCAGAGAGATCGAATCGCTGGCCCAGGACACCCTTGCCTGGAACGCCAGCAGCCAGCGGTCGCTCGAGGCGTCGCGGGCGGAATCCGAGATGGATCAGCGCCGCGAAACGCTTCGACAGCAATTGCACAGCCTGCTGGACCGGCTGGGTTTCGACCGCCGAGAGGCGCTTGGGGCCGCCCGCGATTTCATTGCCAGCTGCGAAGCCGCTCGGACGGCCCAGCAGGTGCGCACCCGAATCGAGCAGCTGGACGCCCAGCTCGAGCAGCTACGCGCGCCGGGACAGCGTTCGGCAACCGAGCGCGGCAAGGCCGAGGACTACGCCCGACAGCTTGCGGCCATCTACGGCCCGGCCGGGATCACGGAGACCGATATGGAGCGAGCGGCCCAGGCCTGGGACGCCGGGGTCATCCACGGGGAGGCCTATCGGGCGTCGAGCGCCAAGCTGGCCGAGTTGGAGGGGCAGCGAGGCGCGACGTCCGCCGACGAAGGGGCATCGCTCCGCCAGCTCGTCGAAGACCTGGACCATCAGCTGGCCGAGGTTAGCCCCAGCGTCGACCCGGCGCGCGCGGCCGAGTTCGCCACCCTGCCGCTGGCCGAGCTGGAACGCCAGCGCGACCAGCACCGCGGCGCCAAGGAGCGGGCCCAGGAGGAGCGGGCGCGCGCCGAAGAGCTCTTGAACGACCGGTTGACCCAGACCGGCGACGTCGCCGCCCTCGAAGAGGAGATCGCCACCACCCGCGAACAGCTCCAGGAGCTCGAAGTCGAAGCCCACGCCTACGATCTCGCCATCGACACCCTGGAAGCGGCGGCCAAGTCGGTCCGACGGGCGGTGATCCCACGGCTCAAGTCGCAGCTGCAGGGTCAACTGGCGCCGATCACCAACGGCCGGTATCGGGATGTCCGCATCGGGGAAGACCTGGCACTGTCGGTGAAGACCCAGGACCAGCGGGTCTATAAGGATGTCGACAACCTCAGTCTCGGCACCCGCTCCTTGATCTATCTCCTGGAGCGGCTGGCTTTGGCGCGCATCATCGGTGGAAACGCGGAGCCACCACCCCTGTTGCTCGACGAGGCGCTGGTGCACGCGGATCGCCGGCGGATGCGAGCGGCGCTCGAGGAGCTGGGCCGCCTCGGCCGGGAGCACCAGATCATCCTCTTCTCGAAGGACGAAGGGCTCGCCGATCGCGCCGAAAAGGCCGAGGACTGGACCATCATTCGGCTTCCCGGCCCGGCGCTGATTCCCGCATCGGCGGAGGCGGCGCCGGCGAACGGGTCCACCCGCGACGAGATCGAAGAAGAAGTCCCGCGTTAGGCGGTTGCGACAGACAGCTGTCAAAACCGGGGGTTAACCTCGCGCCATGGGCAATGTCATCCCGTGGTCACAGATCCATCCGAGCATTACAAGTGAAGAGCCCTTTGTCGCGGTCGTCATCGTCGATCCACAGCGGCAGATCTGCATCAGCGAGCTGGTCCCGTTCGATGAGCAGTCCCTGCGCAGCCCCGAGGTGGCGGCCCAGGAAATGATCGGGGCGGTCCAGGCGGCGGCGGCCCGGGTCGCCAGCGGCTATCGGACGCGACGCAAAGACGAACCCAGCCTCCAGGTGCTGCAGGGTGGCGCAAAGCGGCGCGCGTCGAAGGCGCCGCGGCGCAACCCGACGCTCAATCTCTGGCCGGTGGAGTAAGCCGTGTGATGCGCTGCTCGAGCCCCAGCTTCACCGCCGGCCACTCGCGTTCGATGACCGAAAAGACGACCGTGTCGCGATAGCTGCCGTCGGGGCGGATCCGCTGGTTGCGCAGCGTGCCCTCGAAGCTTGCGCCGAGCTTCTTGATGGCGGCCTGCGAGTGGAGGTTGCGAACGTCGGTCTTCAACGCCACCCGGATCGCGCGCCAGTCGTCGAAGGCATGGCGCATCAATAAGTACTTCGCCTCGGGATTCACCACGCCGCCCCAGGCATCGGGTGAGTACCAGGTCCAGCCGATCTCGACGGTCCGGTCGTCTTCCTGAACGTCAAGGTAGCGGGAGCTGCCGATGATGCGGCCATCCTCGAGGCGGACCACGACGAACGGGTACTCACGACCCTGGGACTCGGCCACCATCGCCTTCTCGAGCCAGCCGGCCATCGTGTCCCCCGTTACCGGCCGAGCCGGCATCCACTCCCAGATCTCACTGGACCGCCCCGCCTCGAGCAGTGCCGCCGCGTGCGTCGGCCGCATCGGCTCGAGCCGGATGTGCTTCCCGCTCAGTGTGGTCGGTCCCAGGGGCGCCATCGACCACCAAGGATAGCGGCGGTGCGAGCAACCGCCGTTTATAGTTGCTCCGTGCCAGATGAGCCTCGCGGGCAGGCAGAGGTCCTCATCCCGCACGGATGGCTCCTTCCGAACCTCAGCCTGGATGCGGTGCGCGCCCTGCAGCGCGGTGATACGACGTCCGACCTGGATAAGGGAGACCTTCGCCTCGCCGGCGTCGAGGTGCTGGTCGCGCGCAATTGGGTGAAGGAAGAATTCTGGCCGCGCATCCAGGATGCGGTCAAGAAGGGCTACGCCGCTGAGAAGACCTACACCTTCATGCGCGCCCATGCCGACCGGCGTGGAAGCCGCCGGCCGAAGAAGTCCCCCTAGCTCGCCTCGAGCCTCGCCGCTGCCGGAACGCGGAAGGGGCGCGGGCGCTCGCCATCACCGTCGGCGAAGGCGCAGACACGATTGCGGCCCAACGCTTTCGCCTGGTAGACGGCGCGGTCGGCGGCGGCCAGCAGATCCGTGGTCGTTCGACCATGGCCGGGGAAGAGCGCGACCCCAACACTGACGCTGGCCGCAAGACTCGAGCCCGCCGCCCCCTTTAACACGATCGACTCGACCCCTTGTCGGATCCGCTCAGCGACGGTCATCGCTTCCGGGAGGGTGGTCTCCGGCATAAGGACGACGAACTCGTCGCCACCGAAACGGGCGGGCACGTCGTACTCACGCACCGCTGCTCGAATGGCGTCGGCTACCCGCCGAATCATCTCGTCCCCCATCAGGTGGCCATGCCGGTTGTTGACGTCACGCAGCAGGTCGAAGTCGGCCAGGACCACGCTGAGCGGACGGCGGAAGCGACGGGCGCGCTCGATCTCCGCCTGCGCCAACTGGTTCCAGTGCTTCATGTTGGCCAGCTCGGTCTTGGGATCGGTCCGCGCCTCTTCCTGCAGGTTTGCGACGAGCAGCGACCGGTAAATCAGAAACAGCGGCCCGAGACAGAGGGGCGCCAGCCATGGGTTCGTGAGCCACAGCAACGAACCGAGTGCACCGACCGACATCAGGGCGAGGTCCGTTCCCAGGTTCTCCCACTCCATGGTGCCCGCGCGCGAGATCGGAACGCCTCGTGCCCACATGATCACGAGCGCGGTCAGGAGGTGGTTCAGGGCAACGAACGTCAGGCCGGCAAGCGCGGCATAGAGCGCCGCCCGGCCGCCTCCCGCGTCATGACGCGACTGACCCAAGCTGAAGATCGCTCCAGCGACCACCGCGCATATCAGGAAGTTCGCGACGTTGAACGCCTGGATGTACCAGCGGTAGCGGACGCGGAGGAGCTCGACGAGGTGGGCGAGCAGGACGATCAGAACTACATAGGCGGGGCGCAGCAGCACCGCCGCAGCAAAGAAAAAGATGGTCGTCGTGTAGTAGGACTGGTGCTTCGGGCTCTTCACCTTGAACTGCTGGGCAACGATGGCGCACACCAGCAGCATCAAGGCCACCGGCGCCTGCTCCAGGCGAGGCGGCGCGATCGCGACGCTAACGATGGCCGTGGTGACCGCGACGACCAGGATGCTGACGACGAAGCGGCGTGCCGAACGCGGCAGATCACCCATCGGCATTCCTCAGGCCGCCTCCCTTCGAATCTGGTGGGCGGGCTCGTCCTGCCGGGCCAGCAGCGTCGTGAGCGCCGGACGGCCCAGCACTAACGGGCAGGCGGTGACCAGGATCATCCACGGCCCCACGAGGAGCGCCAGGACGAGCATCGGGCCGGCCGTCCAGGCGATGACGAGATCGGCGGCGAGCAGCTCCGGCCGGAAGAGGCCGGAGGCGACCGGGGAAAGGCCGCGGGCCAGCCAGAGCACACCCGTCAGCAAGACGCGGTTGATCAGGATAAAGATGCACGCCGCCGCCAGCGCAGCCGCGACATGCCCCAGCGCGCCATCCGCCAGGAGGGCGCCGGCACCATGGTACAGAGCCGCCGCGATCACGGCGCTGAGGAGATAGTTGCAGGCGTTGAACCACTGGATATGGAGGCGCCGGCGAAGCCGAACTTGCTCGGCGAGGTGGATCAACACGATAAAGGCGATCAGTTCGGCCGTGCTGAACAATGCCGCCGCGAGCACGATGAAAGGCAACGTCATCTGGTAGGCCTGGTGGCGGAAGCCCTGAATCGGGTAGGCGTGCGCCAGCATGCCGAGGCCGGTGATCAGCAGGACCGAAACGAGGCTGATCGCCGCACCCTCCGCCTGCCACAACACACCGGTGGTCAGCACGGCCGCGAGGGTCACCGCGGCGACGTAGCCGCGGGCGCCGGTCGAGAGTCGCCCCCCGTTCATGATCAGTTGCTCCAGCTCACCGCGTCCCAGGAGACGCTGTCCCAGGAGACGCTGTCCCACGAGACGCTATCCCACGAGACGCTGTCCCAGGACACGCTGTCCCACGAGACGCTGTCCCACGAGACCTGCGTCAGGCTTCCCAATTTTTTGGCCTGCCGGTACATGAGTTTCAGGTAGTTGTTCGGTTGAAGGCCGAGATCCGCGTTGCCCGCCGGGCGCGCCTGCGCCAGCGCCCGGGCTGCGTCCGGATATCCCGAGCCGCTGCCCACGAATGGGAGCGCCTGCGCCGTGGCACGAAGGCTGGCCTTCAACTGGCCGGGCCGGACCTCGGCGTTTCGCTGCAGGTAGAGGGCCGCGATGCCGGCGATGATCGGGCTCGCGACAGATGTCCCGCTGAGCTCGATGTACTGGCTGCCGACCAGGTGGTCGGGATGGTTGAGGGCGAAGCTACTGCCCGGCGCCAGCGCCGTCACGATGTGCACGCCGGGCGCGACCAGGTCGGGCTTGGTGTAGCCGTCCTGGGTGATGCCGTAGCTGGAGAACCGGGCGAGCGTATCGTCGGCGACCGCGACGGTGCCGTGATCGTCGGTTGCGCCGACGGTGATGACGTACGGATCATTCGCCGGCGCGTAGAGCGAACTCTGTGGACCGAGGTTGCCCGCCGCCACCACGACGACGATGCCATGCAGCCATGCGTACTCGACCGCGGCATCGATCGGGCTCGTCCGGTAGCTCTCCGCGACCGACGCGAGCAGGGAGAGGTTGATGACCCGGATGTTGTAGCGATCCTGGTTGGCGACGGCCCAGAGGATCGCATTGAGGATGGCCGAGGTCGGTGCCGCGCCAGTGCCGTCATTGACCCGGAGGTTGATCAGGTTGGCCTGGGGCGCGATGCCCATGTACCGGCCGCCACCGGCCGTGCCGTCGCCGGCAATGATGCCGGCTACCGCGGTCCCGTGACCGAACGCGTCGCCGGAGCCGGTCACAGTGGGGTTGAAGTTGACACTCGCGATGACCCGAGGGTTGACGTCGGCGTGAGGCGCGATCCCGCTATCGATGACCGCGATGCCGATGCCGGTACCGCGCCCGGTGCGCCGGTGATCGTCCGATCGGTCCCCGCTGGCGCCGACGACGCTCGCGTACACGGTCGCCATCCCGGCGGGATCGAACGGGGATTCCGAAAGCCTCACGGGGGCGTCATAGATGATGCGCACGACGTTGGGGTCATGGCTGAAGTGCTGGACCAGCGCGGGCGTCAGTTCGGTGGCGATGCCGTGGCCGACTGGCACCGTCGCCGTCTGCGTGATACCGGTCCGCCGCAGGTCAGCGTCGAGCAGGTTTAGGTCACCGCGGGCGATCATGATGACCCGAACCCGCTCCCCCTGCGACATGGCCCTCAGGACCTGGCCATCGAGGTGCGCACCGTTGGCTCCTGCCCAGGGCGAAACACCCGGGAGGACCGTCAGCGCCAGGCCGGCGGAGAGACCGGCCACCAACCGGCGAACTTGTGACAGGGAGTTGCGCGGCGATGACGGCTGGATCATGAGGAGGTGACGCCAACGTAACAGCGCCCCCTTACGACCCCTGTGACGGTTCCAGGGTATTCACCTGCTAGCCTCTAGGGCCGTGGGCGATTGGGCGACGACCGAGCGGCAGGTGATCGACGGCTTTTTCCGGTTTTCACCCACCCACGCCCGATCCGTCGGCGATCACCGTTTCGACGGAGTGGTTGGCGACCACTCCAGCACGGCGATCACCGCGCGCGTCGCCGAGATCGATCGGCACCTCTCCACCATCGAGGCGGGCTCGGGACTCACTCCGGACCAGGCGGTCGATCGCCGGGCGCTGGCCGCCCAGCTGCAAGCGGCCCGCTTCGAGCTCACCGAGCTGCGACTCCCGTTTTTTGAGCCGATGTTTTACGCCGGCTCGAGCGAGTTGGACGTCAGCTTCTATTTGAAGCGACCGTATGCCCCGCTGGGCGACCGGCTGGCCGCCCTGCGCCGCCATCTCCTCGGGTATGGCGGATTCCTGGAGGCCGCCCGTGACAACCTGGAGGCGGCGCTTCCCAGGCCAAACCTCGAGGTCGCCATCCAGGCGGTCGAGGGACAGATCGAGTACCTCGATGGCGAGGTGCGGGCCGCCGCGCGCGACGACGCGCAGACGCGCAACGCCCTCGACCAAGCGGCTCTAAAGACCAGGGATTTTGCCTCGTTCCTGAAAGCGAAGCGCGCCACCGCGAACGAGGCTTACGCCCTCGGCGAGGCCAAATTCCTGCGCCTGCTGGGCTTGCGCGAGCTGGTCCAGCTCGATGTCGCGGCGCTCGAGCGCATGGTGCGCGCCGATGTCGACCGGAACCGAGCCGCCGCCGAGGCCGCGGCGGAACAGATTGCCCCAGGCGAAGGTGTGCCCGCGGCGGTCGCCCGGTTGGAAGATCACCATCCGACGGCGACATCCATCATCGGCGACGTCACGGCGATCCTCGACCGTCTTCGAGCCTTCATCGTAGAGCGCGACGTGGTGTCCCTCCCCAGCGACGGCCGCTGCCTGGTGCAGCCGACGCCGTCCTATGCCGCCTACGTCAGCGCCGCCATGGACAACGCTGGACCGCTCGAAACCGTGGCCACCGACAGCTACTACTGGGTGACGGTGCCCGGCGCCGACTGGGGTGAGGCCAAAAGCGAGGAATGGTTGCGCTACCTCAATTACGCGACGCTGGAAGGCGCGTCGATCCACGAGGCGTATCCGGGTCACTACGTCCAGGGCCTGTACGAGCGGCACGCGGCATCCCTGACGCGACGCGTCTTCTGGACCTACAGCACCGGCGAAGGCTTCGCGCACTACGTCGAAGCGATGATGCTGGAGATCGGCTATTCCACGGATCCCAAGCAGCTGCTGGGGCAGCGCCTGGAGGCGCTGCTCCGCGATTGCCGGTTCCTCGTCGCCCTCGGCCTGCACTGCCAGGGGATGACGATGCCGGACGCCATCCGCCTCTTCCAATCCGTCGGGTTCATGACCGAGCTACCCGCCACCCGTGAGGCAACCCGCGGTGCCTGGGACCCGATGTACCTCAACTACACGCTGGGCAAGCTCCTGATTCTCGAGCTCCGGGGTGACATGCAGCGCCGCCCCGGCTACACGCTCAAACGTTTCCACGATGCCTTTCTTGGCTGCGGAGCTCTGCCGATCCCCTTGATCCGCGAATTGATCGCTTAGCCCAACCGCCTGCCACAAAGTAAAACGTAAGTGGAATCCGCGCCATGAACCCCATCACCTCCATCGGCAGCTTGAGCGGTGACCTGCTGATCGCCGTCATCGCGGGGCTCGTTTTCATCGAGGAGAGCGGGATCCCGGTTCCGTTCGCGCCCGGCGATCTGCTGCTGATGATCGCCGGCATCGCCATCGCCAGCGACACCGTGGATCCCATCCCCATGGTGGCGGCGCTGCTGGCGGCCACCATCCTGGGCGCCATGCTCGGCCGTGAGGTGTTCGCCGCGGTGGGTCGGCCGGCCCTGATGAAAGTGGCGGAGGCCCTGGGTTTTCGGCCCGCACTGGAGCGCGCCACCCACCTGCTCCAACGGGGCGGGGCGCCGGCGGTGTTCATCGGCCGGCTCATCCCGGGACTCCGCATCAACACCACCCAGGTCGCGGGCGTCAGCAAAATGCCCCGCCTGACGTTTGCTGCAGGTCTCATCCCGTCGGTCGTGGTGTACATCGCGTTATTCGTCGGGCTGGGGGCGCTCGTCGGGCAGCCGGCGGTGCGGCTGTTCCACCGGGCCGAGCATCGCTTCTTCGTGATCGCAGTCACGACCCTGGCGGCGCTGGCGGTGGTCCTGTCGGTGCGCTGGCTCGCACGTCGTGGGGCTCTCAGTGTCCTCGAGCCGATCGTGCTGGGCGTGCGTCGTGACATGGCGGATTCGGTCGAAGCCGCCCTCTTCTGGCGCGGGCGGAACGAAACCAGCTGGCGACAGTACCCCATCGTCCGGCGGCTCTGGGCCGGCCTGATCGACCTCGCCATCGTCTTTGGCGTAACGATCCTGATCCTGACAGCGGTTTCGGGCATCGACAAAACCGAGATCGTGCTCGACCCGGAAGGGCTCGTGCTGCTGGCCACGGTGGCCCTGCTCTATCGGGTGCCGTCTGAAGCGCGAACCGGCCAGACCATCGGCAAGACCTTGATGGGCGTCTCGGTCTACGGACCGAACGGTGGCGTCCCCGGCTGGTGGCGGGCGGCCGTGCGCAACCTGGTCGGCGTCCTGCTCCTCCTCTGGCCGATCGATGCCGTTCTCGTGCTGCGCAACGGCCGGCGCCAGCGCCTGGGAGACCTCCTCGCCCGGACATCGGTCCGTCGGGTGGCTCACTGACCGCGGTTCTGCTGGCCCTTGCCGCCAGCCTCTCCTGGGGCGTCGGCGACTTCGTCGGGGGATTCAAGACGAGGCGCCTGGGCGCGCTCGCGGTGCTGTTCGTCTCCCAGCCGCCGACCCTCCTCCTGATCGCCGCGCTGGTCGTTATCCGCGGGGTTCCCGTCAAGCCCGGCCCCTGGATCATCGCCGGCGTGGTGGCGGGGCTCGTCGGCCTGGTCGGGCTGTCGGCGGCTTACCGCGGAATGGCCATCGGGGTGGTCAGCGTCGTCTCGACCATCGCCGCGACGGGCCCGGTGGTCCCGCTGCTGGTCGGGCTGTCACTCGGCGAGCGACCGACCACGTTGCAGTTCGGCGGCATGCTCATCACCCTGGCCGGGATTGCCCTGCTGGCCTTCGATCGTCGACCGTCGGAGCCGGGGCGGCGGCTCGTTCCCGGCGTCGGCCTGGCGCTGCTCGCGGCCCTCGCGTTCGGCCTGTTCCTGGTCGCCATCCGCTACGCGAGCCGGCCGGATCCGCTGTGGGGCGTGCTCGCCACCCGAGCTGGGAGCGTGGGCGCCCTGATGGTGCTCGGGCTCGTGTTCCGATCGCGCATCAGGGTCCCATTACCCGATCTACCCGCCCTGTTTGCGGTCGGCGTGCTCGACGTGGCGGCCGACGTCTTCTTCGCGTTTGCCACCACCATCGGCCTGTTGAGCATCGTTTCCATTCTCTCGTCGCTCTACCCGGTGGCGACCGTCGTGCTGGCCCGGATCGTCCTGAACGAGCGGATGGCCCGCCTGCAGCAGGCCGGCATCGGGCTGGCGCTGACCGGCGTGCTCCTGATCAGCGTCTGATCGACGCAGGCTAGGGCCGGTAGCCCGCGAGCAGCTCGAGCACGAGGTCGACTTCGCTGGCGGTGTTGTAGTGGGCGATCCCGATCCGTAACGTGCCGCCCGCGTCGACGAGGGCCAGCTTCCTCATCAGCTCGGTCGCGTAGTGATCGCCATTGGTGGTAAAGACCTGGTGGCTCGCGAGCCAGCGGGCGAGGGCTTCCGGTCGATGCGGCGGCCATGTCAGAGACACGGTCGGCACCCGGCGGTCGAGCTCTTCCGGCGTGGTGATGCCGTAGAGCTTGACACCCGGAATCTGCAGCAGGCCGCCGATCAGCCGCGCCGCCAGCGCCCGTTCGTGGGCGCGAATGCGGTCCATGGCGGCCTCCAATGCCGGCCGGACCACGTGGTCGGCACCACCGAGGTCGGCCAGGTATTCGAGCGCACCGAGCACGCCCGCGAGACACTCGTGGTTCTGCGTGCCAGTCTCCCAGCGGGTCGGCACGTCGTCGCTCGCCGGTCGGACCTTGTAGGGACGGAGCCGCTCCAGGAGGTCGCGGCGCCCATAGAGGATCCCCTGGTGCGGCCCGTAGAACTTGTAGCTCGAACACACCAGGAAGTCGCAGTCGATGGCACGGACGTCGATCGGGCCGTGCGGCCCATAGTGCACGGCGTCGACCCAGAGCCAGGCCCCGGCGGCGTGCGCCGCACGGGACACCGCGGCCAGGTCCGGGATGGTTCCCACGGCGTTCGACGCGTGCGTGACCGCGACCAGCCGGGTCCGCGCGCTCAGCTGACGCTGAAGGTCGCTCATGTCGAGCGTGCACTCGGGCACCCGGATGTCGACGAACCGCACCGTCACGCCGCGCTCCTGCAGCGACAGCCAGGGTGCGACGTTGGCGTCGTGATCGAGCCGGGTCACGACGATCTCATCGCCCGGTCGCAGCTCGCGCCCGATCGCGCGGCTGAGGGCGAAGGTGATGGTCGTCATGTTGGGGCCGAAGACGATCTCGTCCGGGGAAGCGGCATTGAGGAAGGTCGCCACCGCTTGACGCACCTCGGCAATGAGCGCGTCGGATCGCTGGCTGGTTGCAAAGGTGCCGCCCTGATTTGCATTCATCGTCCGCCAGTAACTGGCTGCGCGGTCGACGACCCGCTGCGGCACCTGCGTCCCGGCGGGATTGTCGAGATAGACGACCGCCTGTCCCTCGACCTTGAGGGCGAGCGAGGGGAATTGCCGGCGAACGGACTGCAGGTCGAGGTCGATCGTGGTCGGACTGGCCATCAGGGGCGCTTCGCCAACGCTTTGACGATCGCCCGTGCGGTCAGCAGCGCGACGATGGCGACGACCTGGCCCATCAGGATGACCCGATTCAGGTCGAGGGCCGGCTGCCAGCTGACCTCACCGTCCTTGATCACGAACGCGCCTACCGGGCGTGACGAAACCCCGAAACCGGCGCCTCCCGCCTGCGGCTGGCCTTCATTGCCACCACCGCCCGCGCCGCCGGAGATCTTCGCCGCCGGAATGATCGTGATCCCGTTCTTTTCGTACGGCGCGCCGAACACTTCCGACGCCCGCATCGCGCCTTTGGCTTCGTTGACGACATCCATGACCCGCATCACAGCCCTCCTGGAATTGGCCGCCTGTTACGACGCTTCGATCCCAGCCTAGCGTTTGCGAGCGCGCAGGTCGAGGAAGAGCGGAACCCGCAGCCACCGAGCGCGGTCCGCGCGCTCGCTCACCGATGACGCGTCGACGGTCAACTCACGAAGCGTTTCGACCAGCAAGCCGGCGCGCTCCAGGGCCTCGAAGTAGGCGGCCAGTGGCCGGTGGCAGCTATTGAACGTCATCGGCAGACCATCCCGCTCGATCGTCTCCTGGTAGCGGTGCGGATCGAGATACGAGCCCTCGATGACAAACCGCGCGTCGGGCGCCAGGCTCTCGAACTGACCGGCAGAGTTGATGGGGTGGACAAGTGCCATGGCCAGCACCCCTCCGCCCCCGAGGACACGTGCAGCTTCGCCGATAGCCGCGGGCATGTCGTCCACGTCGTGCAGCGACATGAACGCAACTGCAAGATCAGCAACACCATCCTCGAACGGCAACCGGGCGGCGTCGGCGACGACCACCTGCATCGACGGATCCGCTTCCCTTGCGAACCGCACCATGGTGGGCGAGGCGTCCACCGCGATCACGTTATGACCGATCGACTTGAGGTCTCGAGCGACGCGCCCCTCGCCGCATCCAATGTCGATGGTGAGGCGACCGGGCGGCGGCAACAGCGCGAAGAAGGGATCCCGGTGAAAACGCCAGTAGCTGTCATGGCCCGGCTTGCGCGCCCACGCCAACCATTGCTTCGCGACGGACTCCCAGGCCTGGCTCAGGGTGGGCTGGTCAGGCATCGACGAATCGCAGGAACCTCGACTCGATACCGACGTCGTCGAAGCCGAGCCCGCGATAGAACTGCTGCGGCCAGTCGCCCGCGTCGGTCACGAGAAACACGAACTCATATCCGCGTGCCGCCTCGAGCGCCGCGCTGACGACCGCCCGCGAGAAGCCACGTTTACGGAAATGTTCGAGCGTCTCCACCGTTTCCAGCTGGGCCGTCGCGCCATCGGTGCGGAGCTCGCACGATGACACCGCCAGGCCATCGATGACCACCGCGAAATACTGCGTCCTCGTGCCCTTCGCGGTCAACTCATGCTTGGCCAGGATCTGCTGGACCACGGCCGGGTCCTTGCCCCAGGGCTGGCTGGCGATCTGGCGCTCTCGGGCCGGTCGAAGAACGTCCCAGCCGACCTGGCGAACACTTCCGGTGTCGACGACCTGGACCGGGCGCCGGCGGTGCGCCATGATCACAAATCGTTCCGGTGTGTACCCCAGCGCTTCGAAGCCGACGGCGAGTCGGTCGGCGGCGGGCGGATCGTCCACATTGAGGCGCCGGTGTGACAGGCCGGCTTCGCCCTGGATCCGATCCGCTTCCGCGGCTAGACCGGCTGCGTCGGCGCCGTCGAGCCGGTCCACGATCAGAAAGTTGAGATCGTGTACCCGGTCAAGACGACGGTTGATCAGCGCCCGGCCCCAGCGAAACGGCACCACTTCCTCAGCGGCTCGCTCATCGACGGCGCGCATGAAGGCAATCGCCCGGTGCCAGTCCTGCATCGTGCCGACGAGTCTAACGGGGGGTCGTTTCCATGCGACCGAATGCGAGCCGAGCCAGGCTCACGATGGCAATGAAGGCGATCACACCGGCAGCCGGAGCCAGGACGACGGGGCGCGAGAAATCCGTGCCGGCCAACAGAGCGTGGAGGGCAAAGAGGGCGAACATCAGATAGGAGAGGCGGTGCAGCCACCGCCAGGCGATCGGATCGAGACGCCGCCGCATGTAGCTGGTCACGGTGATGACGATCAGGAGGTCGAATCCGATGGTGCCCAGGCCGATCGCGACGGCAGCATAGGAGACCCGGAATGGGATGACGAGGTCGATCGGACTGACCCGTGCCACCGCGTCCAGTGTGATCGCCAGCACGTGGAGGCCAACGAGCGGGACCCAGCACACCGTCAGGAACCGGTGCAGGTTGGAGAGATCGCGATTGCGCATGGCCCCTTCGAACATCGCGCTCCGCATTGCCTGGCCGGTGACGAGCGCCGCCGACAGGACGAAGAAGGCCGTCAGCGCCGCCGCGCGCGACGTCAGCCAGAGGAACTGGTCAATACTCACGCCGCCGCCGGAAGCACCCCGGTCCCGGGGGCCGTCACCGTGGCGTAGTGCACGCGCCTGGCCTCGAGAAAGTCTGTGCCGGCGGCCGCACCCATCAGGAGCGCGCTCTTCGCGTAGACCTCACCGCGCAGCGCCGTGTCCGTCACCACGGAGACTTCGGCGACGTCGGATCGGGCCGGTAGCCCGGTGCGCGGATCGATCAGATGATGCATCGAGTGTCCCCAGCGCCGGCTGGTCGTGCCGCTGGTGCAGACCGCTCCATTGGGGAGCGCCACGACCGATCCATCACAGAGGCCAATGTGCCACCCATCACCCTCAGGCCCTGCTCCACGTACGCGGAGATCGCCCCCCAGGTTACAGACGGCATCCTCACCGAGCTCATCAATGAGGGCATCGGCGAGGGCGCCCTTCACGATCCCGCCCAGGTCGAGCGCCGCGCCCGGGGCGAGCGCCGCGGAGCGCGTCGCCGGGTCAAGGATCAGGACCTCGGGAAGCGGCGGCAATTGCGTCCCGTTGAGAACGGAGGGCTCCGTCAGGCCTTGCCGGAACGGCCGATCGTAGCCGGCAGCGACCAGTGCGGGCAGGACGGCGGCGTTGACGAGACCGGCGCTTTCCTGGAATGCCCAGAGTGCCGCCTGCAGCATCGCGAACATTTCGGCACTGACCGGGACGTACCGACCATCGCTGGTATTCAGGCCGGCCAACTCGCTATCGGGGAGGAACCTGGTGAAACGGGCCTCAGCATCGCGGATCCATCGCTCGCAACGCTCGAGCGCCGCCTGCCCGCTGCCGAGACTCAGCAGCTCGCAGGTGGAACCGAGCGCGTCGAAATGGCGGGTCGTGAGTTCACGAGACATGGCTTTCACTCTGGACCGTGGCATCACTCGGCAGCACGGTGACGGTCGGGTGCAGGGGCGCCTCGGCCGGCTTGGGCGCTGTGGCAACGACGCCACCCGAGAGCAGCGCCAGCAGCAGCGTGCCCAGTACCGACGCCCACCTCAGCGTCGCGTTTGAGGACATGTTCCTCTCCCTGCCAGCTACAACGCGACGGCTCATGCTTTTCCGGCGACCTCGAACCTTACGGTAGTGGGCTGGCCTCGGCGTCCGGCTGAAGCCATCCTGAGAGGCGCCTGAGAACGTTAGGCGAGATCGACGCCGATCGCGTGATAGCCGTCGGCACCGTTCGGAAGCGTGGGCGCCGGCGTCGACGACTGTAATGTTCCCTGCCCATCGCGGGCGCGGACGCTCACCCGGTAATGTCCGGCAGGCAGGCTGGTGCTGAGCTGCCAGAAGCGCCAGGCGTAGGGGGAGAATTCGGTCTGCAGCACGGCGGCCTGCCAGGACCGGCCGCCGTCCCAACTCAGCTCAACACCGCTGATGCCGCGGTCCCCGGCAAACGCGATCCCGGCAAACTGCACCGTGCCGGCGGCCAGCGCCACGCCGTCCTGCGGCCGATCGATCCGAGACATCGTCTTGACGATCGCCCGCTCGTCCCAGCCATTGCGTTCCCAGTAGCCGGGCTGGTCGCTCGCGGAAAAGCGGATCCTGGTGACCCACTTGGGCTGCTTCATGCCGTAGTGGCCCGGAAAGATGAAGCGCGCCGGGAACCCGTGCTGCGGGTTGAGGGGTGCGCCGTTGAGGTGGGTGGCGAGCAGGTGGGCCGGCGTCAACTCGCGCAGCGGAAAGCTCTCCGTGTAGCCGTCGGCGCTTTCCATCAGCAACCAGGTGGCGTCGGAGGGAACCGTGGTCAGGGCCAGGACCTCGCTGACCCGCGGGCCCTTCCAGATCCCGTTGCTGATCAGCGTGCCACCGATATCGTTGCTGATGCACTCCAGCGTCAACTCGACGGTCTCCGCCGGCAGCTTGAGGAGCTCGTCGTAGCTGAGCGACCGTGTCGGGAGGTTGAGACGCCAGCTTCCGGCGTCGACTACGGGGTCGCCACCGATATTCTTGGAGACGACGTAGAAGTCGTTGACGTTGGTGACCTCGCTGCCGGCGCGGTTGCCCTCCGTGATGGCCAGCGCCGTGGCGAACCGGCGCACGGTCGCGTAGCCGATTCCGAGCACGGCGATGCCGACCGCACCGTAGAAGAGGTTGCGCAGCAGGATCCGGCGGTCCTCGTTCACCGGGGTCGACGACAACTGCCCGAAGATGACGTCGACGATCGGGACCATGCCGGCCAGCAGCACCACCTCGACGACGACTCCAGCCACCGAATCGCCCGGAGAGAGCGCAACGATCGCGACGACGATGCTGACGACCAGTACCGCAGCGCTCACGACCAGCACCCAGATGCGCGGCAGCAGCCGCGCGATCAGCCAGGCCGCAACCCCGTAGGCCGCGATGATGACCAGCGTCGCTCCGATCAGGAGCAGTGGACGGGCCAGCACACCCAGCGCCTTCAGCAGGTTCTCGAAGGTCGCGAGCGGCAAGAGCTTGAGCAGGACGTAGCCGGCCTGTTCGGGCAGGAGCGGCACCGCGAACAAGGCATGCGCGAGGTAGTCGGCTCCCACGGCCAGCGCGCCGGCGCAAAGGCCGACGAGCAGCGGGCGCGACCGGATCAAGCGGTTACCGCCGGGCGGGCCGGCGGATCCCGTTGTAAGCCAGCGCCAGTCCGACGAGCGCGACGATGATGCCGATGATGAGCCACATGCTCTGGCCCGTCATGAAACTTCCCGGCAGCACGCCCGAACCCTGCAGGATCCAGACACCGCCAGCAACGATGGCAATCAGGCCAAGAATCAGGCTGCCGATACGCATATCAATACAGTACGCGGTCGGGTTGCACGAATACGCCTGCTAATTCAAGTTACACGGAGACTGAACCGGGCGGGTGCGCCGTCCAGCCGTTCGCGGCGCACTCGCGCATAAGAACGTGCGCTCGTGTGCTCGCACGAACGGCATGCGGCGCCCGCCCTCATTCGCGCGAAAGCGCGGCGGCCTTCGGCCGCTAAGCCGGCGCTAAGCTTCCGCTGCCACGGGTTCTTGGGCGATGGCGGCTTCTTTGCCGGCGCGGCCGCCGGCTTCGACTTTGGCCAGTGCCAGTTGACCGATGTTGAGTCCCTGGATGGTGGCCAGATCGCCGAGCGCCCGCAGGAAGTACTGCCGGCGACGCCGCTCCACGACTCGTCCCATTTCGTGCTCGAGGCCCTGGACGCCCTCCACGAAGGAAATCCGGAAGGGGTCGGTGATCCGCGCACGCTGCGGACCGAGTTCTTCCTGGACGAGCTTCTTCGCATCACCCGACAGACCTTCGTTGCTCACGATCACGCCCTCGGCGGCCTTGATGCGGGAGACCTTGGCGTTGAAGCCGTAGGCATCCGCCAGGTTGAACTCCCGATCCTTGAGCACCACCAGGACGAGGTCACCGCTCAGGTCCAGAACGATATCCGTCCCCGCCGGGCTGGATTCGATGATGACCTGCTCGCGGCTGATGCCCAGCTTGGGGAGGATCGCCGTCGCCAGGGTCGTCATCCAGCGGCCCTTGTCGTTGAGGGCGGTGGCACGATCGGTGGGCATGATCACCTGGTCGACCCGCTCCTCGTTGAGCGGCCGGCCGCAGGCGCACTTCATCCAATCCGGCGCCATCTTCTGCAGCTTGTTGGGATCATCCGTGCGCAGCACCGCATTGCCGGTGCGCGAGCACACGATGACGTATTCGGACTGGATCAGGCCGAGATTCCGCAACTCGCCAAGGCGACCGGCGACGGCCGTTCCCTGGGCTTCACCCAACACCTTGGGCAAATCCGATACGGTGAGCGAGCCGACCCGTTCGAGGTCGCGGATCAGCGCCCGAATCTCTGGTGTGGTGAAGGCCGCCATCGCCTGGCTTTCTTCGGCTGTGGCCTCGACCGTCGCCTGGCGGGACTTGCGGATCGCGTCGAAGTTGTGGCTGCCAACGGGAGCGAGGACCGGCCACGATGATGGCGTCCCCACCTCCTGGCCGAGCGCTTCCTGGGCCGCGGTGCGGATCCGCTTCAAGAAATCCGTTCTGACCTTCTCGGCGCCGGCGCGGTAGGCGACGCCGACCTCGACGAACGCGGGCTTTGCCGCGTGCTCAAGCTCCATGAAGTGGATGTCGTCGGAGCGCAGCTCGCGCAACGTCGCCGAGCCCGGGCGGCGGACCCGCAACCAACCGACAACGGACGCCGACCCCATGAAGAGCTCACCCTCATCCGCCGCGGACCAGCTCTTGGTGACGTCGAACTGCAGGAACTTGTTCAGGAGGTCGATCGTGAAGGTGATGCCGGCGCTGTCGAAGATCGCCTCGCGCGCCCGATAGAGAACGCCCATGAACTCAGGGCCGTTGACCCGGGACACGATCGTCCAGAACTGGTCGGTAGTCGGCGCGATATCGAGGCGGCGGACTTCCACAAGCAGCATTGTTTCGGGCTCCTCAGCAATGAAAGTTGGATGAACGGCAGCGCCACCGCCATCCTGCGCCTCCCCACGAGCCGGTGACGGCAGTCGCCAGAATAGGCCGCCGCAATCGCTCTTGTCAAACCATTTCGCACTCGCAAGTGGTGATGGAGCCGATCACCGGCCTGCCGTCACGGATTGCATACTTTGGCGGTGACGGAGAGGGAACGCCTGGCCGCCGTCGGGCGGGCCGCCGGGCTTCGGCTGACCGCCGCCGACGTTGCTGCCCTGCTGCCAGCATGGAAGCGGTACCTGGCGCTGGTCGAACAACTGAGAGCCCCGATACCGCTTGAGGATCTCGATGAGGGCGGCTGAGCCGCTGACGTCGGCGCCGCTCGTCCAGGTCGCCCGCTCGCTGCGACAGCGGCAGGTATCGCCCGTCGAGTTGGTGGACGCCTACACCCGGCGCATCGAGGAGGCGGGAGCGCTCCACGCCTACATCACGGTGCCCGACGAGCGGGCGCGGCGGGAGGCCCAGCAGGCTGAGCGGCGGCTGGCCAGCGGCGAGGCCGGCGCCCTGCTGGGGGTGCCGATTGCCGTCAAGGACCTGTTCGCGACCCGCGGCTTGCGAACCACGGCCGGGTCGCGGATCCTGCGGGACTGGGTGCCGAAGCGCGACGCCGCCGGCGTCGCCCGGCTTCGGGCTGCCGGCGCCATCATCTTCGGGAAGACCAACTTGCACGAGTTCGCCTACGGCGTCACCACCGCCAATCCCTGGTGGGGGATCGCCCGCAATCCCCACGATCCCCTCCGCAGCCCGGGCGGCTCGAGCGGGGGGTCGGCGATCGCGGTGGTGGCGGGGCTCTGCGCGGGCGCCCTCGGGTCCGACACCGGCGGGTCGATCCGGATCCCGGCCTCCCTCTGCGGCTGCGTCGGCTTGAAGCCGACCTTCGGCGCCATCCCGCTGGCCGGAACCGTCCCGTTGGGGTGGTCCCTTGACCACGCCGGTCCGCTCGCCAGGACCGTCGACGACGCCGCCCTGCTGTTTGAGGTGCTCTCCGGCACGCACGCGCCGGCGCGGCGGGTGCCGACCCGAGGGCTGCGGGTCGGGATTCTGCGGGGACCGATCGTCCAGAACGTGCGGCCGCTGGTGGCGCGCCAAGTTGACGCCGCGGCCAGAGCCCTGCGCCGGCGAGGACTGCGCGTCCGCGACGTTCGGATCCCAGAAATGGAGTGGACGGTGGCGACCCAATTGGTCACGCTCCGTGCCGAGGCGAGTGCGTTCCATTGGGCGTGGATCCGCGCTAGGCCGCGAGCGTATGGCGCCGACGTCCGGGTGAGACTGCAGCTGGGCGCACTCGTGGCGGGCGCCGACTACGTACTGGCCCAGCGCATGCGCGCCCGGATCCGGGCCGCGATCGGACATGTCTTCCATGACGTCGATGTGCTGCTGTTGCCCACGACGCCGATCACCGCCCCGGCCGTCGGCGATCGCACCGTGCGTTGGCGCTCCGGCGAGGAGCCGGTCGACGGCGCGCTGGTGCGCCTGACGGCGCCCTTCAACCTGACCGGCCTGCCGGCGTTGTCGGTACCCTTCGGCGCCGCCGCCGGGCTACCAATCGGCATGCAAGTGGTTGGGCGATGGAATGACGAGGCGCGCCTGCTGGCGGTTGGCCGCCTCATTGAAGAGGAAGCTCCGGCGTTCGTTAGTAGATGAAGCCGATCAGGGGAACCGTTCCCGGAAGCACGTGCCGGTAGCTGACCCGTCCCCAGCCACCGCCCGTGGGACTGGCGTAGTTCATTTCTGAGACGAGCCAGCTGCCGTCCGCGTAAACCTGCTCGACGTAGGCAACATGGCCCCAGTAGGGTGACTCCCAGGTGACCATGATGGCGCCGACGCGCGGGGTCGGCCCTTCCGGACGACCATAGGCCCGGGCGCGCCCGAACCATTGCCAGGCATTCCCACCCCATGGCGCAGGCCGGCGCGTGTTCACATACCAGGTGCACTGTCCGAAGGGATAGAAGCCACCACCCGACGAGTAGACCGGCGTGACGTACCAGGAGCGCTTACCCGCGCTGACGGTGTGGGCGACGGGCTGCGGAACCGAAGCCGGCTCAGGACCGACCCCATAGGGCACCATCAGGTAGTCATCGATGGGCAGCGTCTCCGGATGGCGCAACAGGTTGAACTCGATGATGGCGTCCGACTCCGCGCGGTACTTCTGCGCCAGGGACGCGACCGTATCGCTCGATGTGACCTTGACGAGCACACCGTCGACGGGCGGAATCACCACGTCTTG
Organism: Candidatus Dormiibacterota bacterium; assembly: GCA_036513655.1. GTDB lineage: Bacteria > Chloroflexota > Dormibacteria > CF-121 > CF-121 > CF-13. The sequence goes on along the minus strand of DATBYO010000002.1, from coordinate 48,256 downwards.
ACCGGCCGTCAGTTTGTCGACCAGGTTGGGATTCGACCAGAGCAGCGTGTTCACCGATAGTCCGTACTTCGTGGCCAGCGCCCGAAGCGTGTCCCCATCGACCGCCGGGTAATGAATGATGTCGCGGTGCTTCTCACCCGCCGGGGTCACGGGCATCGCTGGAATGACCAGCGAACCACTCATGGACCATGCCATGCCGTCCACCGCCCGGCCGAAGGGCGCCTGGGCGACGGCCGCCCCGGGGACGGTTCCACCAGCCATGGCCGGCGAGGCGCCGACCGGTACATGGAGAACCAGCCAGGGCATCGCGGCTGCCATCAACAACGCTGCCGAATGAGTTGCAAAGCGCGGCGCGGCGTACTTCAGACGAAGTCCCCCTTTTCCCCTCCCTAATGACCGCTCCACTACGGCCTACACAGGACCAACTCCCCGGGGTCACGAGGGCTTGCATCGGCGCGACGAGCTATGACACGACCGTCACATCTCCGTTACCTCAGGTCCGTAACCAAAAGTTCGGTTACAGAGAGACAAAAACGCGTAGCTGCACAAATTACGCGCGATAGCGCGCGGCCTGACGGCCGCGAAGCGCCGCTGAGCACGCTATAGAATGCGGCCATGTCCGGCCCGGCGGAGATGTCCGGTCGTGACCTGCTCGAGGCCGCGCTCCGTGGTGCTGGGCCTCCTCCGCCCTACATCCGTCTCCTCGGCATGCGATTCGTCGCCGTGTCCGATGGCAGTGCGACATTCGAGATGCCTGCCAGGACCGACCTCTATAACCCGAACAATGTCGTGCACGGCGGCGCCCTCACGTCGCTCGCCGACAGCGCCATGGGGTTCGCAGTCTTCAGCACGCTTGCGGCGGGCGAGTCGTTCACCACAGCCGAGCTGCATGTCAACTTCATCAAGGCCGTCACCGCCGAGACCGGCATGCTTCGGTCGATCGGCCGGATCGTCCATCGCGGACAACAGATCGCCGTGGCTGAGGCGGAGATCCTGGACCAGCAGAACCAGCTGATCGCCCGAGCCAGCTCGACCAACGTGATCCTGCATCGGCGAGCCCCCGAACCGCAGCCGCCGGCATGGCAGACCGCGCCGCCTCAAGGCACACCACTCGCCCAGCAGGAGGCGGCGCCGCCCGGAGCTCCGGAACCGCCCGCGCGCTTTGCCCCGCCTCCGTCACCACTCGAGCGGACCGCCACGCCCACCGTTTCCCCGCCCATGACCACCGAGCTCATCAGCACGGCTCCATTGGCCCGGAACAAGCGGAAGATCCGGACGTTCGCGGGTGATGTCGCCTACCTGCGCCAGGGGCAGGGCCCACCGCTCGTCCTGCTGCACGGAATTCCCAGCTCGTCTTATCTGTGGCGCGATGTCATCGGTCCGTTGTCCGCAACCTTCGATGTGCTGGCCCCCGACCTGCTGGGTTACGGCGATTCCGACAAGCGCCTGGACGCCGATCTCTCCATTGCCGCCCAGGCGCGTTACATGGTCGCCTTCATGGAATCGGTCGGTGTACACCAGGCGGCGGTGGTCGGCCACGACATCGGCGGCGGCGTTGCCCAGCTGATGGCAGTCGACGAACCACAGCGGGTGGCGCGGCTGATCTTGATCGATAGCGTCGTCGACAGCAACTGGCCGGTGGCCGACATTGCGCGCCTCAAAGAGCCGGTCTGGGATCAGATCATGGTGAACATCGACTTACGCAACGGCCTGCGCAAGGGACTCGAGGCCGGCATGGTGACCGAGGGACGCGTCACCGATGAGATCGTAAATGAGTGGACCCGTCCCTTCCAGGATCTTGGCGGGCACCGGGCCTACCTGCGGGCGGCGCGGGCGCTGAACAACCGCGACCTGACGAGCCGCTCGAACCACATCCAGGAGATCGACACCCCGACCCTGATCCTCTGGGGCGCCAACGATACGTTCCTCGACCCACGCTGGGCCGAGACGCTCCAGCAGAAGCTGCGCGACGCGACGGTCGAGATCATCGACCCCGGTGGGCACTTCCTTCCGCTCGACCGCCCCGACGCCGTCGTCGAGGCCATCACCCGCTTCCTGACGACCCGCTAAGCGCCTTAGGGCCTGCGCTGCAACAGCTCGTCCGCGCAGGTCGCCGGCGTCGCGGTCCAGCCCGCCAGCCGGATCAGCGGCGTCACCTGCGGCCCATGGAAATCGTCGCCGCCGGTCGCCACCCAGCCGTAGGAGGTGGCCGCCTTCGAGAAGCGTTCCATCAACACCGCACTCTTCGGCCCATAGGGATCGTCCGGGGCCTGCGGGTAGGTGACCTCCAGTCCGAGCACGCCGGCAACGGCGCAGGTTCGAAACAGCACCTCCAGATCGGGAACGTGATCGTACACGCCGGGGTGCGCCAGCACCGTGACGCCGCCGGCGGCGGTGACCAGGTCCACCGCCTCATCGAGCGAGAGTTCTTTGGCGCGTGGCACATGAGCCATGCCACCCGGACCCATCAGGGCATAGAGGTCTTCGCGAGCGACGCCGGGCTGCGCGGCCTCGATGGCCGCCACGATATGCGGCTTGCCGACGTTGCCGCGCGCACGGGCGCGCACCGCCTCCCACGCAACCTTGAAGCCGGCCGCTGCCAGCCGGCGCACCGTTTCCACCTTCTGCGCCTCGCGGGCCTCGCTGGCTTCGTGGAGACGATTGCGCAAGCGCCGGTTGTTGAGGCCAAATCCGTACCCGAGCAAATGGGTGTCGACCAGGCCACGGCCTGGTTCATCCTCGATCGACAGCTCGACACCCGAGATCGCCCGCACGCCATGTCCCTCCAGGCCGCCGATGGCGTCGATCCCGGCCAATGTGTCGTGGTCGGTCAGGGCGATGACTTCGAACCCCGCCGCGGCGTGGGCGGCCACGATCTCGGCCGGCGGGAGCTCTCCGTCACTGAAGATCGTGTGCAGGTGCAGGTTCGCGCGCCCGTTGGATACCTTTGCCAATGGTCGCCCATTTTATGTGGTATGTGGCCGCCACCCTGACCCTCCCCCGGAGGGGAAGGGAATCACGTGGGCTGACCCTCCCCCGGAGCCGGAGGGAATTCACAGGGGTCGGCCGTGTTATAACCGTGGGCGCCCCTTCATGAGCCCTGACCACCAGTCATCCCTGAGCCTCGTCCGCCGCCTGGTGGTCGCCAATCTCAACCGGCCCCTTCCCGAAGTCATCGACCACGCGCTGAATTGCCTGCTGCAGGCCCTCGATGCCCGCGCCGCGTTCCTGGGCAAGATCGATGAACAGGCGCTCGAGATCATGGCCGCCGTCGTCGAGAGCGGGCCCGCCATCGAGCCGGGGCTCCGCCTCCCGCTCGAGGCGACGTTTGCTGCGGTCGACGAGGAAAACGACGGCGGCATCATCAATGTTCGTGATGCCGGAAAACGCCAGCCATTCAAAAGCCTGGCGATGCGCCAACAGCTCGGCATCGTGAGCTACCTGGGCACTTCCTGGCGCGGGAGCACCGGGGAGGCCGCCGGTACCCTGGCGGTACTCGGCAAAGGCGCCCGAATCTTCACGCCAGACGACCAGGACGTCCTCCTGGTCGTGGCCGGGTTGCTTGGGCCACGACTGCAACCCGAGTCCAAGCGCAATGGCCAGTCACGCACGCCGGTGTCAGCCATGCGGCTCGCCTCGCACGAGGTGAAGGAACCACTGGCGATCCTGCGCGGCTACGCCGACATGCTGAATAACAACGAGGTCCCAGCCGACCAGATGTCGGTGGTGGCGCAACGCCTGGCCCTCCAGTCGGAAACGCTGATGCGCGTCGCGGACCAGGTATTGCTGCTCTCCCGGCTGCCGCTCGACCTGACGTTCACCGTCCGCGTTTCACTGGGGGCCGTCGCCCAGTCGGCGGCGCAGCGCATCCGCGAGCGGATGGCGAATGTCGGGATGGAGCTGCGGGTCCAACTCGACACACAGGCGGATGTCTGGGGCGATGCGACGCTGCTCGAGGCGGCGCTCGACGAGATGCTCCACAACGTGTTCAAGCACGCGCACAGCGCTACGGTGGTGCAGCTCCGGCTGCGGCAGGCGAGCCGCGACCGCTGTCAGTTGATCGTGAAGGACGATGGTCCCGGGATGTCGGCCGACCGCCTGGCCGAGCTCTTCGCGCCACTCGCGGAAGAGCAGCCGGCCCGCGGCGAGGGCCTGGGGCTCTACTTGCTGCGCCGGGTGGCCGAGGCGCACGGGGGACGCGCCTGGGCAAACAGCCTCGAAGGCAAGGGCACAACCTTCTATCTGGAGCTGCCTGGCGCATCGCCCGACGGCGACAGCGTTCGGGCCTCAGTCGCCGGCCAGAGCCCGGCGTGACCGCTGAGCCCTCCGCGCTCCCGTGACGCCGCACGTAAAGAAGACGGCACCGATTCGCACCGCACGCTGCGACGACGCGCCACCGGATGCGTTGCTGCACGGGATCGAGGAGTTCAACCGGCAGGAATTCTTCGAGCAGCACGAGACACTGGAGGGCATCTGGATCGATGAGCCCGACGCCGTGCGCTACCTCTACCAGGGCATCCTTCAGGTCGGCGTGGGCTTTTATCACTGGCGCCGTGGCAACTGGCGCGGGGCGGTGGCCAAGCTCGGCCATGGGCTCGACAAGCTGGAGGCCTACCGGCCGAGTTGCATGACGATCGACATCGAGCGACTGGTCACGGAAACCGCCGCGCTGCGGCAAGAGCTGCAGCGCCGGGGTCCAACGGATCTGCCGCCGTTCCCACCCACCGGGTTACCTCGGGTTCACCGCGTCCTCAAGAGCACGTAAGCCCAGCGTCACCCGGCCGCGACATCGTTACGAATACGGCTGGCGCTTCGCCCGTATTACTAACCAGGCTTCTCTCCCCCATCAAGAGAAAGGCGCTCGCCACCCGAGCGCCTTTTTCATTTCTGTCCCCTCGTCCTGCTGAGCGTTGAGCCGCAGCCCGAGCAGGTCAGCGGCGGCTCCCCAGCCGCTGGCACCGCTGCCCACCGCCTCTTCGAGCACGCGCAGGGCGCCCGCGGTATCCAGGTCGTTCTCCAGCGCCGTGCGCACGGCCAGCGCGCTGTCTGCGCCGCCATTGTCCACGCGACTCACGGCCTCACGCAGGCGCTTGGTCCAGGCGGCGGCATCCTCGAGCTGGCCCTCGGTGTATTCCCATGGTTCGCGATAGTGGTGGCGGAGCAACAAGACCCGAATGCTGTCGGCGTCGTAGCGCCGCAGCAGGTCACGAACCAGGACCAGATTACGCAGGGACTTGCTCATCTTCTCTCCCTGATAACGGAGCATGCCCACGTGCATCCAGATCCGGGCGAAGGGCCGCACCCCGGTCACCGACTCCGATTGCGCGATCTCGCTTTCGTGATGCGGATAGATCAGGTCGGCGCCGCCACCGTGGATGTCGACCTGTGGGCCCAGGTATTCCAGGGCCATCGCCGAGCACTCGATATGCCAGCCCGGGCGGCCCACGCCCCAGGGGCTCTCCCAGCGCGGTTCGTCCGGCGCGCTTGCCTGCCACAGCACGAAATCAAGCGGGTCCTGCTTTCGTGGGTCATTCGGATCCGCGCCCCGCTGGGCAGACAGGGTGATCATCTCCTCGCGACTCAGCCGGCTCAAGCGCCCGTAGTCGGCGACGCTCCCCACGCGGAAATAGACGTTTCCGTCGCGCTGGTAGGCATGGCCCCGCGCTTCGAGCTTCACGATCATCGCGATGATCTTGGGGATGGTCTGGCTGGCCCGGGGGAACACGTCGGGTGCCAGCACGTTGAGGGCCGCCATGTCGTCCTCGTAGAGGGCGGTTTCCTTGTCGGCGAGGTGATCCCAGGTGGTGCCGAGCTCGCGCGCCCGCCGGATGATGTCATCGTCGACATCGGTCACGTTCTGCACATAACGGACCCGTTGACCGGCGCCACGCAGCACTCGGACGAGCACGTCGAACACGACATAGGTGAAGGCATGGCCCAGATGGGTCGTGTCGTAGGGGGTGATCCCGCAGACATAGATCCCGACCGGTTGGGCAGTGGGCTCGAGCGGCTGGACTGCGTTCGTTTCGGTATTCCGCAGCCGCATCGTGATGAATGTATCGGAAAGCCGGGACGCCTCCAAGAAAGCACGCCCTTGCTTCGTTGAAGGAGTGTGGGTCGTATTCCCCGGAACCGGCTGGACCAAGTGCTCGCGGCGCTCGCCATCGGCTTCGTCCTGGCGGGACTGGCCGTGCTGATCCCGACCGCCGTTCAGCGATTGGAGGCAGCGCGCCCGACGCCGACCCCGGTGCCGACCCCAACGCCGACGCCCCCACCGGCCGCCGTGCTCCTGCCGGACGAGCTCGACCGGGATCTCGACGGCGTGATGACCATCGTCAACGATCACACCTTTGGCACCGCCTTCCTGATTGACACGCAGGGCGACTTCCTTACTGCCGCCAGCCTGGTCAGCGGGAGCGAGGGCTTGCGCCTCGTCGACAACACCGGGGGCATGCACCAGGTGCGCGTGATCGGGATCGATGCCGCCCTCGGCGTCGCGCAGATTCGCGCGGCCGGCGATGGAACGCCGATCGCGTTTGGCGATCCGACGACATTGCAGCTCGGCGACCCGGTGGTGCTCCTCGCCAGCCCGAAGGTGGCGAACCTGCGAACCTCAACGCCCGCCTTCCTCACGGAACAAAGCGCGACGCAGCTGGTCCTCCGCGTCGACGACCTGCCGGGCAATCTCGGCGGCCCCGTCATCGGGCCCGGCGGGAAGGTGCTGGGCGTGCTGACCATCGGCGGGAAAGCCCTCCCGATCAATCTGTGCCTGAACGACATCGGGCAGTGGCGTGGCCAGAGCGGAACGGTCAAGCCACTCGCCCCGCTCCCCGGCACACTCGTCCTGCGCGGCAGCGACAGCACCAGCGCCCCAACCGGAGGACCCAGCGTTCAGTCGGTGAGCCCCACCCGCGCCTCGACGGCGCAAGACACGCTGGTCACGATCCAGGGCGCCGGCTTTCTCGCGGGGGCTACGCTGCGGGTGCACTTCGTTCCACTGGCGAGCCCCGCCGGCGAGTTCGATGGCCTCGCGGCCGCCGTGGTCAACCCGTCCACCCTGACGGTAAAGGTGGCGGCCGGCCGCGCCGTCCAGGACTACGTCATCCAGCTGACCAATGGCGACGGCGCCGTCACCAGCTCACGAACCGCCTTCACCGTGACGCCCTGACTCGGACTGACGATTGAAGCCGTCGTAGCATTACGGGGATGAAATACGGCGCAAAGATGATCGCCGAGTCGACGCTCGAGGCCGTCCCCAACGACACGCCTACGCGCGACTACGAGATCGACTTCACCATCCCCGAGTTCACCTGCCTGGCGCCGGATTCCGGTTTCCCGGATTTCGCAACGATCCGGATTCGCTACATCCCCGACCAGAAGCTTGTCGAGCTCAAGTCGCTCAAGCTCTACATCAACAAGTTCCGCGACCAGGAAGTGTTCCACGAGGCGGCAGTCAACCGGATCCTCGATGACCTCGTCACGCTACTCGATCCCCGCTTCATGGAGGTCGTCGGCGACTTCAACGTCCGCGGCAACATCAAGACGGTTGTCACGGCGCGCCACGCCCAGAAAGGGTATTCCCCTAATGGCGTCCGGATGGACCCGGCAACTCGGGCCTGACGCTCCAGAATTTGCGCCCTCCGCCACTACAATAGGGGGGTTTTGCACCGACTCTCCCCCCGCGGGTCCCAGGAGCCGTCATGAAAGTCGAGCAGCGAGCCGCCGAGAGCCGCTCGAAGGCTTCCCTTTCCGACAGAGAAACCCTGCTCAAGCTCTACCGTGAGATGCTGCTCATCCGGCGCTTCGAGGAGAAGACCGCCGAGATGTACCAGGCGGCCAAGATCGGCGGCTTCTGTCATCTCAACATCGGCGAGGAGGCGACCATCGTCGGCACGATCTCGGCACTTCGGCCGAAGGATTACGTCTACAGCACCTACCGGGAGCACGGCCACGCGATCGCCAAGGGGATCGACCCGAAAGCGGTGATGGCCGAGCTCTTCGGCAAGGAGACCGGCACATCGCACGGCCGGGGCGGATCGATGCATCTCTTCAGCCAGGAGCACCGTTTCTATGGCGGCTATGCCATCGTCGGCCAGGCCCTGCCGATCGCCTGTGGGAGCGGGTACGCCATCAACTATCAGGGCACCGACGAGGTGGTGATGAGCATCTTCGGCGATGGCGCGACCAACATCGGCGCCTTCCATGAGTCGCTGAACGTCGCCAAGCTCTGGCACTTGCCGATGGTCTTCGTCTGCGTCAACAACCTCTACGGCATGGGCACGGCGGTCAGCCGCGCCTCGGCCGTCACCGAGATCTGGAAGAAGGCCTGCGCCTACGACATGACCGGCGAGCGTGTCGACGGCATGGACGTGTTGGCCGTCCGCCGGATCACCGACCAGCTGCTGGCCCAGGCGCGCGAGAAACACGAGCCCAGCCTGCTCGAGTGCGTGACCTACCGCTACCGCGGTCACTCGATGTCCGACCCGGATACCTACCGGGGCAAGGAAGAGATCAAGGAATGGCAGACCCGCGACGGCATCCTCAGCCTCGGCGAGTACATGAAGAAGCAGAAGATGATCAACGACCAGGAGATCCAGAAGATCGATGAAGAGGTCACCGCCCAGGTCGAGGAGGCGGTGAAGTTCGCGGAGCAGAGTCCCGACCCGGACCCGAAGGATCTCTATCGCGACGTCTACGCCGACGAGGCGGCGAGCTGATGGCCGTCCTTGCCATGCGCGACGCCCTCAACCAGGCGCTTCGCGAGGAGATGAAGCGCGACGAATCGGTGTTTTTGCTCGGCGAGGACATCGGCCTCTACGACGGATCATTCAAGGTCACGCGCGGCTTGATGAAGGAGTTCGGCGAGAAGCGCGTGCTCGACACACCGATCGCCGAGGAGATCATCATCGGCACCGCGATCGGAGCCGCGATGTCAGGGCTGCGGCCGGTCGCGGAGATGATGACGGTCAACTTCATCATGGTCGCGATGGACCAGGTGGTCAATGCCGCGGCGCACATCCGCTACATGTTCGGTGGCGGAACCAAGGTCCCCCTCGTGATCCGGACGCCCGGTGGCGGCGGTCACCAGCTGGGGGCGCAGCACTCGCACAGCCACGAGAACTGGTTTGCGCACGTCCCCGGCCTGAAGGTGGTCGCGCCCGGCACCCCGGCCGACGCCAAAGGCATGCTGAAATCCGCCATCCGGGACGACAATCCGGTGATGTTCATCGAGAACGAAGGCACCTACGCGGTCAAGGGGGAGGTCCCTGACGGCGAGCACCTGGTGCCCCTTGACAAGAATGAGGTCAAACGACCCGGCGAGCACATCACGATCTGCGCGCACTCGCGCATGCTGATCGTCGCCATGGACGCCGCCAGCGAGCTCGAGAAAGAAGGCATCAGCGCCGAGGTGGTGGACATGCGGGCGCTGCGGCCGCTCGACATGGCGCCCGTGATCGAGTCGGTCAAGAAGACGAGCCGGCTGATCACCGTCGAAGAGGGCTGGCGCTCCTACGGGGTCGGTTCGGAGATTGCCTCACGCGTCTATGAGGAGGCGTTCGATTACCTCGATGCGCCGGTCGCGCGGATCGGCGCCGCCGAGGTTCCGGCGCCCTACAACAAGCGGCTGGAGAAGATCGCTTTCCCGGGCAAGGCGGACGTGATCGTGACGGCCAGAGCACTGCTCGGAAAGAACTGATGGCCAGCGTCCAGATGCCGCGGCTGTCGGACTCCATGGAGACCGGCAAGATCCTGCGCTGGCTGAAGAAAGAGGGTGACCAGGTCGTCAAAGGCGAGCCGCTGGTCGAGATCGAGAGCGACAAGGCGAACATTGAGGTCGAGGCCTACGCCTCCGGCAAGCTGAGCAAGATCCTCGTTCCCGAAGGCGAAAGTGCGCCCATCGGGGCCGTCATCGCCGAGATCGGTGGCGAGGGCCAACCGGCAGCCAAGTCTGACAAGCCGGCCGCCGCGCAGGGCCAGGCGGGAGCGGCCGAGCCGACCCAAGGCCCCAAGCCCGCCACCGCCGAAGCACCAAAGCCGCAAGCGACCAAGCCGGAAGCGCACGTCGCGCAGGCCGATAACGCTGTGGCGGCAACCGCCCAGGCGGCCGCCGATGCCGGCGGGGAACAGTACCCGCACGGCGGACCCGACGACCGCACCGAAGTCGGTGCCGCCGCGCAGGCCGCGTTGAATGTCATTCGCCGGCCGGCTCAGCAAGAAAATGGCGAGCGCCAGCGCGTCTCCCCGGTCGCCCGGCGCCTCGCCGAAGAACACGACGTCGACCTGAGCCGCGTACAAGGCTCTGGCCCGGGCGGACGGATCACCAAAGAAGATGTCGAGGCCGCGGCGCAGCAGACGGCCCAACCGCAGGCGGCCGGCGCACCCACCGCCGTTGCTCCCAGAGGCGAGGCGCGGCAACCCACCGCGCGTCCCACCGGTGAGGTCGAAGTGGTCGAGCTCTCCAAGATGCAGTCAACGATTGCGATGCGGCTCGCCCAGAGCATGTTCTCGGCGCCGCATTTCTACGTTACGTCCGAGATCGCCATGGACGACGCGGTCCGCCTCCGCCAGATGTTCAACGAGGCGGTCGACAAGTCGGAGGCGATCAGCCTCAATGACCTGGTCGTCAAGGCGGTAGCGCTGGCCCTGACGAAATTCCCCGAGGTCAACGCCTCATGGGCTGACGGCCGGATCGAGCGCAAGCGCGACATCAACATCGGGATCGCCGTCGGTCTTCCCGACCGCCTGATCGTGCCGGTGCTGCGCAACGCCGACCAGAAGCCGCTCAAGGAGATCGCGAAAGAGTCGAAGCAGCTGATCGAGCGCGCCCGCACGAACAAGGCCTCGTCTCAGGACTACCTCGGCAATACCTTCAGCATCTCCAACCTCGGCATGTACGACGTCGACCAGTTCACCGCAATCATCAACCCGCCCGATTCGGGCATCCTGGCGATCGGCGCGATCGAAGACAAGGCGGTCGTCAAAGACGGCCGGGTGGTGCCCGGCAAGCGGATGCGCGTCACGCTATCCGTCGATCACCGGGTCTTTTATGGGGTGACCGCCGCGCAATTCCTGCAGGAAGTTAAGCGCCTCCTGCAGAGCCCGATGGCCCTCGTCCTCTAGCCGAGCAAGCCGCTAGCGACAGCGACGATGGGCGACGGCTCGATCGGGCCGTGGGATTCCCAACGACACGGTATCGCGCGCATGATGAGCGCCGAGTCGAACTCGATGGACCCCGCCGGGAACAGCACCGTATCACCAAAGAAGGCTGACTCGACCGTTTCGACCTCAAGAGACTGCACCTTCCACCATTTCGACACCAGCTCCAACCCGTCCAGACGGTTGGGGTCTGCGCTCGGCGAGAAACCAAGACTGCCCACTTCGAAGAACTTGGACGCTTCGTCAAGAGACTCAAAGATTGAGCCCTTGGCAAGGCGATCGCTGACGTGTCCGGACACGAAGGCGTTGGCCCGGCCGTCGGCAGAGTGCACGCGAACGCTGACGAAGCCCTCGTCCTCATTGATCGAAAAGGTCCCCTGGCGGTAGACGCCGGGAAAGAAGCGCCCCCCAAGGGCTCGCACGACTGCCGAGTTCGTGTCGCGGCGGGGAATGTAGACGCCCTGGCGCCGACCAGTTTCATCGTTCCACTCAACGGCGATGCGGTGTGCCGCGTTTTCCGTCCGCAGGCCGAGGACGGCGGGCACTCCGCCCGGCCGCAAATCGCCGAGACCGATGAGGCAAATCCCCGCCATGCCCCAACCGCGTACCAATCGTGGCTCGAACGGCAACGGCAGGGTTTGCGCCAGGATGTCGGGTCTTACCCGAAAGTTGACGAGCAGGCGGCGCCGGATCACAGCCTCGACGGTGAACAAGTCGGACATTAGACCACCCCCGGTATGCGCAAGTCGGCCCGCGTGAATGGTCCGGCTGGAGGCAGCCCAGCGCGAAGCACATCTTCTGATAGGGGCGTTCGAGGAATCAGGTCGTCCGGCAACGAATCGACGGTCCCCCACGGCTCCGTCAATCCTTCGTTCAGCATCCGGACCTGCGCGACTGAGGCCAGCGGAACCTTCATCGACCACTCGGCGACATGGGCCACGGCGTAATTAATGGCTGGCGGAGCTGGGACGATCAGCAGGCGTTTGCCGATCAGGAGACCGACCCGATGGGCCACGTCGCTCAGCCGAACCGCCTCCGGCCCCATCACCGCCACCGTTTTCCGCGAGAGCCGATTCTCGATCACGGCAACCATCAGGACCTTCACAACATCCTGGACAGCGACCGGTCGCACCGCCTTCTCGCGTAGTCCCACCGTCACGAATATCGGCATTGTGTAGAGCAGGTGGCTCAGATGGTCGAGCATGTGATCGCCCCGACCGAAGGTCATGCTCGCCTTCACGATCGTGTAATCGAGGCCACTCTTGCGAACGAGCTCCTCAGCCGCCCATTTCGACTCGTGGTAACCCGAGCCGCAGGCGGGCCGTGCTCGCAGAAAACTCAACATGACGATCTTCGGGACCCCGGCATCCTTGGCAGCGGTCACGACGTTGGCGGTCCCCGCCACATGCACTGCGGCGTACGTCTGTGAGCCGATCTGACGATTGATCCCGGCACAGTGGGCGATGGCGTCGCAGCCGACAAATGCATCCCGCAGGGCTTGAATATCCGTCAGGCCGGCCTGGGCGGTGCGGACACCTGGCAGTTGGACCACCGTCGGATCGCGCCGATCAACGCCTCTGGCCACGAGGACGACCTCATGGCCGCCACGAACAAGCTCTCGCGCCAGGTGTCGTCCGACAAAACCGGTACCACCGGTGATGGCGATCCTCATCGGGCGCCTCGCCCCCGGCGCCGCAGGACGATCTGAGCGGGACAGACGGCGCTGATGAAATCGGTGACGGTCAGTGCGAGCCGGTCGGCGTCGAGGCGGTAGAGGATGCGATTTCCCGCCCGGCGCTCATTCACGAGTCCGGCCGATTTGAGGATGGCAAGATGCCGGGAAACGGACGGCCCGCTGATTGGGAGCCGGTCGACAATCTCGCCCGCGGCCAGCTCGCCCGTCTTGAGGTACTGGAGGATCTGACGGCGGGTGGGATCCGCCAGCGCCCGAAAAACGGCGGTCTCACTCATCTCGTATCTATTTTAGCTAATTTGCTAAATAGCTAATGACGGTCCGGACACGATCCGGGATCAAGCCACCGAAGCCGCCGCGGTTCGGCCGGCCGTGCGTCCAGAGAACAGGCAGCCGCCCAGGAAGGTGCCCTCCAGCGATCGGTAGCCGTGCATCCCTCCTCCCCCAAAGCCGGCGACCTCGCCCGCGGCGTAGAGGCCGGGTAGCGGCGTTCCGTCGGATCGCAGGACGCGCCCGGACAGATCGGTCTGAAGGCCGCCCAGCGTCTTGCGGGTCAGGATCTGGAGGCGCACCGCGATCAGTGGGCCCGCCGCTGGATCGAGGAGTCGATGCGGTGTCGCGACCCGGATCAGCCGATCACCAAGGTAGCGTCGCGCCGCCCGAATCGCGAGGATCTGCGCGTCCTGGGTCACACCGTTGTTGACCTCGCGGTCGCGGGTTATGATTTCGCGCTCCAACGTGTCGGGGTCGAGGCGGGGCTCGTCAGTGAGGGCATTCATCCCGCGCACGAGATCGCCGAGGTTGTTCGCGACGATGAAGTCGGTACCGTGTTCCTTGAACGCCTCAACCGGCGCCGGACCGGACTTCGAGACCACCCGCCGTACGAGCAGGCGAATGTCCTTGTTCGTCAGGTCGGGATTCTGCTCCGACCCGGAAAGCGCGAACTCGCGCTTGATGATTTGCTGGGTCAGCACGAACCACGAATAGTCAAAGCCGGTCTTCCTCAGGTACTCGAGCGTGCCGAGCGTGTCGAAGCCGGGGAAGAGCGGCGCCGGCAGGCGATTCCCAAGGGCGTCGAACCACATCGACGAAGGACCGGGCAGGATGCGGATCCCGTGGTCTGGCCAGATCGGACTCCAGTTCTGAATGCCCTCGACGTAGTGCCACATCCGATCGCGGTTGATTACAGTCCCGCCGGCGGTCTCCGTGATCCCCAGCATGCGGCCGTCGACATGGGCGGGCACCCCCGTCAACATCTGGCGCGGCGGTTCTCCGAGCCGTGCGGGCCAGTTCTTGCGAACGAGGTCGTGGCTGCCACCGATCCCGCCCGAGGTCACGATGACGGCCTGCGCCTGCAGTTCGAACTCCCCGACCTGGACACGCGAACTGGGTCTCCCCCGCTCCACCGACCCCGGTTCGAGGATCGCGCCGCGCACCCCATCGACGACGCCACGGGTAACGGTCAGCGCATCGACTCGATGCCGGAACAGGATGGTGACGAGCCCGCGAGCCGCTGCGTCGCGCACCCGCCGCTCGAAGGGCGCCACCACGCTAGGGCCGGTCCCCCAGGTCACATGGAAGCGCGGCACCGAATTCCCCGGGCCAGCCGGTCCGTACCCGCCTCGCTCCGCCCAGCCCACAACCGGAAAGAATCCGATCCCTTGTGATCGTAACCACGACCTCTTTTCGCCAGCGGCGAAGGCCACATACGCCTCGGCCCATCTCTGCGGCCAATGGTCTTCCTGCCGGTCGAAACCGGCCGTGGCTATCCAGTCCTTCAGCGCCAGCTCCTGCGAATCGCGAACGCCAAGCCGCCGCTGCTCGGGCGAGTTGACGAGGAAGAGGCCACCAAACGACCAGAAGGCCTGCCCACCGAGCCAGGGCTCGGGTTCCTGCTCCAGCAGCATCACGCGACGACCGGCAGCGGCGAGTTCAGCCGTGGCAACCAGTCCGGCGAGCCCTGCGCCGACAACGATGACGTCCGCGCCGACACTCATTCCGGTCAGCAAGCTTAAGCCGATCGTCGATCGATGAGCCGATTGTCAGCCTCGCTGACTCGGCGTGGCTCATGCAGGCTGAGAACCGTTAGGCTGACGAGCCATCCACAGAGACAGGCCAGGGTGACGATTGGCCAGATGGGCGCCCCATAGAGGGGCGCGTACATGCCCAGGGTAACGGCCTGCTGCCAGCGTGGCGGATTCAAGCGCAGGATGAGCCAGGCTGCCAGCACAAGAGCCGAGAGGTCGTAAAAGTTGGCGTACGGGCTGACCAGAAGGCTGCTGAGCAGACCGATGGCAATCGGACCGGAAGGACCGTTACCGCGCCCGCGCCAGACGACGAACGCCGATATGCCTAAAACCCCCGCGATTCCGATCAGCGCCACCGGGAGGGGCAGCTGACGGAGCAATGAAGACTGGATCGGTCCCGGTACGCCCTTGACGAAATCGAGCGACTGCAACACGTGCTGGAACACCGCGGTGCCGGTGGCCAGTAGCGCCAGCATCGCGAGCGGCAGGCTGGCAGCGAGCCACGCGACGAAGACACGCCCGTACCCCGCGAGGAGAAGCGAGATCGGCACCAGGAAGGCGATTTGCGGCTTCAGGATGAGCGCACTGAGCGCCAGGCCGGCGAGCCAGGGGCGCCCCTGCGAGACCAGCCACCATGAGAGGGCGACGGCAGCAACGATCACCAGGCTGATCTGGCCGAACAGGACGCCGACGAAGACGGGCAGGAGGACCGCGGCGGCCACGCCGTGAATGAGGTGTATCAGCCCGCGTCCGGGCGCGACCAGGTGCCACACCAGCCCAAAGGCGGCCGCCAGAACCCCGGTCCAGATCCAGCCGGCGACGGAATACGGGAGGAAGCTCAATGGCGTCACCAGCCAGGCGAGTTCCGGCGGATTCAGATACGGCAGTGGTTTGCCGATGGCAGCTGTGACCGGCGGCAGGAAGACGGCGGGGTCGTACATCGCCGCCCACCCCTGCACCCGGCCGATCTGGGCGGCCAGGTAGTAGACAAAGAAGTCTGGCTGCGCGAGCCGGTAGTGGAGCGTAAAGGACCACTGGAGATCGATGAAAGCGAGCACCGCACTGACGCCGATCGCGACGGTGATGCCGTGCCCACGCCCCAGTTTCACCTCAGGCCGCCTCCTCACTGACCGCCCTGCGGGCGTGCCGCGGGCGGAGCAATGCCAACCCGACGCAGGCGAGCCCGAGGTTGACGACGGTGTCCACCGCAAAACCGGGCAGGGTGGGTGCCACCGGAAAGGCGTGACCGAACGCCAGGATGAGCATGAAGTCGTACATCGCGTGCACGGCCATCACCGGCCAGATGGTGTTCATGCGTAGTCGCGCCGCACCGAAGAGGATGCCCACGAGTGCCGCCTCGAAGATCTGATAAGCGACGCCGAGCTCATCCGCGCCGGGAAGGAAGAGGTTGTCGATGTGGCTCAGGCCGAAGAGGATGGCGGAGAGCAACACACGCGAACCATCACTGAATCCGGCGAGCGCCTCAAGGATGACGCCGCGATAGGTGACCTCCTCCATGAAGATGTCGATCAGCATGAAGCCGACCTGCAGGCTGACCACCAGCGCGGTCGTCGCCATGATGCCTCGCCCCGACAAGCCGACGATGGGCAGGGCGAGCATCACTAACAGCGGAATCGCCAGGTGCGGCGCCCGCCACTCACGCACCGGCGTGAAGCCGACGCGCCGCCACCACCGCAAGCGGGTCAGGACGACCGCGATGAAGATTCCCGGGACAAGCACCAGCGCGAACGGCATCAGGTATTGCCACCAGTGCGAGGTACTCGCGGCCACGATGCCGCGAATCGCGACCAGGGCGCCGGCTTCGATGATGAAGATGCCTAACGCAAAGCGCACCGCTCGCCGGCGCGGAGGGCGGATCAGCAGGACACCAGCCGAAGCCAGGATCATCCCGAAGCCGAGCTTGACCAGCCAGTCCAGCCCGGGAAGGAGGTGCGTCGGGGCTCCGTCCGGCATGCACCGGTATGACGGGCCAGGCGGGGAAATCCGCGACGGCATACATGATCGCTCGACGGCCGTGCCGGTGCGAACGAGATCTACGAGGTCAGCGAGGCCAGTAGGTGACTCGGCCTGGCTACCCGCCGACCGCTTTCCCCAGGCGGCGGATCATCTGACGCCACGACAGCGCATGTCGGACGCGGTCCAAACCGTGCCGTGACGGCGGCGGAGGCTCGGGTTTGTAGCTGGCCCCGAACTCGCTGGCGTAGGCCACCAGGTCGCGGAGCTCGAGCAACGGGATCGCGTATTCTTTGGTGACCTCCCGGAGGAGGACGGCCGTGCGTTGCTGCACTCCAGGGCTTTCGGGCCGGCAGAGCGCGAGAGGCCGCGCGTGTTGCGCGCGCATGCCCTCGGGATGGATCACGATCCGACCCCAACACAGGACCGCTCCCCCGAACATGTAGGGCTCTTCCCGCAGCGCCCGGGTCATCGGGGCGATGTCGTGGTACGCGTAGATGCCGCAACTGCAACCCGGCTCCGGCGAGACCTGCTCCTGATCGTGCCGGTGCAACCCCGCGCGGGCGAGGCGCAGGCCGGGACGCGTCTGACATTCTGCGTCCAGCCGCTCCAGCGGCGGCCACAGGGTTTCCGCCACTGGCGATTGCAGCCGGCCGCGTGTCCAGGCGTCATCCGGGTCGACCCGCCAGAATCGGTAACCGACCGCCGGGATCATGCCGGAGTAGTGACCGGAACCTCTTCTTCTCTCTCGGTCCGCTGCGGCTCGCTCTCGGGCGCCAGCAGCGGCTCCGACATCGGTTCCGGCACTTCGATGACCCTGACTGGTTTGCTCGTGAATCCCATGGTCCAGCCCTCATTTCAGACTAGCACTGAAGGCCGCTCTCCAGGTCAGCCGCTATTCAACTTCCTCACCTATACTTCCGGGCAACGTGGCGGCATCCCTTAGGCAACAGGTTTCTGTTTTGCCGCTTCATTTCCTTCTGGTTCTGGCGCTGACCGCCTGCGCGAATCAGCCCACGCCTTCGTCATCAAGCGCGAAGCTGGCCCAACAGGGTGAGGAGCTTCCGCCGCCCTCACCGTCGCCGCTGACGGTACAGGCGCCACCACCAACCGCGGCCCCGGGTGTGCTGCCTGGCAACCTCCTGATCGCCGACCGCGCGAACAACCGGGTGATCGAAGTGACCCCCGACCGACAGATCGTCTGGGAGTTTCCGCGGCCCGGTGACCTCCAGCCAGGCCAGCACTTCCGCTGGCCCGACGACGCCTTCTATGCCCCGGATGGGAAATCGATCGTCGTCAACGAGGAGGAAGCCCATGCCATCGTGCTCGTCGACTATGCCAGTCATCGGATCGTCTGGCAGTACGGCGTTTCGGAACATCGCGGATCCGCGCGGGGATATCTCAACGGTCCGGACGATGCCTACATGTGGCCCGACGGCAGCATCGGGGTGGCGGACATTCGCAACTGCCGCGTGCTCCTCGTCAACCACGACGCGAAAACGGTCAAGAGCCAGCTGGGTCGCACCGGCTACTGTGCCCACAATCCGCCAAGGAGCTTCGGCTTGCCGAACGGCGACACGCCGCTGGAGAACGGCCATGTCCTGATCACCGAGATCCTGGGCGCGTGGGTGAGCGAAGTCGGCTGGGACGGCGCCCTCTACTGGACAACGCGAGCGCCTGGCATCAGCTATCCCTCCGATGCGCAGATGCTCCCGGACGGGAACATCCTGCTGGTCGACTACGCCCGGCCTGGGCAGATCCTGATCATGACCAAACAAGGACGGGCCGTCTGGCGCTATGCGCCCCGATCCGGCACGGCCATGCTGGATCATCCCTCACTCGCGATCGAGCTGAGCAATGGCCTGATCGCGCTCAATGACGACTTTCGGAATCGCGTGATCATCGTCGACCCGAAGACGAACGCGATTGTCTGGCAGTACGGCGTCACCGGCCGGAGCGGGCGCAGCGCTGGCCTCCTCTTCGTCCCGGACGGCATCGACATCAAGCCGTCCACCTGGGGAGGAGGCTAACCCCCACCCTGCCCTCCCCCGGACGGGGAGGAGGTGCAGCACTAGAAGCCGTGCGTCAGACGCCAGCCGATGTCCGGCCCGTTGATCGCGGCGGCCATGACCAGGGGAACCTCGGCCTGGTGGGAGCCGGCTTCGATGAACAGCGTCCCGACCCGCGTGCCGGCCGGCACCATCGCCGGCAGGTCGTCCAGCTTCACCCGGCGCGAGACGGCCGTCCCATCCGGCAGCACCCAGGCGACGGACTGACTGGCTACGATCGCCCCGGCCTCATCCCACGCCGTGCGATATCGGGCGACCACGTCGTCGCGGCGCACGACTGGACGGAGGTGCAGGGCCGGGGCCAGCCCCTGTAACAGTGTGCTGGCTGCTTTGAAGGCGCCCGCCAGGGCATTGGGCTGGCCCAGCACCGCGCCATACACGCGCGTCCCTACGCCATCGATGGTCAGGTCGGCCGCCACCACGAAGCAGCCGCCGGCCTGGTCCGTATGCCCCGTCTTGATCCCGACCACGCCGCCCTGACCGAGAAGAGTGTCGAGGTTGCGAACGACACCCGCGACCGGCAGCGTGGCCTGCGGCTGCGCGACGATCTGGGCAAACACGGGCAGCCGCATCGCCGTCTGGGCCAGCTTGATCAGGTCGGCCGGGACGCTGAGGCTCTGCGGAGAGAAGCCGCTGACATCGGCGTAGTGAGTCGCGCTCATGCCCAGCGCCGCCGCCCTCGCATTCATGCGCTCGACGAAGGCGGGGACGCCGCCGAGGTCCCAGTTCGCCAGCATGGCCGCGAAGTTACTGGCCGACGGCAGCAGCACTCCCTGCAACATCTGGAACTCGTTGAGCTCCTCGCCGGCCACCACCGGAACGACCGATTCGTTCTGGTTTCGTTCGGTCACGTATGTACTGACATCGGCCCGGGTGACAGTGATGGTCGGACCCGGTTCGTTCAGCGCCAGGGGATGGTCTTCGAGCACGAGTAACGCGGTCATCAACTTGGCGGTGCTGGCCATGGGTACGGGCGACTGCCCGCCGGAGTTTCCCACCTCGCCCACCCCGTCGACGAATAGCGCGGCCTCGCCCTGTGCCGGCCAGGGTAAAGTGGGCGCCGTTCCGAGACGCTCCGTGGCCGGGAGGATGAAGCTCGCGGCGGTCACCGGCAGCGGGCGGAAATACTGGAAGGCCGCGGCCGCCAGCAACAAGGCGAGCAGGTACGGAAGTGGACGGCGAACCAGTGAATTGTGCGCTAGCGCCAGTCGAGCGGCGGTCCGAGTGCCGGCTCGGCCAGCTTGAGGATCTCACCCGGCTTGGGGAAGCGGTGGAGCTTGACCTTGCTGAAGATCAGCCGGTCGTCGAGCGTCACTTCGAAGCGTCCCTTGCTTCCCGAACGCAGGCAGACGTCGACCATGATGGGCGCCCAAGCTCCGAGGATCTCAGCCGCCAGACCGACGGCCTGCTCCAGGTAGTTTCAGGGAACGCAGAACTCGATCGCGACGCGGTGTTTCGGGTCGAGCATCAGCGGCCACTATACGACCCTCCCGGCACGGTCTGGATGGGCCAAACGGCTCGTAACGTCTCGAACGGTTCACACGTTATGACAGTCACGACGTCCACGGCATCGCCGTAGAAGGAGGCCTCCCGCTTTCCCCGCGCTGTGGTCCCTTCTACGGCCTCTTTTTGCCGATCGCCCCGAGGTGGGTCGTCTGGAATGACGCCGGCAGCTTGAGCCCGTAACCAAGCAGGCGGTCGGCGCCGATGTGACCGAACCAGATGATGGCGAGCGACGCGATCAGGCTGCTGCTGCCAATCAATCCGGCCACCGCCAGGATCCCCGGGAGCAGCCAGGTGTGACCGAGATTGTAGAGAGCGGCCCCAGCCTGTGGGCCTCGCAGGTAACCGAGCATAAAGAGGTCGGGCGCGAGGATCAGGAGCAGGTACAGCCACCACGAGGTGCCGGCTCTCGAGTAGAGCAGCAGGGAAAGCACCAGCAGCACGCCACCCTCGAGGCGCTGCAGCGCGATTGGATCGGTCAGAAACGCGAGCGGACCGCGGCGGGCATCCCGGTCCGTCCCGCGCACTTACTTCGACCGCGCGCGGACGGCGGCCGGCGGTCCCGCGAGGGCCCGGACCAGACGGTCGATCGAGGCGCCAATGCCGTACGTCTCCGCGAGTTTTGCTAGCACCTGAGGATCCCGAGGTGTGGCCGGCCGCGTCCCCTGCGGTTTTGGCAGGGGCGCGATGCTCACTGGGACGCCGACCCGACGCGCTCGCTGGATGTACGCGTTCGCCGAGTCGCCGAGCTTGCCGCTGGCGATGATCCCGTCCAGATCCTTGAATCGACGCACCAGCTGGGCGGCCGTCTTCTCCCCCACCCCGGGCACACCCGGAAGCCCGTCTGACGGGTCGCCGCGCAGCACCGCGTAATCGCTGTATGCACGGCCCGGGATGCCGTATCGACGCTCGACCTCCGCCTCATCGACGACCAGGAGGTTGCCGATTCCACGCTGCGTATAGAGCACGGTCACATCCGGATCGCGCACCAGTGAAAAAAGATCGCGGTCACCGGTGACGATCTCGACCTTTCCCGTGATCTTCGGCAGCAACGAGGCGATCACGTCTTCGGCCTCGAAGCCCTTCGCACCCATCACCTCGACGCCGATTGCGCGCAGAACCGCGTGGATAATCGGCTCCTGTGGCTCGAGCTCGGGGGGCATCGCACCGCGCTCGAGGCGCGCGGTCTTGTAACTTGCGATCACGTCCACGCGAAACGCCGGTCGCCAATCTTCATCGGTCGCCACGACCAGCGCCTTTGGCTTACGGTCCGTGATGAGCCGGGCCAGCATGTCGAGGAAGCCGCGCACGGCGTTGACCGGCTGGCCGTCCGGCGCCTTGAACGCGGTGACGGGGATGCCGAAGAATGCACGGAACATCAGGCTGGACCCATCGAGCAGCAGCCAGTCGGTTGCCATCGTGGGGCCTCAGGCGCCGGCTGCGACAGTCGCCGGCGGTCGCACCACCGCCTCGAGCTGCGCGCCCAGCGAAAGGATGCTGTATTCGTCGCGCGGCCGCCCGACCAATTGCACGCCGATCGGGAGCCCGGCTTTCGACGTCGCCAGCGGAAGGCTGATCGCCGGCTGCCCGGTGCAGTTGAAGGGATGCGTAAAACTCAACCAGTCGAGAAACTCGCCCGATGCGGTGTTGACGTCCTGGCCCAGCGCACCGATCTTTGGGGCGGGATAGGTCAGCGTCGGGGTGAGCAGCACGTCGATCTGATCCCATGTCGCGATCAGCCGTCGGGCCTGCTGGTGCAACTCGGTCAGCGCATTCAGGTAATCGACGGCGGTCGACATCGGCGCCGCCTCCAGCATCCGACGGTTGAGGGGATCGAGCTTCTCCGGGTTGCTGATCGGTAAAGCGCCCACGGCGGTGACCGCGAGGATCTGGATCAGCGGGCGAAACTGACCGAGGTCCGGCTGGACTCGGCTGACCCGATGGCCGAGGCGCGCAAGCTCGGCGGCGACCGACTCGACGGCGGCCGCAACCTCGGGGTCAACGGCGGCTGGCGCGTCAATCGTCCAGCCGACGCGCAGCCTGGTCGGCTGACGTTGAGCGGCGGGCAGAAACGGTTCCGAGGTTTCCGCCCAGTAGGGGTCGCCCGGCAGATGGCCGGCCATCGCGTCGAGACCCAGGGCCGCGTCAGCGACCGTCCGCGCGACGACGCCGCTCGTGGACAGCCCGGCCCAATCCTCACCGAACACCGGGCCGCTTGAGATCCGGCCGCGCGATGGTTTCAGCCCGACGATGCCACAACAGGAAGCGGGGATTCGAATCGAGCCGCCACCGTCTCCGCCATGGCCGAGCGCACACAGACCAGCAGCCACGGCGGCGGCGGCCCCGCCGCTGGAGCCGCCGGCGGTCCGGGTCTTGTCGACGGGATTCCGGGCTGGCGGAAACATCGGGCCTTCGGTCACCGGCCGGGTGCCGAACTCCGGCGCGTTCGTTTTGCCCAGGATCGCGGCGCCTTCGTCCTTCAACCGGCCGATGGCAAAGCCGTCGACCTGGGCAATGGATTTCTCGAAGACTCGCGAGCCAAGACTGTTGCGATAGCCGGCGAGCGCGGCGGTTTCCTTGATGGATATTGGAACTCCGTCCAACAGGCCGAGCCGCTCGCCGCGCATAACTCGCTTTTCGGCGGCGGCTGCCTGGCTTTCGGCGAGTTCGCGGGTCAGCAGCACGTAGGCATTGAGTTCCGGGTCGATTCGCGCAATGCGCTCGTAGTAGAGCGCCACCAGCTCAGCCGGCTTGACGGCTTTTTGTGCGATCGCCTGCGCCTGCGCCAGCGCTGGTTTGAAGGCCCACGCGTCATCGATCACCCGCTTACTGTATCGACTCGATCAAGACGCACCTGGGGCAATAAAAGCAGCCCGCCAGAACGCTGGCGGGCTGCTGAATGAAATGGGTTGGTTAGCGGGACTCGAGCGCTGCTTCGGCTTCGATTTCCTTCTGGGCTTCGGCGGGCGTCGCTGCCGGGATCGCCTCAACGCCGATCTCGAGCTTGACCTCATCACCGAGGATGAAGCCGCCGGCCTCTAGTGCCTGGTTCCATGTCAAGTCGTAGTCCTTACGGTTTAGCCTGGTCGCAGCATCGAAGCTAACTCGACGATTTCCCCACGGGTCCTTGCCCTCGCCGTTGAAGCTCGCGTCGAGCGCGACTTCCTTGGTGATGCCATGAATCGTCACGTCGCCGATCAGCTTGAAGTTGGAGGGATCCTTGCCCTCGACTCGCGTGCTCTTGAAGGTGATGGTCGGGTAGTTGGCGACGTCAAAGTGACCGTCGGCGCTACGCAGATGGTTATCGCGCATCTCCACTCCGGTGTCGATGCTCGCCGCATCCAGGACAACGTCCACCTTGGCCGTGCTCAGCTTGTCGTCGTCGACCTCGATCCAGCCCTCCTTGACCTTCATCTGACCCCGCACTTTCGACATCATGTGGCGGATCGTAAACGTGACACTGCTGTGATACGCGTCAATTGCCCACTTCATCTGGCTTTGTCCTCCCGGTCTCTCAAAATTGTTGTATATGCAACAGTCGCTACTGCAAACAATTCGGTGAGACAATCTATTCCACATGGCCACTGAGCTCAAACCCGCCGAAGAGCGCGCCTGGCGCGCCTTTCTCGATGCCCAGGCCGCCCTGCTTCGCCAACTGGAAACGGAGCTCCTCAAAAGCGACGACATGACGCTGGCGGAGTTCGACGTCCTGGTCCAGCTCAAGATGGCTCCGGGGACCCGATTGCGAATGACGGAGCTGTCGGAACGCGTTCGCCTCAGCCGCAGCGGTCTCACCCGGCTCGTCGACCGCCTGGCCCGGGCTGGTCTGGTCAAGCGAGGAAGCTGTGCCGGTGACCGGCGGGGCACGTTCGCGATCCTGACCCCGGCGGGCGCCAGCCGCCTCCGCCGTGCCCGGCCGGTCCACCTCCAGGGGGTCCGCGAGCATTTTGGCAAGCGTCTGTCAGCCGCCCAACTGGCGGCCGTCGCCGAGGCCCTCGAGCCGCTGGGCCGCGAAATCCGCACACGTCCGGACGGCGGCACCTGACTCGTGTCGCAAAAGTGGCGCACGATGCTCGGAGTTTCCCTGGGGGCCTTTTGCCCTCCGATTGGCATCAGCACGATTTCCATCGGGCTGCCCGTGACTCGACCGTTCGCGGATCCACGGCCTCGACCATGAGCGGGCGGAGACCCGCCGAGCAGCAGGCGATCGGGTAAGCTCGAATGCGCATGAGCCTCGGCCGCACGCTGGTGCGTTTCCTGTTCCTCGCCGCGAGCACGCGCCGGATGCAGCCCATGGATGAGTCGGCGCCAACCGAGATCGAGCGGGCGACGATGCCCGGGATCTCCATCCGCTCCTAGCCGCCGGTGCTGCGCCACGTCGCCCTTTTCCGCTGGAAACCGGAAGCCACCGCCGAGGACATCTCCAAGATCGAGGCCGCGCTACATGAACTGCCGGCAAAAATTCCGTGCATCCAGTCGTATCGGTTCGGCCGCGACCTCGGCGTCCAGGACGGAAATGCCGACTTCGCCCTGGTCGCGGATTTCAGCGACGAGGAAGGGCTGACCACCTACGCAAACCATCCCGATCACCGGGCTGTGATCCAGGATCTGATCCGGCCGATCCTGGCACAGCGCGAAGCGATCCAGTACGTCATCGATCACTCGGACTAACCCCCACCCCGACCCTCCCCCAGACGGGGAGGGGGATTCGGCACGACCTTCCCCGAAGGTGACACGCACGACCGTCGCGAGCAGCTGGTCGTGGATGCGCCTCGACCTGCCCCTTCGGTTGGTCCCCCTCACCCTGGTCCCGTTCGTCTTCAGCTGGCTGTCAGGGACGCCGCTGCGCAGCCTCGGGCTGGTGATCACCCATCCGCTTCGCGACCTCCTCGTGGCGGTCCCTGCCGGGGTGGCCGGGTTTGCGATCGCCGCGGCGTTCAACATTTATCTGTCGCGCCGGAGCGGCCGCTGGTTTGTTCCGACCGAGCCCGACCTGCTGGTGCAGAGCGCCTATTACCTGGTGCTCAACGCCCCGATCGAAGAGTGGTTCTTCCGCGGATTCCTGCAGGGCAGCCTGGCGCAATGGTGGAGTGCGCCGGCGCTTGCGGTGCTGGTGACGACCGTGATCTTCGGTGCCTACCACTTCCTCGACCGCTGGGGCTGGCGCCAGGTTGCCGGAGCCAGCGCTGCGGGCCTGGCCCTGGGTCTGATCTATCTCTGGCAGCCGTCGCCACCGTCGTTACTCGCCCCGGTGCTCGTCCACGCCGCGATCACCTGCGGCTTTCTCAGCCTGGGGCCGTACCTGGTCTATCGCCGGCGGCTTCGCCACTGAGCCCCCACTCCGACCCTCCCCCGCAAGGGGGGAGGGAGATCCATACTAACCTTCGTCCGGCTGGCCGAGCCACTCCCGCTGCTTGTAGCCCCAATGGTGCCGCGCGTAAATCCGGCGGAGGGTCCCCGATCGGCTGCGGGTGACGAGCGATTCCGTCTCGGCCCAGTTCATGTGGTACTTGACGCCCTGCAGCACCTCGCCATCCGTCACCCCGGTGGCGGCGAAGAAGACGTCGTCGCTGCGGACCAGGTCGTCGACGCCAAGCACCTGGGCGAAGTCGGCGCCCTCGGCCTCCGCTTTCTCCTTCTCTTCCGGGTTGCGCGCGTACAGCTTGCACTGGATCTCGCCTCCGAGACACTTCAGCGCCGCGGCCGCCAGCACCGCCTCGGGCGACCCGCCGATCCCCATCAGAAGGTCCAGACCCGTGCCGTCGATAGCGGTCATGACGGCGCCCGCCACATCCCCGTCGCTGATCAGCTTGATCCGAGCGCCGGTGTCTCTGACTTCCTTGATCAACCCCTCGTGGCGCGGCCGGTCAAGGATGACCACTGTGAGATTGCTGACCCGCATGCGCTTCGCTCGCGCGACCCGCTGGAGGTTGACCGCCACAGGATCATCGATGCTCAGCGAGCCGGCGGCCTCGGCGCCGGTGGCGATCTTGTGCATGTAGTGGACGTGCTTGGCGTCGTACAGCGACCCGCGCCCGGCCGCCATCGCCACCACGGAGATCGCGTTCGGTAGTCCTTTCGAGAGCAGCGTCGTGCCATCGATCGGGTCGACAGCGACATCGACCTGTGGAGGCTCGCCGGTGCCGATCTTCTCTCCGATGTAGAGCATCGGCGCTTCGTCCTTCTCCCCTTCGCCGATCACGACCACGCCGTCCATCGGGATCATGCCAAGGGCGCGCCGCATGGCATCGACCGCGGCGCCGTCGGCCGTGTTCTTGTCCCCGCGGCCCATCCAGCGAGCGCTGGCCAGGGCTCCCGCCTCGGTCACCCGGACGAGTTCGAGGGCCAGGTTTCGACTGATCTCGGCGGACACGCCTTCGGTCGCCCGAAGCGGGCGGGCCATCAGGGCGTCGCGAAGGTCCTCAATGGACCTTCCCCAACCGGCGCCCGGTTGCTACGCTTGCGATGTTCCGGCATGGCACCCCCGCACCTACTTTAGCTGGGCGGGCCGCCGGAGGGGAGGGAATTGGAAACCACGACCCCGCCGCCGGTCACCGTTCCCTCATGGACTCAAAGCGAACCCATCCGCGTCGCCCGTGCCGTCCTCCAAACCTTCCTCATCTTCCCATTGATGGGCGCCTTCTCCCCGCTCACCGTCATCGACCGATACCGGGTCAGGGCCGTCAAAGGGGGCGCCGTCTTCGTCTCCAACCACAGCAGCGCCCTGGATGCGGTCGTGATGCTGCAGGCACTCCCGAATCGTTTCCGCTTCCGTGCCTTCGTCGTCGCGGCGGCCGACTCGATCTTCAAGCGCAAGTGGGAGGGGACGCTGACCCAGCTGTTGATCAACACCTTTCCCATTCCTCGGGCGGGCGGCGCCCGGCCCGCGCTGGATCGCTTGAAGCAGCACCTTGCCAATAAGTGGTCGGTCGTCATCTTCCCCGAGGGCACGCTGTCGCGGACGGGCAACATCGGGACCTTCAAGAAGGGAGCCGCGATCCTGGCCATCGACGCCGGCGTGCCAATCGTTCCCGCGTACATCGATGGCCTCTATGAAGTCTTCCCGCGCTTCCGCCGGATCCCGCGCCGGCACCCGGCCAGCATTACGTTCGGGGACCCCATCTACCCGCAGCCGGGCGAAGACTACGACGGTCTGATCGCCCGCGTCGAGCAGGCCGTCCGCACGCTGGCCGGTCCCAAGGGCCTCCTGCATGACGAGCCGGCGCCGACCGGCTCAGGCTCAGCCGAAGGCTCCAACTACTGGTACTGACTCTTAGCGAACTCATAGGGCTCCCTCATCAGGGTTTCAATTTCATCGCGCACGATGAATGCTCATGGAAGCACCCGACCGCACCAACGCATCGATGCCGGCGCTGGCGGCGATTGGGATCATCGCCCTTATCGTTCTCGCCTCGATCGCGACATATCTGGTGCTGAGCACTCGGTAGCAGCGGCCTGATTCAGGCGGCATTCTTGTGGCCGCCGTTCCTCGGTGGCGGGGTGCCGGCCGCGGCGCTGAGGAGGGCGAGCAGGTCACGCTCCTCGGCGGAAAGCTTGTAGGGGTCGTCCTCATCCTTTTCTGTGATCGGCTTCAGCGCGCCGGCCAGGTAGGCGGCGGTCACCGCCGGATGGATGTAGCACTTCTTGCAGACGGCCGGGGTATTGCCAAGCTCGTCGGCCACGCGCGCGATCGCCCGCACCAACTCCTTCTTCGCGGCGTGCGTGTCCGGCTTCGCGGCCACCTCTGCGATGGCCTCGCGAAGGAAGCGCGCCGCGAGGATGGTGCCGGACCAGGTTCGGAAGTCCTTCGCCGTGAAGTCCGCACCGCTGACCTCGCGCAGGTAGTCGTTGACGTCGGCCGATTCGATCCCTTTTGGCTCTTCGTTCTCGTCCATGTACTTGAAGAGCTCCTGGCCGGGGATCTCGAGAAACCGCTTGATGATCCGTGCCACACGCCGATCCTGAAGCTCCACGCGATGATGCTTCCCACTCTTCCCCCGAAACGTAAAGCGCACCTCCGAGCCGATCACGTCGACGTGCCGGTTGCGCAGCGTCGTCAATCCATAAGAGCCGTTTTCCTTTCGGTAGGCTTCATTGCCGACGCGGATGCGAGTCTCTTCGAGCAACCGGACCACCGTTGCCAGCACCTTCTCGCGCGGCAGGCCCGAACGCTCGAGGTCCCGGTCGGTCCGCTGCCGAATCCGCGGCAATGCGGCGGCGAAGTCGATCATGCGATCGTATTTGACGGCGTCCCGAACCTCACGCCAGCGCGGGTGATATCGATACTGCTTTCGTCTGCGGGCGTCTCGGCCGGTGGCCTGTAAATGGCCTCGCGGATCGGGACAGATCCAGACATCGGTCCACGCGGGCGGAATGACCAGGCTCTTGATCCGCCGAACGGTCTCCCGGTCACGCACAAGGCGGCCGTCCGTCGCGATGAAGCTAAAGGCCTTGCCCACGCGCTTCCGCCGGATGCCCGGGCCCTGGTCTGAGACGTAGCGCAGCCCCGCCGCCCGAGCCGACTCGGCCGGGTCGGCCAGCTCCGCCGGATCCGCTACCGCCGGCAGCTTGTAGGTTTGCGGAAGCGATACGGCCATTTGGTCCCTTGACTTACGAGCCCAGCCGACTCATGATAATTGATATCGATAATATCAAGTGGTGGGGGATGACGTGGGCCCATCGACCGGAGGTGCTTTCTTGGCGAGCTTGATCTGGGCGATCGTCGCCGTTCTCGTCGTTTTGTGGTTGCTCGGCCTTGGGTTCCACATCGGTGGATCCCTCATCTTTCTGTTGCTCTTGCTGGCCATCGTCGGCGTCGCCTACAACCTGCTGGCCGGCGGGATGTACCGTGGCACCCGGCATCACCACCACATCACCGAGGTGACGGAAGTCGAGCACACGGACGTCTGACCGCGCGCTGCGGAGGCAAAAGCGGCCACCTGGCCGCTTTTTTTGTTGGGCGTTGCCGTCTACAATTGCCCAACCGGCTGCTCAGACCCGGCCGCCGAGGAGGTGGGGAATGGACGACAGCGAGTTCCTGAAGCTACTGACCCTCATCCACGACGAGATGCTGGAACTGGTTAAAGAGCAACACCCGTCCCACGAGCAATTCGCCGCCTGGCTGCTGGGGCAAATCGAGGGCCGTCTGCGGATGCGCATCGGCACGG
This sequence comes from Candidatus Dormiibacterota bacterium, assembly GCA_036513655.1. Lineage (GTDB taxonomy): Bacteria > Chloroflexota > Dormibacteria > CF-121 > CF-121 > CF-13. The sequence goes on along the minus strand of DATBYO010000002.1, from coordinate 18,666 downwards.
TCAAGACGACCTGAGCAGCACGACGCCGCAACCGTTGGGCGGCAGCGCCGCCGACGGTTGGACCCTCAAGCAGATCGCCCAGGACATCCCGCTGACCACGTCGGCCCGTGAGGTCGTGGAGCTCGCGCAGCGGCTGGCGACGCTGAGCGGTGCGCCGCGGACTGAGCCGATCCACGTACTTGGCGCAATTGCCCTACAACCCCGTAATTCAGCGCACCGCGCCATGGTGGCGCTCCATGTCCAACTCGACGCGCTCCGCAATTTGCCGGAAATTCAGCAGGCGGATCCGGCCTTGCCGGCCGCACCGGCCCCCATCGGACCGGCGACCCGGTACTTGCTGATCAACGCGCACCGCGAGGCGCAACAGATGGGGCATTACCGCGTCGACGCGCTGCACCTCCTGCTGGCCCTCCTCTATAAGGACTCTGCATCGACCGCCCAGCGGCTCGAGGCCGCAGGGCTGACGATTTACGACGTCCGCCAATATCTGACGGCTCCCGGGTCGGTAGCGAAGGGTGCGCGGCAGCGACCGCTTCCCTCGCTCGACGGCGTGGTCGGGATCAGTCCGGTCTTCGCCCTCCCGTTGGGCGCCACGATCGTCGGCGGCGTCGGACTCTGGACGGGGATCGCTCCGGGCCTGACGTTGCTGTTCAGCGTCTTGCTCGTCGTCGGCGGCTGGGTGACGTCGTTGTGCATTCACGAGTTCGGCCACGCGTTCATCGCCTTTCTGGGTGGCGATCGGTCGGTGGCGTCCGCGGGTTACCTCTCGCTAAATCCGCTCAAGTACACGCATCCGGTGCTCAGCATCGCCCTGCCGATCGTGTTCCTGATGATGGGTGGGATTGGGCTACCGGGCGGCGCCGTCTACCTGAACGAGAGAGCGATTCGCAACGACCGGTGGCGGACGCTGGCCTCCGCGGCCGGACCGCTCGCCAACTTGTTGTTCGCGATCGCCATCGGGTGGCCATTCCTCGTGTTCAGCGGGATGCCAACCTTCGGCGACCCTCACTTTTGGGCTACCCTCGCCTTCCTGGTGTTCGTGGAGATGTCGGCGGTGGTCCTCAACCTGCTGCCGTTTCCGCCCTTCGACGGGTTCGGCATGATCGCGCCCTGGCTCTCGATCGAGGTCCGAATCTTAGCCGCTCGCCTCGGGATGCTGCCGTTGCTGGTGCTGTTCTTCCTGCTCTGGCAGGGCGGCCCCGTGACCGCCGTCTTCTGGAACGCCGTCTACGCCCTCACCGGTCTGCTCAACCTGCCCGATTACCTGATCTCCTTCGGCCAGCAGCAATTTCCCCACTTGTGACAGTCCAGCCGGAGAGCAAGGCGCTCCAGGCGCTTGACACCGGTGCCTGCATCCGGCTGGCGCAGGATCTCGTCCGCGTGCCATCCGTGACCGGCAACGAGCGTGCGGTGCAGGACCTGGTCGCGCTTTTCCTCGAGGAGGCGGGCCTCGAGGTCGATCGTTTCGAGGCGGACCTCGACCAGCTCAAGGCTCACCCGCGTTTTCCCGGCATGGAGGTGGACCGGACGGAAGCGGTGCTGGTAGCCGGCCTGCTCGGTCAAAAAGGCGAGCGCTCACTGATCCTCAATGGCCATGTCGACGTCGTTCCAGTTGGCGACCGCCAGGCGTGGCGCGCCTCACCATGGTCGGGACACATTCAGGCCGGACGCCTCTTTGGCCGGGGCGCCTGCGACATGAAGGCCGGCCTGGCGGTCGGCATCAGCGCCGCCGCGGCGCTCAAGAAGAGCGGACTTCCTCTCCGTGGTCGCCTGGTGGTCCAGAGTGTGGTCGGCGAGGAGGACGGCGGGATCGGCAGCTTTGCCATGGCCGAGCGTGGCTACCGAGCGGATGCGGCATATGTCCTGGAACCGACCCGATTGCGGCTGATCCCGGCACAGGCGGGCGCCCTCTCGTTCCGGCTGCGAATCAGTGGGCGTTCCGCGCACGCCTCGGTGCGCTACGAGGGCGTCAGCGCCATCGAGAAGTTCGAACTCATCGAAGCGCGGCTCCGGCAGTTGGAGCGCGCGCTCAACCAGGAGACGCATCCGCTCTTCGCCCAGTACCCGGTCGCCTATGCGCTCAGCATCGGACGGGTCAGGGCGGGCTCGTGGTCGTCCACCGTTCCTGACGAGCTCGAATGTGAGGGCCGCGTGGGCGTGCCGGTCGGCACGGCTTCGGCGGAGGTCCGCAGCCTCTTCGCCGCCGCGCTCGCCGACGCCGCCCAGCGCGATGCCTGGTTGAACGAGCATCCGCCGCGGCTCGAGTGGTACGGTGGCCAGTTCGACGCGGTCGAAGTTGATGCCAACCTGCCGGCGTTTGTGGCGCTCCAGGCGGCGCATGCCGACGAGTTCGGTGTCCCTCCCGAGCTGGTGGGCGCGCCCTACGGATCCGATATGCGGTTGCTGGTCCACGAAGCGGAAACGCCGGCCATCCTCTATGGGCCCGGTGACATCCGGCAGGCGCACGTGAGCGACGAGTGGATCGCCGTGAACGAAATCGTGCAGGCGGTCCGCGTTGTTACGGCTGCGGCGGCCCGATACCTCGCAGCCTGACCTCGACGCCGGCCTGGCCAAGCAGGCCGCCCATCCAGGATCGAGCCAGGGAAAACGCGAGACGGCGCGCCCCAGGCTCCGCCGAATCGCCCTCTTGTGCGCCGGCGGTGCGCGCCAGGTCGAGCGCGCCGTCCCGCTCCGGCGCATCGAGTCGATCGAGTTCCGCGGCCAGGGCGTCGAGCGCGTCCGGCTTTCGCAGCACGCGAAGCGCGTCAAGCGCCAGCACGCTGGTCGTCCCCTCCCAGATCGGCAGGACCTGCGCATCGCGAAGCAACCTCGGCAGCCCGGTGTCCTCCATGTAGCCCTGGCCACCAAAGCACTCGATCGCCTCCGAGGTGACGGCCACGGCCTGCTTGGCGGTGTACAGCTTGGCGAGCGCGATCCCGAGTCGAAAGAGCACAGCGTCAGCCGGCGCGGCCGCGCCCGTCTCGATCCGTCCAAGGAGTTGCGCCATCCGCATCGTGAGGTAGAGCGCACCGTCGGCTTCGGCGGCCAATTCCCCAAGCACCTCGGCGTGCAGTGCATGTTGCGCGAGCTTTCGACCGAACGCCTCGCGCTGGCCAGCGTACCCGGTCGCCAGCATCAAGGCACGACGCATCGTCGCCGCAGCGGTTACGGCATTGTGCAACCGCGTGATATTGAGCATGGCCGTCATCTGGGCGAAGCCGCGGTCCGCCCCGCCAACCAGCTCAGCCCGGGCGCCGTCGAGGGTCACCTCGCCGGTGGCCATCGCCCGCGTCCCCAACTTGTCCTTCAGACGGTCGATCCGGTAGTGGTTGCGGCGACCGTCTGGACCATCGCGCGGCACGAGGAAGAGCGCGAGGCCACGGGTGCCGGGCGGCGCGCCCTCAGGACGGGCCAGCGCCAGCGCGACCTCGCAGCCGATGTTGGAGCAGAAGAACTTCTGCCCGGAGAGCCGCCACCCGTCGCCGTCCCGCCGGGCGACCACGGCGTTCTGGCCGACGTCCGAGCCGCCCTGGCGCTCGGTCATCCACTGACCCGAGGTCCACGCCTCGGCCGGATCGCGGCTGACGAGATGACGCAGCACCTCGGGCGCCTGCCCCTCCCCTCCCGCGTCGCGCAACACGCGGGCGGCCCCGTCCGTCATCGCCACCGGACATAAGTAGGTTGCGGTCGAAGGCGCGAACAGGTAACAAAGGGCCGCTTGCACCAGGCGCGCATCCGCGCCGAAGCGCACCAGGCCGTCGTAGGGCAGGGCGACCAGCCCGGCTTGTGCCCCGGCAGCCGCGAGCCGGCGCCAGGCGTCAGGGCAGACGACCTCATCAACGCGCTCGCCCCAACCATTGAACGACCGTAAGAACGCCGGCTGGCGTTCGCAGGCATCGCCCCACGCCTGCAGCTCCTCGGCGGCGGCCCGACCCATGTCACGGAGTCCGGGCTCGGCCAGAGCCAGGGTTGCGGGTCGAAGCCACACCGTGAGCACGGAGCGCAGCGTCGGGTCAGCGTCCCAGGTGTTGGCCGGTAACAGCTCCGGCATCAGCGGGCGCCTAGATCAGCTGCCCGGTCACGCCGACCGGCTGGACCTTGAGGGTGACCCGGTGTTCGCCCGGTTCGAGCTCGCGGAACTTCTTCCCCGTGTAGCGATGGGATAGGCGATCGATGAACTCGTGCTTGGGGTCCGGGATCAGGCTGACCAGGCGCCCCCGGATCTGGGCATAGCGGTCCGGCGTCTTCGGATCCACGAGGAGCATCGTGACGTCGCGGTCGCGCTGGAGATTCTTCGGCCAACTGCGGTTGGTGTTGCTGTTTAGCCAGATGAAGCCGTCCTTGAGCTCGAACCACACCGGATTCAGTTGTACCGACCCATCGGCCCGCTTGGTCGCGACGATGATCAGGATCGGCAGCGCCGCCAGCTTCTGGACCGCGGCGCTCAGCGCCGCCTTCTTACCCCCAGCCATCGATGGCGCCGGTCACGCGCAACGGCTCGATCTGGACCTTGATCCGGCCGGTGCGTGGGCCCTGGTAATCCTTCTTCAAGTAGCGGTGGGATAGATGATTGATGTGGTCGCCGCCCGGATCTTCGGCCCAGTTGACCATCTTGCCTTCCACCTGGGCCCAGCGCCACATATCCTTGGGATCGATCAACAGCAGGGTGATCCGCGGGTCGCGCTGGAGGTGCTTGAACCACCCGCGATTCGTGCCGCCGTTGATCCAGAACGACCCATCCTTTTGCTCGAACCAGACCGGCACCATCTCGACCGAACCGTCCTTGCGGGTGGTCCCAATGAGCGCGGGGAAGACTTCCTGGGTAAAGGCCTGCATTTTTGGACTGAGTTGAACCGCCATCAAACCACCTCCCACTTGAACAGCCGGGTGGCGAGCACGACCGCGACCCCCAGCCAGATGAAGATGCCCAGCAAGTCGGTACGGATGGCCCAGAGTGAGGCGCCATCGACGCTGATACTGCGCAGGGCGTCAGAGACGTAGGTCAAGGGCGAGTACTGCGTGATCGTCTGCAGCCATTCCGGCATGTTGGAGCGGGAGAAGAAGATGCCGGAGAGGAACATCAGCGGCAGCGAGACGAGGTTGGCGATTGGCGCCGCCGTCTCCTCACTTTTGGACGCGCCGGAGATGGCCAGCCCCATCGCCAGGAAGATGCCGCCGCCGATGATGCCAACGATCAGCAGGTAGAAGAGGTTGCCCGCGAAGTGGAAGTGAAAGACAAAGAAGCCCACCGCCAGCAGGACGACGATCTGCAGCGCCACCGTCGTCAGCCGGGTGACCAGCTGGGAGAAGAAGAAATCTCGAACCCGCATCGGGGTCGCCATCAGGCGACGGAGGATCCCCCGCTGCTTCCATTGGACGAACGTGAACACCACGCCGAATAGCCCGGTCTGCATGATCGATAAGGCGATCATGCCCGGAACCAGGAAATCGACGTACGTCAGGTTACGGCTCTGGACCGGCTGGGCCTGCAGCGTAAAGGCCGGCGCGACACCCGCCTGGGCGAAGGAGGCCTGATCCATGAACTGGTTCATGATCGCAATCGCGACCTGTGAATTCTGGGGACTGCCCTGGTTGTAGTAGCCGGCGATGGCGGTCGAACCCTGGCCGATGGAGGCCGGCAGGACAGCGACCAGGTCCCGGTTGCCCTGGGTGAGCTCGCGCTTCTCGGCATCGAGGCTGCCCAGGTGCAGCTTGACCGCCTTGATACTCCGAAGATTGTCGATGATCCTGTTACTGACCTGATTGTGGGCCTGGTCGACGACGCCGATGTTGACGCTGGGCGTGCTGTTCCCGAAGTTGATCAAGCCGAAGATGCCCATGATCATCAGGGGCACCAGCAGGCTGAAGAAGATCGCCCCCCGGTTGCGGAAATAGGCCTTCAGAGAAGACCAGGTCAGCATCAGGAACGGGCTGCGCTTCACGTCAGCTCTCGCGGAGTCCGTGCCCGGTCATGTCGAGGAAGACGTCCTCCAGGTTGGCCGATCGCTCCACCCGCTCACCCTTAAACCCCTTGTCGAGCAGCCGCTGGATCATGGCGTCTGGGGGCTCCATCGCCAGGATCTTGCCGTGGTCCATGATCGCCACCCGGTCACAGAGAGTCTCGGCCTCGTCCATGTAGTGGGTGGTCAGGACGATGGTTCGTCCTTCCGCCCGAATCGATTGCGCCAGCTCCCACAGGTTGCGGCGAGCTTGCGGATCGAGTCCCGTTGTCGGCTCGTCGAGGAACAGGATCTGGGGCTCGTTGACGAGCGCCGTCGCGATGCTAAACCGCTGCTTCTGGCCGCCGGACAGCGTGCTCACCTTCGAGCGCGCCTTCTCGGCGAGGTCCACCTTCTTGAGAATGGCCATCGCGTCGACGTCGTGCTTGTACAGCGCGGCGAACATATCGAGCAGTTCCAGAAGGTTGAGGCCGTCGAAGAAGGCGGACGATTGCAGCTGAACGCCGATCACGCCCTTGACCTTCTGCGGGTCCTTGCGGACATCGATGCCGCCCACGAGCGCTTGTCCTTCGTCGGCGCTGCGTAAACCCTCCAGGATCTCTACGGTCGTCGTCTTACCGGCGCCGTTAGGACCGAGCAGTCCAAAGATCTCGCGCTCCTTGACGCGGAACGAGATGCCGTCCACGGCTACGAGGCTCCCGTATCGCTTTCGCAGTCCCTCGACGACGATCGCAAAGCCCTGCGCCTCGGTACGAAAAGCCGCCTCATCGGGTCGCGCCACCACGCTCATGCCCGAGACATTATCGCCGCTGCCGGTGTTTGACCTCAGGTCTCAGATCGCATCGGACCGAGCGCGTCGTCATGGGGACAGCGCCTTCTCGAAAATCACGATCTGTTCGCCGGGGACGAATCCCAGCTCGCGGTTGATTGCCAGCATCCCGGCATTGTCGGCTCGATTGTCCGTGTGCACCCGCTGAATAGCACGTTCGGTGGCGTAACGCGTCACCATCATCTTTAGCGCACGGGCGATCCCGCGTCGTCGGTAGTCCCGGTGGACGCCGGTATCGCCAACCTCGGCATTCCCGTCGGGACGGCGCGCGAGATATGACAGCCCTACGATCCGCTCACCGTGCCGAGCGACAAAGAACCCATCCAAAAGCACCGAGGGACGCTCGAAGATGCTGCGGCTAAAGTCTTGCGGCGACGGGTCCTGCCAGTCGACGTGCGGCTCGTGTGGCATATCACGCCAGATTTGCACCGTCAACCGATAGAGCTCGTCGCGCGCACGCGGCGAGTCGATGGCCGGGAAGGCGACGGTTTCAATCCCCTCGCGTTCGAGCCGGCGCCGCAATGCTGGAAGCGCGCCCACGTCGACCGTTGACGGTGTCTGGACGGAGGTCCGGAACCGTTCCAGCTCGACATAGCCGCGCTGTCGAACGAACGGCAGGGACACCGGGAGGTCGCTTTCTTGCACCTCGGATTCCACCCAGCGGACGCCACTCGACGCGGCGAAATGCTCGACCTCGTCGGCCAGGCGGGTGCCCAGACCCTGCCGTCGATACGCGGGAGCGACGCCGATCAGACCCGCGGCTCGATCCTCATACCGTGAGCCGTCCTCACTGAGCGCGGCTTCGGCCACCCCGACCAGCCCTCCGCCGGGAGCCCAGGCACCGAGCCTCAACCACGGCTCATCGGGGGGCCGCAACGTATCGTCGAAGCGCAGCTCAGCAAGATCGTCCTGCCAGTATCGGAACTGGTTGACCATGCCGAGCCACGAGGCCAGGTCTTTCTGTTCGACCGGCCGGATCGTAAATGTTGTCTCGGTCTTGGGCACGACGGGTTGAAGTCTAGTGTGCCTCCGCCCGACCTCAGCAGGTCAACGGTCGACCCGGTGGGAAGTTACGCGCTAACCGACCCCAGCGCTTCTTCGAGGATGTCGAGACCGCGATCGACTTCTTGCTCGCTGGCGGTCAGCGGGAACAACAAGCGGATGACATTGTCGTAAAGGCCGGCCTTCAGCAGCACCAGACCGTGCGCATGGCAATAGCGCAACACCTCGTTGGTCAGCGTCCCAGCAGGGTCGCGCGTGGCCCGGTCGGTGACCAGCTCCATCGCAATCATGGCGCCGCGACCGCGCACCTCACCGATCTGCGGATAGCGCTCCATCCACGCCCGCATGCGACTGATCGCCCGCTCACCAAGACGGGCGCCACGTTGCGGCAGCTTCTCGTCGATCATCGCGTCGATCACCGCCAGTGCCGCCGCGCACGCCACCGGGTTCCCGCCGAACGTCCCACCGAGACCGCCGGGATTGGTCGCGTCCATCAACTCGCTGCGTCCCACCACCGCCGCCAGGGGCAGACCACCGCCGAGCGACTTGGCCAGCACGATGACATCAGGCTGGATCCCGGAATACTCGACCGCGAACATCGTGCCGGTGCGGCCAAGGCCCGACTGCACCTCGTCCGCGATCAGCGGAATCTGATACTCGGTGCAAAGCGTCCGCAGGCCGGGCAGGAAATCCGGTGGTGGCACAACGAAACCACCCTCCCCCTGCACCGGCTCAACGAGGATGCCGGCGACCCGGTCGGCACTGACGGTGGTCTTGAAGAGTTGGCGAACGGCCTCGACGCAGGACCCGCCCAGGCTCTCGGCGGACATCCCCGCCGGCCGCCGATATTCGTAGGGATACGGCACCTGGTAGACCTCGGGCGCGTAGGGCCCGAAGTTCTGGCGGTAGGGCGAGACTTTGCCGGTAAGCGTCATCGACATCAGGGTGCGTCCGTGGAACGAATTGTGAAAGCTGATGATGGCGGGCCGGCCGGTCGCCTGCCGTACGACCTTCACCGCGTTCTCGACCGCTTCGGCGCCGCTATTGACCAGGAGCGCCTTCTTGGGAAACGTGCCAGGGGTGATCTCGCAGAGGCGGCGGGCGAGGCGCACGTAGGCCTCGGGCATCATCACCGGGCCACCCGAATGCACCAGCCGCTGGGCCTGCTCGACGATGGCCTTGACCACCCGGGGATGGCCATGCCCGACATTCATCACGCTGATGCCGGTGGCGAAGTCGATGTACGGGTTCCCATCGACGTCGGTCAGGGTGGCGCCGCTTCCCGAGGCTGCGAAGACCGGCAGCGTCGACGCCATCCCGCGTGGAATGAACCGGTCCCGGTCGGCCTGGAGCTCGCGGGAACGTGATCCGGGCCATTCGGCCATCAGCGAATCATAGGGAGTTCACCCAGCCGGCCCTTGACGAACCAGGGACCTCACGGCATGCTAGGGTCGCTGCAATAACGTTCGCGCTGGCCCCAAAAGGGTGGGCATATTCTGCAGCGGGAAGGAAGCGACTGACGTCCAGCTTGGTTAAGGAGGGTGAACGCGAGCATGGCCACGACTGCGGTGAAGCGGCGGCAGATGTTCATCGGTGGCGAATGGGTCTCCGGCTCCAGCAGTGCGTCGCAGGAGATCATCAACCCCGCGACCGGCGAGGTCATCGCCGAAGTACCGAAGGGTACCCAGGAGGACGTCGACCGCGCCGTGAAGGCCGCTCGCAAGGCGTACGCGGACTGGTTCGAGACTGTCCCGAAGGAGCGCAGCGAGATGCTGCTGAAGCTGGCCGATGCGATTCTCGGCGACGCCGAGGAGCTGGCGAACATCGAGTCGGCGAACGTGGGCAAGCCGCGCGCGCTGTTCCTCTCGGAAGAGATCCCGCCGTGTGTGGACAACCTTCGGTTCTTCGCGGGGGCGGCCCGCACGCTCGAGGGCCGGGCCGCCGGCGAGTACATGCGGGGCTACACCAGCATGATCCGGCGGGAGCCGATCGGCGTGGTGGGGTCGATCGCGCCCTGGAACTACCCGCTGATGATGGCGATCTGGAAGGTCGCCCCCGCCCTGGCCGCGGGCAACTGCGTGATCCTCAAGCCGTCCGAGTGGACGCCACTGACCGCCTTGCGGATGGCCGAGCTGGCGGGGGAGATCTTTCCGCCCGGCGTCTTCAATGTCATCACTGGCGACGGCGAGCCGGTTGGAGCCGGCATCGTCCGCCATCCCGGCGTCGACATGGTGTCGCTGACCGGCGATGTGGCGACCGGCAAAGAGGTGGCGAAGGCAGCGTCACAGACCCTGAAACGTGTCCATCTCGAGCTGGGCGGGAAGGCTCCCGTGATCGTGTTCGACGACGCGGACCTCGAGGCCGTCAACGAATGGGTCAAGATCGCGGGCTTCTTCAACTCCGGCCAGGACTGCACCGCAGCTACGCGCGTCATCGCCGGTCCAAAAATCTATGACAACCTGCTCGTATCGTTGACGAAGAGCGTGCAATCGGTGAAAGTCGGCAACCCGCTCGAGGAAGGGGTGGAGATGGGGCCGATGGTCGCCAAAGAGCAGCTCGAACGTGTCGAGGGATTCGTCGACCGCGCGCGCGAGCACGGAGCCAGAGTCCTGGTCGGTGGTGCTCCCATCCCCGGCCGCGGCTACTTTTACCAGCCCAGCCTGGTCACCGACGTCTCGCAGGATTCCGAGATCGTCAAGAAGGAAGTCTTCGGTCCCGTCGTCACGGTGCAGCGGTTCAAGGATGACGACCAGGCGATCGCCTGGGCGAACGACGTCGACTACGGCCTGGCCGCCTCAGTCTGGACGCGCGACATCGGCCGGGCGATGAACGCCGCCCGCCGACTCCAATTCGGCACCGTCTGGATCAACACCCATATCCCGCTGGTCAGCGAGATGCCCCACGGCGGCTACAAGCAAAGCGGCTACGGGAAGGACCTGTCCATCTACTCGCTCGAGGAATACACCAACATCAAGCACGTCATGACCGCCATCGACTAGCCGGCGGGCACCGTGTCTTAGATCGTGACTTCGATGAGGGGGCTCTGTTTGACCATGGTGTCGACGTCGGTTCGTTTCCAGTTGCGCGCGACCTCTTCCAGCACCTGCCGACGCTCTTTAGGATCGGTGATTTCTCGCGCGGTCGCGGGGAGATCGGCGCGCGCCCCACGCTTCAGGTGGAGGGTAAATGTCGGATGTGACTCCAGGTTGGAGAGCCAGCCGCGGCGCCTCGGGGACGGCATGCCGCTGATATAGAGACGGCCGTCGATGTTGTGCATCACGATCTCGATCCGGCGTTCCTTCCCGCTCTTCCTGCCGGTGGTCGTGATGTCGACGACCGTCAGGGGCCGGGAGAGGGCGTCGCGAACCTTGTCGTCAAGCGGTTGAGCGGTGGCCATGAGCCTTGTTATACGACTACGGCGCCGCCGGCTGCTCTCCCGCATCTTCAAGTGCCGCCACCACGGCACCTCGCCCAGACACCAGCCCGCCGCTGCCCTGGGTGAGCCGTTGGGCGATGTAGACGGGGACGAGACTGGCGATCAGCACAACGCTGGCGACCACGTTGACGACCGGCCGCTGGTTCGGTAGCCGCAGGTTGTTGAAGATCCATTTCGGCAGGGTGACCTCGCTGCCTGCGGTGAAGTTGGTGACGATGATCTCGTCGAATGACAGGGCGAAGGCCAGCAGCCCACCGGCCAGCAATGCTGTGGCGATGTTCGGCAGGATCACGTAGCGAAAGGTCTGAAAGCCGTCCGCCCCGAGATCGTAGGACGCCTCGACCAGCGAGGCGGACGTCCGCCGCAGCCGGGCGATGAGGTTGTTGTAGACGACCACGACGCAGAAGGTGGCGTGGCCGACGATGATCGTCCAGAGGCTGAACGAGAGGCCGACCAGCTGCCCGCCCAGGTTGATGGTCGAATTGAGCGCCATCCCGGTGACAATCCCGGGCAGCGCCAGCGGGAGGAGGAGCAGAAACGAAACGGTCTCCCGGCCAAAGAATCGGAAGCGATGGACGGCGAAGGCTGCCAGAGTGCCGAGGAACAGGGCAATCGTCGTGGCGCCCAGCCCGGCCTTGAGTGAGGTGCTGAGCGCCGTCCGGACGTCCGCGTTGTTCCAGGTCGCGACAAACCAGCGGGTCGACAGCCCGGATAACGGCCAGGCCTGCGAGCGCGCCGGGTTGAAGGCGTAGAGCATGATCACCAGCAGCGGCACATAGAGGAAGAGGAGCACCAGCCCGCTGACCACGCCCATACCCACCTGGACGGAGCGGGGCTCGATCGCGCGGTCGCGGCTCATAGCGCCTCGAACGCCTTCAGCTGGCGGGCGATCAGCAGGTAGCCGGCCATGACCAGCGCCGGCACCACCGCATAGGCCGCGGCAAATGGGACGTCGTTGGCGATCCCCACGCTTGTGTAGATGACGTTCCCGATGAACTCGGTGTCCCCTACCAGGAGGGGTGCGACGTAGTCGCCGAGCGTCAGCGAGAAGGCGAAGATTGAACCGGCGACAATCCCCGGAAGCGCAATCGGTAGGATCACGCGCCGAAAGGTGGTGAACCAGCGCGCTCCGAGGTCGGTGGATGCCTCGATAAACGAGTTCGGGATCCGCTCCAGTGCGGCGTAGACCGGCAGCGCCACATATGGGAGCCACAAATAGGAGAAGACGATCCACAAGCTCCAGCGCGAGAAGCCGAGGTTGACCGACCCCAGATGGAGCTGGTGCAACGACCAGTTGAGGACACCGTCACCGGAGAGGATCGTGCGCCAGGCGTAGACCCGCACCAGGTAGCTCGCCCATAGCGGCAGCACGATCGAGAGGAGGAGAAGGGTCCGGATCCGCCGGCTCGCGATCCGGGCCGCGAAGTACGCGATCGGGACCGCCAGGATGATGTCGGTGGCGGTGACGGCGAGCGCGATCCCGACGGTCCGAATGGCGATCGTCCGGTAGACAGGGGTCTGAAGGAGGAACTGGTAATTGGTCAGGCCCCAGTCCTGCACGATCGCTCCGCTGACGCTGTCCTGGCGCCAGAAGGAGGTGACAAAGAGCAGAGCCAGGGAGCCCAGGTAGATGACGACCATCCAGATCAGCACTGGGCCCAGGAGTAACGCCAGCCGGGCGCCCGGAAACCGGTGCAGGAAGACCCCGATTCGATGGCGAAGTCGACGAAGGGCGCTCGGGGGAGGGGCCTGCAACCTCTCCCCCGCCCGCGTCAGTGTCTGCGCCATTGTCTACTTGGTGCCGCGCACCTCCTGCCAGCGGCGCTGCCACACCGTGTAGTCGGTGCAGGTCGCCCCACGACTGTCGCCGCATGCCTGCAGGGGCGTCTTCCAGAGGGCGATGTTCTTGAGGAAGGCGTTGTCGCCGCAGTGGTAGTCCTTGTCGGCCGAATCGCCGATGTGCTGACGAAGCAGGTCGCACGCCTTGGCGTTGCTTGGAACCGCGCCGTAAAACTCAGCCACCTGGTCCTGCACCGCAGGCGTCTCGGTCCACTTCATCCACTGATACATGCAGTTGGGATGCGCGGCGTGTGACGACATCATCCAGGTGTCGGCCCATCCGGTAGCCCCTTCCGACGGCACCAGCGACGCAACCGGCTTCTTCTCGGTCTTGAGAAAGCTCACTTGATACGGCCAGGCGGTCCCAATCACCATGTCGCCGCTGCTGAACGGATCGGTCTCGTCCGTCGTCGCGGACCAATACTTCTTGACCATCGGAGCCTGCTGCTTGAGCAGCGCGACGGCGGCATCCAGCTGCGGGGTGGTGAGTTCGTAGACGTCGGTGATGCCCAGGCTCTTGTTGTGCGCCTTGAGGTACAGCGCGGCGTCCGCGATGAAGATCGGACTGTCGTAGGCTGCGACCTTTCCCTTGTACGGTGAGCTCGTTTCCCAGGTGTCCTTCCAGCTCGTCGGCGCAGGGTAGACGACCTGGGTGTTGTACATGAGCACGTTGGGGCCGTACATGTACGGGATGCCGTAGTGCTTACCGTTGATCGTGTTGTGTGGGGGCGATTGAAGCGACGGAATCACGTCCTTGAAGTCCGGAATGAGGTTGACGTTGACCTCGGCCACGTCACCGTGCGCGATCAGCCGGTTGGTCGCGTCGCCGCTGGCGGAGACCCCGTCCCACTGGGTGCCACCACCCTGGCGCATCAGCGTCACCATCTCATCCGAGGTGTTGGCGAAGTTGACGTTGATCTTGCAGCCGGTCTGGGTTACAAATGGGGTCACCCAGTCGACCTTGGGGTCGGTCTTGCCGCTCTCGACGTACCCGGTCCATGCGACCAGATTCAGCGCACCCTCCCCAGCACCGATGTTTGTCGGCAGGTTCGATGCCGGCTGCGCGCTGTTCGACGTACCGCCGCAGGCCGCCAGAACCAGCATGGCCCCAGCCACCGCGATGAGATTTGCGTGATATCGCTTCATCCGATCTCCTCCTTCTTCTGATCGCCGCCGGCCGTCGCAATCACCCGGCTGTGTTGCCGGTTCCAGATCAGACGCACGCGACGGCCGCGCGCCTGGAGCACGTCCATCGATGACATCGTGAGATTTTGCTGCAGCACGACCAGCTCACCACCGGCATCGAGCTGGACGGTGTAGCGGGTGAAGGCACCGACATACACGACGTCCTGTACCAACCCAGCGGCCGCGACTTCGTCGGATTGCGGACTCTCGTCGAGTCCCCCCAAACGGATCTTTTCCGGTCGCACCGTGATCGCCCGCCGCTGGCCGGTGATGGCAAGGGCGATGTCGGCAACGAGAACGTTCGAAGCGCCGACGAACCCGGCGACGAAACTCGTCGCCGGCCGCTCGTAAACCTCTGCGGGACTGCCGACCTGCTCGACACGTCCGTGGTTCATGACCGCCATCCGATCGCTCATCGTTAGCGCTTCCTCCTGGTCATGGGTGACATAGATGAAGGTCATCGAGAGCCGCTCCTGGATCGATTTGAGCTCGATCTGCATGGCCTGGCGCAACTTGAGGTCGAGTGCACCCAGCGGCTCATCCAGCAACAGCACCCGCGGTTGATTCACGATGGCGCGGGCGAGCGCCACTCGCTGACGCTGGCCGCCCGACAGCTCGCCAGGCTTGCGCCGGTCGAAGCTTTCGAGCCGCATCATGCGAAGGGCCTCAATGACGCGTTGCCGCCGCTCTCCCCGGTTAATCCCCTTGACCAGCAGGCCGTACTCGACGTTGTCGCGCACCGACATGTGAGGAAAGAGGGCGTAGTCCTGAAAGACGGTGTTGACATCTCGCTCGTACGCCGGGAGGCCGGCAACATCCTTTCCATGGAGCACGATCCGGCCGGCGGTCGGCTCTTCGAAGCCGGCGATCATCCGCAGGCACGTCGTCTTTCCGCACCCCGAGGGGCCGAGCAGCGAGAAGAACTCACCCTCCCGGACCTCCAGGTCGACGCCCGCTACGGCCACCACGTCCCCGAAGGTCTTGCGAAGCCCCTCGAGCCGAACCTCGTTTGCTGCCTGGGCGGACTGGGGCTGACTAACGGCCGGCAGGGGACCCATCGAGCGGTAAGCCGTCGAAAGCACCAAGGCTGGTTACCGCTCCCTCCTCCTCCCCCGAACTCATGAGTCGACTGATCGCGCTGGGCTTGGAAGCAAACTAACCGACCCTCCCCCCTTTGTCAATTGCTCAGCCGCCGTCATAGTCCGAGAAATACCGCTTGATGACGGACAAATCGAACTCTCTGAGGATCGATTCTTTGGGCTCGCGCTTCAGCAGGAATGCAAAGCTGTCAGCCACCAGTTGCTCGACGGAGCGCCCGTGCCCCCAGCCTTCGAGGTCCTTAGCCGACACGCGAACCATATGGTGGCTGGTCCCCCTCGCGTCCGAGACGTCGACGCCGCAGCGGTATCCCTTCCCGTCTGCCGCGCAACGCACCTCGATTGGCATGGCCTCTACACTCCAATCATGGCAGTGAAATTCGGCGTCTTCGTCCCGCAAGGCTGGCGGCTGGACCTGGTGAAGATCAAGGATCCCTTCGAGAAGTATGAAGCGATGACCAAAGTGGCTCAGGTCGCGGACAAAGGCCGGTGGGACTCGATCTGGGTCTACGACCACTTCCACACGATTCCAGAACCAACGCTGGAGGCCACCTTCGAGTGCTGGACGATCACCTCGACGCTGGTGCGGGACACGAAGCGGGTCCGCGTGGGCCAGATGGTCGGCTGCAACGGCTATCGCAACCCGGCGCTCTACGCAAAGATCGCCTCCACCGTCGACGTGGCCAGCCATGGGCGTCTCAACGCCGGGATCGGCGCCGGCTGGTACGAGCACGAATGGCGCGCCTACGGCTACGGCTTTCCCGAGCTGAAAGAGCGGATGGGAATGTTCAAGGAGGCCTGCGAGATCATCCACCGGATGTGGACCGAGGACTACCCGGTCTTCAAGGGGAAGTACTACACAATCGACCGGCCCATCAATGAGCCGAAAGCCGTCCAGAAGCCGCACCCGCCGCTCTGGATTGGTGGGTCTGGCGAGCGCGTTACCCTCAAGCTGGTCGCGCAGTGGGGCGACGCCTGCAACATCGAACCCGACCCGGACGTGGTGCGGCACAAGCTTGCGGTGCTCCGCGACCACTGCGAGGCGGTCGGCCGGAACTACGACGATATCGTCAAGTCGGTGACGGTTGAAGTGTTCCCCATCGGCAAGGGCGATGACCCGCAGAAGGCGACAGCGAGAGCCCGCATCTACGAGTCGTTCCGCGAGGGGACGCTGGTGGCTGACGCCGGCCAGGTGGCAGCGCACCTGGAAACCTTGATCGAGGCCGGGATCAACTATTTCATCGTCTATATCCCAGGCGTCGCCTACGACCAGGAGCCGCTGCACCGGTTTGAAACTGAAGTCATTCCGCTGATGGCTCGATCTTCCCCGGTACACTCGACCACGGGATGACCGTTAGCGAGCCGACCGTCTATGTCGACTTTCTCTGCCCCTGGGCCTACCGAGGGGCAATGTGGCTGGCCGAGGTAGAGAAAGCGGGCCGGATCCGGCCGCAGTTTCGGTTCTTTTCGCTCAGCCAGAACCACGAGGCGCGCGGCGGATCAGCCCACCCGCCCGTCTGGGAGCGCAATCCGCAGGCGCAGGGGTTACGTGCGTTCCTGGCGGCAACCGCAGCCCGAGCCCAGGGCACCGAGGCCGGCGATCGCTTTCGGCTTGCCTTGCAGCGCGCCCGCCACGAGGACCATTTGCCCGTGGACGAGCCGGCTACCCACCGGGGCGCGGCGAAGAGGGCGGGGCTCGACGTCGCCCGCTGGGAAACCGACCTCAAAGCGACCGATTTCACAACGCTGGCGCGCGAGCACGACGAGGCGGTGCACCGTGGTGTGTTCGGTGTGCCGACCCTTACCTGGCCAGAGGGCCGCAGTTACTACCTGAAGATCAACGACCTGATTCCGCCCGACCGGGCGGTCTCCCTCTACGACGCGATCGAAACCGTCCACCGCTTTGGTGAAGTGATCGAGATCAAGACACCGGAGTCCGAAGGAACGCTCGCGGCCTGACCCAGAACTGGCAAGATCCGGCGTTCGCCGAAGCCTGGGACGCCCGCCACCTCGCGGGTAATCCGGCTCGCGCCGAGCACCTCGCCCTTCTGCTGTCGATTGTTGGCGACGTCCCAAGGGGATGGATTCTCGACCTGGGATGTGGGTCGGGCCTGGTCGCGCAGATGGTGCTCGACCGATCCGGCCCTGCACGGATCTTCGGCGTCGACTCATCCCCGGCGATGCTCGCGCTTGCCCGGGAGCGTCTCGCTCCGTACGGAAAGCGGACCGAGCTGGCCGAAGGTGATTTGACCGCGATCGATCGGGTAGCCGCGCCGTCCGGCTGCGGCGCCGCCATCGCCGTCCAGTCGTTTCATCACCTTAAGGAACCGGAGTATCAGTCGGCGGTCCGCTGGACGTACGCGCACCTTGCGCCGGGCGGATGGTTCTTCATCATCGACCGGCTGGCGATTCCGTCGGAGAAGCTGTACTCGGCCTTTGTTGAACTTCGGGACCGCCAGGGCCAGAGTCCCAACCCGCCAGACTGGTGCGGTTACCAGGAATGGCTGGAGGCCAATGGCGACCGCCCGCTATCGGTCCAGAGCATCTTGCGCCTGCTCGAAGAGGCCGGCTTCGTCGCCGCCGCCCTCGACGTACGCGGCGACCGCGGGATGCTAATCGGCCGCCGTCCGTCAAGCTGACGAGTGTCCAACGGCTGTGACTTCGCCAAGTCGCGCCATATCCCGTCGTTGCTGCGCGAGCTTGCGGCTAAGATCACGCACCTGGGCGAAATCGACGTGCTGGATGTGGTCGTCGTCCATGAACGATATTCAGAAACCATGGCGTAACAGGGACGGTCTATTTTTCGCCCAGTAACGCCGCGAAATTCGAACCGACAGACACAGGTTCGTGAGTACCCCCCACCCCGACCCTCCCCCGCAAGGGGGGAGGGAGATTCTCAGTCGATTTCGAACATCACGTCGTCGAGATAGCAGTACATCCAGTTCTCGCCAGGCTCGAGCGACTTGACGATCGGATGTCCGGTGGCGCGGAAGTGTTTGGTCGCGTGCTTGTTCTTCGACGAGTCGCAACACCCGACGTGGCCGCAGACCTCACACAGCCTGAGGTGCACCCAGGTGTCGCCCATCTTCAGGCACTCCTCACAACCCTTCGCTCGGGGCCGCGGGTTACGAATCAACTCGAGATGCGTACAGACTTGAGTGGTCGCCATCGTCGATATCTCCTCCCTTGTCAGGCCGTGGTTGCCAGCTCGTCGGCAGTCTCAAACTGCCGGTGATACAGTCGCGCGTACAGTCCGTTCTGCTTGAGCAGGTCAGCGTGGCGCCCCTGCTCCACCAGCTCGCCGTGGTCCATCACGAG
>DATBYO010000001.1:0-36352 GCA_036513655.1 Candidatus Dormiibacterota bacterium | reverse complement strand
CTGGAGGCGAGTGCGGGATTCGAACCCGCGGTGGAGGTTTTGCAGACCTCTGCCTTACCACTTGGCTAACTCGCCCGGCGGAGCCAATCGCATAGTTTAGTCGGCCCCCGACGCCTGCCGGTCCGGGTATCAGCAAATTTGTCAGCGCATCGGCCAGCCTCAGCGTGACGGCGGGCAGATAATCACGACTCGTGCGCAGATCCTGGCTTCCCCTCGTTGGGCTGATCGTGATCAGCTCGGTGATGGCCGCCTGCGCGCCGGGCCTTGCCGTCATCGCCGCGCCGACCGGCGGCGTGATCAATGTGGGGGCGGTCCTCTCCCTCACCGGCAGCCAGGCGGAGGCCGGCCAGATGGCCAAGGAGGGCTACCTCTATTGCCAGGACTGGATCAACGGCAAGGGGGGCGTCACCGTGCAGGGCGTCGGTCACCGGCTGAACATCGATATCGTCGATGACCAGAGCCGGCCGTCCATCGCGGCGTCCGCCACCGAGCAGCTGATCTCGCAGAACCACGACACCCTGTTGCTCGGCCCGTCAAACGACGCCACCACCGCCCGGGCCGCGCCGGTCGCCGAGCAGCACCAGGTGCCGATCGTCAGCAGCGGCGCCTCGTCAGACGCGATCTTCAACAACCACTACCACTATCTATTCAGTGTGCTGTCGCCGGACAGCCGGCAGTTCCAGGGCGTCATCGATATGGCGCTCACACAGGAGCCCAAACCACAAACGGTCGCCATTCTCTACGCGACCGACAGCCTCTCCGCGGAGGTCGCGAACGCCACCCAGGGATATGCGCAGGCCAAGGGCTTGAACGTGGTCTACGGCGCCAACTATCCATTAGGCGTCAACGATGTCAGCGGCCAGTTGGCGGCGGCCGCCGGCGCCGGTGCGGAGCTCATTCTCGAGGTGGGCCATCCCACCGAGAGTGTGCGGACGGTTCAGCAGG
This sequence comes from Candidatus Dormiibacterota bacterium, assembly GCA_036513655.1. Taxonomy (GTDB): domain Bacteria; phylum Chloroflexota; class Dormibacteria; order CF-121; family CF-121; genus CF-13. The sequence continues at coordinate 35,407 of DATBYO010000001.1, read as the reverse complement.
CGCAGCAGATGAACATCCAGCCTAAGCTCTTTGCCTTCAGCGACGGGCCCGGCACGCAGATCTTCACGGATCTCCACAAGGCGGCGAATTACAGTGTCGGCACGACCCAGTGGGCGCCATCCACCCGCAATCGCACCAGCTACTTCCTCGATAGCTACCACTATTCGGTGGGCTATGCGGTGGAGTTCGGCCATCTGCCTGACGCGCACGCCGCCGCAGCCACGGCCGCCTGCCTCACGCTCGAGGTCGCGATCGAACAGGCGAACTCGACGCAACCTCGCTGGGTGCGCGACGCGCTGTCGGTACTGGATCTCAACACCTTCTTCGGTGAGATCAAGTTCGACGATCGTGGGACCAACGCGGTAAAGCCCATTTACGTCCAGCAGGTGCAGGCGGGACGGACGGTTCTGATCTGGCCGCCCGACGTCGCGAGCACTCGACCCAGGTACCCCGACCCCGGCTGGGCAAAGCGCTAGTCAGGATCGCGAAGGTGTCGTTGCGGGGTCATCCGCACCCATCTCTCGTTCGAGCTGGGCCAGACCCATCGGGCCGAGATTGAGCGCCCGCGTGTGAAAGGCCTTGAGGTCAAAGTTTCCGCCCGGCCGCTGACGTGCACGCTCGCGGACGGCCAGCCAGACTCGCTCCCCGACCTTGTAGCAGATTGCCTGTCCCGGCCAACCCAGGTAGCGGTCCATTTCGCTCCGAAGAAAGTCTTCGGGCTCGCGGCCGTGCTCGATGGCGAACGGCAGCATCAGCTCCGGTGACCAGGTCTCACCCGCGTGATACGCCTCATTGGAGGGGATCGTCAACCCCAGATGAACCCCGATATCCACGATGACCCGCATGGCGCGGAAGGCCTGTGCCCGAAGCATCCCCAGCTCGTAGTCGGGGTTTTGCAGGTAGCCGAGCTCGCCCATCAGGCGCTCGGCGTACAGGGCCCAGCCCTCGGAGTAGCCGGGGACGAATGCCGCCACGCGCTGGAAGCGGGTCAGCTCGGCGGCCAGGTAGGTCAGCTGCGCCAGCTGCAGGTGGTGCCCGGGAACGCCCTCGTGGTAGGCGGTCGATACCTCTCCCCACAGAGGGAACCGCGTCTTCCCCAGGGTCGGATACCAGGTTCGTCCCGGACGCTTGAAGTCTTCCGAGGGCCGCGTGTAGTACATCGCTGCAGCCCCGCCCGGCGGCGCGATCATGGCCTCGACCCGCCGGACCGGCTCCGCGATATCGAAGTGTTTGCGGTCCAGTTCCGCGATGGTCCGATCCATCAACTCCTGCAGCCAGTCGCGGAACGTGTCGACGCCTTCAATCGATCGTCCCGGATCGGTCTCCAGGAGATGCACGACCGCGGCCAGTGGTTCGCCGGGCAGGATCCGCGCAGCGACGGACGTCATCCGATCCTCGATCCGGTGGAGCTCGTCCCAACCCCATCGGTAGGTCTCCTGAAGGTCGATGGCGGAGCCGAGAAAGGCCCGCGCCCAGATTCGGTAGCGGTCCGATCCCACAGCGTCGCGCTCGGCGGCTTTCGGCGCGTAGGCATCCTGCAGAAAACGCGTAGCCGTGGCATAGGCCTCCGACGCCGCGGCGGCTGCCGCGCTCAATCGCCCCAGGAGGGCCGGATTCGGTGTGCCGGCGTTCTCGTACTTTGTCACCAGCGTCTGGAAGAATCCGGCGCCGTTCTTCCGGCCGCTCCAGCGCGTGCCCTGGTCGGCGCAGACGAGCGCCTGGCGCCGGGCAGCCACCACCCCTCGGCTCAGTCCTTCTCGTAAACCCGCCTCGAAGCTCGTCAGCGCCTGGGGCACCCGCTCCATGCGGGTGGCGATTGTTTCCCAGTCCCGCGCGGTGGCGCCGGCCATCAGGTCGAAGCACTGCCGGATGGCCTGGAAGGGGCTGCCGATGATGCGCAGATCGCGGAGACGCTCGCCGGCCTCGTCCTGGTCGATGGCGACCTGCAACCGCTCACGCATCACCTCTGCCGCGATCCGGTCGGGTTCGGTGACTGGTCGAATCCGCGAAAGTTCGGCGAGCGTCGCGCGGTCGAGTGCGCTCCGCGCAGCCTGACCGTCGGGAGAGTAGTCGGTCATTTCGGCGTCGTAGCCAATGACCCCACGCGACGTGGCGAGGACGGGATCCAACAGGGCCGACTGGTCGACGTAGCGACTGGCCAGCTCGCGAACGGTGGACACCGGGGCCGACTTAATGGTCAGCGAGCAGCCGCGCCAGGTGCGCCATCAATCGCACGCCTGACCCGGTCGGTCCCTTCGGCACCGTCTTGAGCTCGGACGCATCCTGCCAGGCGCTGCCCGCGATATCGAGGTGAACCCACGGGCGGCCGTCCACAAACTCGCGCAGGAACAGGGCCGCTGTGGTCGCGCCGGCCCAGGGCACCGTCGAATTCTTGATGTCGGCGATTTCGCTATCGATCAAGCCGTCGTAATCGGCCCAGGTGGGCAGCTCCCAGATGCGCTCGCCGGCGAGGTCCGCGGCCCGCCGCACCTGGTCCATCAGCTTGGCGTCATTGCTGAACGCGCCGATGGCGAGTGGACCGAGGGTACGTCCGATCGAGCCGGTCAGCGTCGCGATGTCGACGATGTGCGTCGCGCCCTCGTTCACCGCGTACGTGATCCCATCCGAGAGGATCAGCCGCCCTTCCGCATCCGTGTTGATGATCTCGATTGTCTTGCCTCCCGATCCCGTCACCACGTCGCCCGGCTTGATCGCCTTGCCGGACGGCATGTTTTCGGTCGTCGGCACGATGCCGATGACGTTGACCTTCGGCTTCAGCTCCGCGATGGCGAGCATCGCGCCGACCACGGCCGCGCCGCCGCCCATGTCGGACTTCATCATCTCCATGTTCTGGGCCGGCTTGATCGAGATGCCACCGCTGTCGAAGGTGATCCCCTTGCCGACCAGCGCCAGCATCGGGCCGTTCTTGCGGCCGCCGTTGTAGCGGAGGACGATCATCTTGGCGGGCTCGTCCGAGCCGCGGGCGACCGCCAGGAGGGCACCCATCTTGAGCCGGCGCATGTCATCGACCTCGAGCACTTTGAGGTCGAGGCCCGTGCCTTTGGCAGCCTCCCTGACCTTGTCGGCAAACACGGCCGGCGTGAAGGCGTTGGCCGGCGCGTTGACCCACTCCCGGATGCGGTTGGTCGCGTCCGTCAGCGTGACGGCGTCCTTGATCGCTGCCGGCGCACCCGTAGCACCGTCGAGCCCGATGATGCTGAGCGCGTCGATCTGGGTTGTCGCCTGAGCGTGGCGCGTCTTCAGGGATCCGATATCGAAGTTGCTGAGCCCGATACCTTCCGTCACCGCCCGCGCGAGGTCAGCAGGACCCGTTTTCCCCGCCACGGCTTTCGGAAGGACGACCGCGACCCGCCGATGACCACGCTTGCGCAGGGTGCGGCCCGCCGCCTGCAGCGCGTTACGGAGCCGGACCATGTCGAGCTGCTCGGGCTTGCCAAGGCCCACGAGGACCGTCCACGTGCTCGGCAAATTCTCGAGGTTGTGGATCGGCACCAGCTCCATGAACTTGCCCCGGAACTCGCCGGCCTTGAGCAGCTGCTGGATCGCACCCTTGAGCTTCTTGTCCAGGGCCGTCGCTTCGGGAGGGACCGCGGGCTCGCCTTCCAGGATGGGGAGGATGAGCGCATCCGCCTCCACCTTCTCGGGGGTGGTGTTCAGCAGCCGTGCCTGCATGCGTCCTCCTCTCCCCCTCGCAAACGCTCCGTATTGTACGTGCCGGCGCTGCCGTTGACTCGTATAACCTATCGGTTATATAATTTGGTGCGTGAGCAGGCTCGACAGCGCCTTCGCCGCACTGGCGGACCCTACGAGACGGGAAATCCTGCATCGGCTCAGCGGGCAGCCGCAGCCGGCCGGGGCCCTGAGTCGCGGCTTTCGGATGAGCCAGCCGGCGGTGTCGAGGCATCTTCGAGTGCTGCGGGAGGTGAGCCTCGTGGAGGTCGAGGAAAAGGGACGACAGCGGATCTACCGGTTATCGAAGCGCGGGATCGACGACGTTGCGGACTACGTTGAGGAGGTCAGCAAGACATGGCAGACGGCGCTCACGGCGTTCAAACGGTACGCGGAAACGAGGCCTTGACGGTTCGGGAGTCGATCACGGTGAACCGGGGCATCGCCGATGCCTTCCGGCTCTTCACCGAGGGGATCGGCGATTGGTGGCCGCTGAAAGGATCGAACTTTTCTTACGGCGGCGAGCGCGCCGACAAGATCTTCCTGGAGGCGAAGGTCGGAGGCCGGTTCTACGAACGATTCAACGACGGCGAGGAGTTCGAGGTCGGCCGCGTGATCGCGTGCGAGCCTCCGAACCGCATCGCCTTCACCTGGAAGGACCCCAGCTGGAAGGTGCCGACCGAGGTCGAGGTCCGCTTCTCACCGGCAGGGAGTGGCACTCGAGTCGACCTCGAGCATCGTGGCTTCGAAGCCGCGGGCGTCGAGCCGCAGGAGGCTGCGGGCTGGGCAGATGGCTGGAAGACCGTGCTGGCCCCCTACGTGGAGGCAGCCAGCCGGGCGACCGGCACCCGCTAGCCGTCAGCGGAGGAGCCGGCGCTCGTCGCGCCGGCTCCTCATGTCAGCGGCGTTTTCGCGCCTGTCGTTCCTGAAACCGGCGTTCCATTTCCTTGAGGTCGGCCTCGGTGTAGCGATTCCGGCCGATCTCATCCTGCCGGCTGGCTGTTGCAATGCCAAGCCGGATCCAGGTCGCAATCGTCGCCGGTGAGACCCCGAGTTTTTCCGCCGCCTCGGTAATCGAGTAGAGGCGCTCGTCAGCCATCGTCGGACGTTATCGAGCGGCCGCCGGCTGTCGGAGGCCGGCGAGCGTCCGGCCGGCAAGGTCGATCGCCTCGGGATCCTCCATGTGCGGCATGTTGAAGATGAGGCCATCCAGTCCGGCGTCGAGCAGCTTCTGCGCCTGCTCCGCGACGCGGCCGGGGCCGCCGACGATGAAGCCGGCGCGGGCCCAATCCTTATTGATCCCCGGCCGGTTGAGGATCTGTTCGAAGAGGCGGTCGGCCTCCGCGTCGGTCTTGCGGATGAGCAGGGTGCCGAGCCTGGTCTTGACGATCGTGCTGGGATCACGACCGACGGTCTCGCAATGCCGCTGCAGGACGTCCATCTTGTGCCGCACGGTAGCCGGGTCGCCGAAGATGTTGCACATGTCGGCGTACTGCGCGACCAGCTTCAGGGTTCGCTGCTCGCCGCCGCCACCAATCATGATCGGCGGGCCGCCCGGCTGGACCGGTCGAGGAAAGTTCAGCGCCCCCTGGATGCGGTAGTAGCGACCCTCGAAGGTTGGCGCCTCGTCGCGGAACATGGCGCGGCAGATCTGCAGCGCCTCCTCCAGGCGGCTGAGGCGTTCCCCGACCGGCGGGAACTCATAGCCATAGCCACGATGCTCGTCCTCGTTCCAGGCTGCGCCGATCCCCAGGATCGCGCGCCCCGATGACACGATGTCGAGGGTCGTCACGACTTTTGCGAGGAAGGCCGGGTTCCGGTAGGTCACGCCGGTCACCAGAGTGCCGAGACGGACTTTCTTAGTCCGCGCCGCGATCCCAGCCAGCGCGGTGTAACCCTCGAGCATGGGATCGGTCCGGGGACCGATGTTGGGGAGTTGATAGAAGTGATCCATCACCCAGACCGAGTCGAAGCCGGCCTGTTCGGCGGTGTTGGCCAGCATCGCGACGTGATCGAACAGCTTGTCGCCCGTCACACCCGGGAAGGTGTAATTCGGAATTTGAAAACCCAACAACTTCATGAAGAACCTCCTGACGAATGCGATCGTGTCTTGTCGTCATTATCGGGTCGATCCCGTTCGTGATGATGGATTGATCGAGGGCCGGTACCATATCCCACAGATGGAAGCGCTTCGTCCGCCGGTGCGATGCCCGCACTGCAATGGCCAACCCAATTGGCAGGAGGTCCGGCAACCCTATCTCGATGAGGATCCGCCGGGCCGGCTCGGCGTGCATCCATTGATCGGCTGGCGCTGCAACATCTATCCGTACTTCCTCGCCGTCTCCCAGTGGGAGAGTTGAGGCTCTAAGCGTCGACCACCAGGCCCTGGAGCGGGCCCTTAAGGAGCCCGGACCTGCGCGACACACCGGGCAAGGTGGTGAGGCGGTGCGTGAGCCGTTCTCCCCGTTTGCGCCGCTCCCCCTGCTCCGTGGCTATCGGTCTCCAGAGCCGGTCGACGACCGCGGCTGGATCACCCTCCACCTCCGTGGCGGGCCGCTGCAGATGCTCGGTCCATAGCCGGATGCGGGTTTGCCGAACGAGGCGGGCGTCGTGGGTGACCAGGTTCATCTCGGTGTCGTTGAAGAGCGAGTGCTCGTTCAGGTTGGCGGAGCCGATCGTCATCCAGGCATCGTCGACGATGCCAACCTTGGCGTGGATGTAGACCGGCCAGTCCTTGTCGGCACCAATCGCGTACAGCGTGCAGGCGAGCAGCCGGCCCTGGTCGCCGTCCGCCTGGATCAGCGTCCCCAGCTGACCGCGGGTATCGTCGCCTCCTGAGTCGGGCTTGGCCGGCAGCACAAGAACCATTCGAAAGTCGGGTGTCGGCGGCCGTGCCAGCTTGTCGCGCAGCACCGTGAGGATCTCGGGCGACCAGAGGAACTGGTTCTCGATGTAGATCAGCCGTTGCGCGGCGCGCAAGGCGCGGAGGTAGGACTCGAGGATGCGAAAGTCGCCCCGCGGAAGCTGCCGGTACATGCCATCCGGCACCGTGCGCACCACCTGCAGCTCGACGTCGCCGGCGGGGGATGGCGGCGTAACGAGCGGGAGGACCTCCCCGGTGATGGCCCGCCAGCGCATCGCAAAATTCTCCGCGACGTCCTGCACGGCGGGGCCGGCGATCCGTGCGGCGACATCGTGCCATCCGACGGCGCCGCGAGGCCGATGATCCGGGGTATCCCAGCGGTCGCCGTTGAAGCTGGTCAGGTCGATGCCGCCCACGAAGGCGATCCGGTCATCGATCACGATCGTCTTCTCGTGGTGGCAGTGCATCGGCCGCTCCCGGGCATCGAGAGCGCACTGGATGCCGGTCGCCGCGGTGAGTTGGTCCCGAACCCGGCGCATATCGCCGCGCCATGGGCGCAAAACCGGTAGCGGCGCACCCGCCCAGATCAGCGCCCGAACCGGGACACGGGCGGCGACGTCGGCGAGGAGCGCCCGCACGGTCACCGGCGTGGCGTCTCTCGTGAGAGCGAACTCTGGCGTGACGTGCCAGCCGGTCAGATGCACGTGCGATCGGGCGGCCGCGAGGCTCACGGCCATCGTCTTGAGTGCATCAGCCCCGTCGATCAGCACCTCCAGGGTGTTTCCTGGCCGTGGCGGCGGGTCACCTCCCGCCCACTCGCCCGGCGGGGGGTCGATGGCCCTGGTCCATCCAACCTGGCCGAGGCGGCGCTGGTGATGCGAGATCGACAGCCGCTCGACGAGTTGGCCGAGCGCGTCATCGACGGCATCCCGTGGGCTTCGTCCTGGCACGTCCGCTTCAGGGTAGCTGCTACGCTTCGCCGAATGTCGCATCAGCTGATTCAGATCATCACGGCCGGCGGACTCATCGCCATCTTCCTCACGATGGCCGCCGAAAGCGGGGGCATCCCGATTTCCAGCGAGATCGTCGTTCCGTTGGGAGGCGCGCTCGCCTCGCAGGGCAAGCTCTCGTTCCTCGGGGTCGTGATTGCCTCCAGCGCCGGCAACCTGCTGGGCTCACTCGTCGCCTATCTGCTGGTCAGACGGTATGGCGAAGCCTTGATCCTCGGACCAGGCCGTCGGGTCGGCCTCACAGCGGGGCATCTCCGATTGGCCAATCGATTCTTCGAGCGCTGGGGCCTGGCCGCGGTCTTTACCGGCCGCTTGCTCCCGGTCATCCGCACCTATATCTCGTTTCCCGCGGGCCTGTCGCGAATTACCGTGGTCCCGTTCACGCTGGCGACCATCCTGGGCGCGATCCCCTGGAACCTTGCCCTTGCCTATGCCGGCTTCAAGCTGGGCCAGAACTACGAGCGGGTCGCGACCGCCCTCGGTCCGTTCACCATCCCGCTCGCCGTCGTCGTGCTGCTGCTCATCGTGGTGGCCTACTACTACGGACGGCGCATCGGCGAAGTCGAAGGGCCGGCCAGCTCAGAGTCCTAGGCGAGAGGGCGATGGCCGAGGCGCATCCGGACCTTCTGTCGTCGGTGGACGTCGCCACCGTAAAGAGGATCCTGGCCGACGAATTCCCCTGGCTGCCACTCGACCGCCTCGACCTGGTCCCGGGGGGTCCAATCCAGTTCCACACTCCGCGGGGCGGAACGACGGAGTGGTGGACCACGCCGGCCCGCGTCGTGGTGAACGGCGAGTACATCTTTCGCTTCCCCACGAATGAACAAGGGCGTGCCTCCCTCGAGCGAGCGGCATGGGTGGTGCGGCACTTGCGCGGACGCACGAGCCTCGCCGTTCCCGGTCTCGACCTCGTCGGCCGGCGCCTGGCGACGTTCGGCTACCGGATGATCCCCGGAGTTCCTCTCGACACGCCCAGGTACCGCCGTCTGCCTGAATCCGACCAGTTGGGCATCGGGACGGCCATCGGTCGGTTCCTGGCCGAGATGCACCTGGCCCTCGCGGTCGACGAGGCTGCCCCGGTTCTGACAGACGAGCCGCTGCATCCGATGTCCGCTCGGACCCTGCGACTCCATTTCTTGCCGCGCATCGCGGACGAATCGCAGCGATCGTTCGCGGCACGGGTGATCGATCGGTATGAGCAGATCCGGCCGACCGCAGCCGACCGGACGGTTCTGCACAACGACCTGCACGGACACAACATGTTGTTCGATCCGGTCACCTGTCGCGTCGCGGGGATCGTCGATTTCGCCGACGTCGCGATTGGTGACCGTCATATGGATCTGTTCCATCTGTACTCGTGGGACGAGCCATGTTTGCTGGCGGCGATCACCGAGTACCAGCGTCGGTGCGGCGTCGCCCTCTCTCCGGAGCGCTGCATCATCTATAACGCCGCCCAGGATTTCACCGATTTGACCTGGCGAACGGAACAGAACGTGCCGATCGCAGAGGGACCCTTGTCCGCCCGGATTGGTCGCCTCCAGCAGCGGCTGACCGCCCGAGGGGTCGCGTAATAGCGATACCGGCTAGCGGACGGCGGCGACGATCTCCTCGTCGAGACCCGGGTATTTCTTCAACTCCGCGACCCGCTCCTGCTTGAGGCGCTGGACCATCGAGCGGTACTCGTCGCCACGGCCGGTTCGCTCGTACAGCCGCCGCGGCTGGAGCACCTCGATGTCGTCGATGCCCGGCACGTCCTTCGCGACGTCGTAGCCGAAGTCTGAATCGGTGGTCCACGTGATGGTGCCTTCGGCTATCGCCTTCACGATCGCGCTCGAGTGCTCGATCGTCAGCTTCTTGCTGTTAGGTGACCCGTCCGGGCCACCGACCCGGCCGGTGTTCATCAGGTAGACCTCGAACGGCCGCGACCGGTGGAGCTCGAGAAACCGGTTGCCCTGCTGCTCGTGACGCAACGGGAAGAAGGGGTTCGTCCCCGGCACGCGGAGGGCCTTGCCCATCTCGTCCTTGCCGCCCGCGGACGTGCCCTGCGTTTCGCCCAGCATGAAGTACGCGGCGGCGTGCTCTGAATCCAGCCGCGCCACTCCCGGGATGATGTTGTCGTTGCGGTTGAGGATGAGGAGGACGTCGGCCGGCCCGATGTTCCGGGCATCTTCGACCCAGCCCAGGGCCGACAGCTCGAAGGTGGCGCGGCCATTCTGCGTGTAGCTCGCGTCGAAGAAGTCGACCGGCCCACCGTCCTCTTTCTGCGACACGTTCTCCAGGTACGCCTCTCGCCTGGTCACCGCGCCGTAGATGGTCGGCTCGTGCTTCGGGTCAAGGCCGAAGGTCTTGGCAAAGCAGCCGTTTTCTGAGCCAAAGATCTTTCCCTTCGGCATCAGGGCGATGAAGTCGTCCTGCACCGGCTTCGAGTTGTTTTGCCGGGTGAACGTTGTCGTCGTCTTGCCCGTGCCGCTGAGCCCCACGATCAGGACGACTCGCTGCTGCGTGCCCACCGGGATGACCTTGCAGCCCGCGTGCATGGCGAGCCCGCCGGCATCGTAGACCTTCTTGTTCCACATGCGCAGCCCACCCTTCTTCGACTCCCCGAAGTAGTCCGAGTTGAATACGCGGGTGATGCCGGCATCGAGGTCGACGAACATCGCCCTATCGTTCGGGTAGCCAGGTGCCGTGAGGTTCGGCGTGATGATCATCGTGAGTTCCGGCTGCTGGCCTGGCGCGGGCGGGTAGTACAGATGCCGCTGCATCCCGGCGACGTTGGCGTTGCGCGCCTCGATGATGAGACGGGCCGGCGTCAGGAAGGTCGGATCGTTACCGATGACGCCGTCGAGGAGCACCATGACCTGGTCTCGGATGTACTCGTCCTGGATTTTCGCCCATTTCCGGCCTTCTTCCGGCGTCACGGTTTGGGCGGTGTGCTCCTGCGGCCGATCCGTGACGATGTAGGTGCTCTTCGTGCTGCGTGAATCGACACGCGTATGCACGTTGTAGTTGTCGTAGGTCGTGCGCCGTGCGTTCGGCATCTTCGCGGTCAGTTCTCGGAGTTGTTCGGCGGTCGGGTTCTCGATCAGGCGCTTGGACTGCGGAATGTAGCCGCTACGAATTTCGATCGTCATCGCTTACAGGATACCGGGCGGCTGTTCATTTGCGGCTCGCGACCGCAACCGTTTCGCTGTCCGACTCAGATACCCATGACGCCGACCAGCTCCTTGACGGAGTCGGCGGATCGGTGCAGGGCGGCGCGCTCATCCGCGGTGAGCTCGAGCTGGACGATCTCCTCCGCACCACCCGCCCCGAGCTTGACCGGCACACCCACGAACAGGCCCTGGATGCCGTACTCGCCGTCGAGCCGCACCGCGCAGGGAAGGATCTGCTTGCGGTCGAGCATGATCGCGTCGACCATCTCGGCCACCGCCGCCGACGGCGCGTAGTAGGCGCTGCCCGACTTCAACAGATTGACGATCTCGGCACCGCCATCGCGGGTGCGCTTGACGATGGCCTCGATCCGCTCCGGCTTGATCAACGCACTGATCGGGACGCCGGCGACCGTGCACATGCGCGCCAGCGGCACCATCGTGTCGCCATGCCCACCGAGCACGTAGGCGTGAACGTCTCGCACCGAGACCTTCAGCTCCTGGGCGATGAAGGTACGAAAGCGCGCGGTGTCGAGCACGCCGGCCATGCCGATGACGCGCTCGCGCGGGTAGCGGCTCACCTCGTAGGCGAGCTGCGCCATCGCATCGAGCGGATTGCTGACGACGATCAGGATGGCCTTCGGCGAACGCTGCACGAGCTCCTGGGTCACGCCCCGGACGATGTTCTGGTTGGTCTTGACCAGATCGTCGCGCGACATGCCCGGCTTGCGGGGGACGCCAGAGGTGATCACGCAAATGTTCGAGGCTGCCGTCTCCTCGTACCCGTTGGTGCCGACGATCTGCGAGTCATAGCCGACGATCGGCCCGGCTTCGAGCATGTCGAGCGCTTTGCCCTGGGGCAGGCCCTCGACGATGTCGACCAGGACGACGTCGGCGTAACTGCGTTCGGCGAGACGCTGGGCCAGTGTTGCGCCCACGTTGCCGGCGCCCACCACCGTGATTTTTGCGCGAGCCATCCGGGCTACACCGTACCAAATGATGATCGGATTCTCGCAAGGATGGGGGTCCCGCATCTCGGTTCGCGTGACCGGTAACCCGCGCTAGCGAGCACAATTCGTGGCTCGTCGTAGACTGGCTGCGCTATGGCGAGCGTGAGCCTGCCGCCGAAGAGGCGATTCCTGCGGACGTTGCACGAGACCGCCGTGCGCGATCGCATCTCCTGGCGGGGCATGCTCGTCTTGAGTGCGTTCTGGTTTGCTATCGCCTACGTGATGCAGCCGCTCAGCGGCACGATCATCCCGCTGCTCGTCAAACACTTCACCAGCCCGGCAACGCTGCACCTGGGTCCGGCCGCCTTCCACCTCGACGTCAACACTTACGTGGCCGTCCTCGACACCGTCGGCGCGGCCTTCGCCATCGTCTGGCAGCCCGCGATCGGGGCGCTGAGCGACAACTATCGCGCCGCGATCGGACGGCGTCGTCCGTTCATAGCCATCGGCGTGGTCGGCGACATCATCTTTCTGACACTGATCGCGTTCGTTACCTCCTACTGGATGCTGCTGATCGCCTACGCCTTTTTCCAGATGGCGTCCAACACCGCACAGGGGCCATACCAGGGAATGCTGCCCGACCAGGTGCCGGCAGATCAGCGCGCCGAGGCCTCCGGCTACTACGGAATGATGAACATGGTCGGCACGATCTTCGGCTTCGCCGTGGTCGGCGCCATCCTGATTCCGACGAACCATCTCCGGCTGGCAATCCTCACGCTGCCCCTGGTTGTGGCCATCGCCGGCGCCCTGGTATTTTTTGGCGTTCCCGACCGGCGCATCACGCGCCCACCCGAGCAAAGCGCGGCGCGATCGATCTTTCTGAGCTTCGCGATCGACACTCGCCGCTACCGCGACTTCGCCTGGCTCATGGTCTCCCGGCTATTCTTCCTGATGGGGATCGTCGGCGTGTCGACCTTCGCCCTTAACTTCATCCTCTTCACCTTCGGCTACACCGAAAACCAGGCGTCGCTGTACTCGAGCATCCTGCTGGCGATCGTGGTCCTCTTCGCCGCCATCATGTCGATGACCGCCGGATTCCTGGCCCAGCGGTACGGCAAGAAGCGCATGGTCGCCGCCGCCTGCGTCATCGGGGCGGTGGGGTCGACCCTCGAGATCTTCGCGCCCACGCTCCTGTGGATCCTCATCTTCGGCGTCATCCTTGGCGTGGCCCTGGGCGTCTTCCTCTCGGTCGACTGGGCCTTCATGACGGACTTGATCCCTAAGGCTGAGGCCGGTCGCTACATGGGCGTCTCGAACATCGCCACCGCCAGCGCCGGCTTGATCGCGCGGCCGATCCTCGGCCCCATCATCGACGCCTTCAACAACAACCGCACGAGTACGGTCGGCTATCGCGTGATGTTCGGGATCGTCACGGGCTTTTTCTTGATCGCCCTGCTGACCCTGCGCCCGGTGCGCGAGATCAAGGTGGAGTAATCAGTCGATCGACGGGAGGCTGACATCGACTTCGGTCCCCTTGCCTTCCGAGCTCTTGACGGCGATCTCGCCCTTGTGCGCATCCACGATCCACTTGGCGATCGCCAGGCCGAGGCCGCTGCCGCCGTTCTCGCTGTTCCGCGCCTTGTCCGCCCGGTAGAAGCGTTCGAAGATGTGGGGGAGGTCTGCCGTCGGGATACCTTCGCCGGTGTCGGTCACGGTCACGTGGGCGCGGCCATTCTGGTGGATCACCCCCACGGACACCTGCCCGCCAGAGGGCGTATGGGTCAGGGCATTGTCGATCAGGATCAGCAGAAGCTGACGGACACGAACCAGGTCGGCGTCCACCCGGACGCCGCCGTTCAGATCGGGGCGCAGCTCGACGCCCCGCTCCTCCGCCAGCGGGGTGGCCTGCGTGATCAGGCCCTTGACCACCTCGTTCAGCTCGATCGGCCTGGAATCGAGGTGGAGCTGCCTGGCATCGGCCAGCGCGAGGGTGGTCAAATCGCCCACGATCCGGTTCAGCTGCTCGACCTCCTCGACGATGCTCCTGGCGTAGGCGCGGGTCGTCCCATTCGAGCGCCGCATCCAGGCCTCGACGTTGGTCCGGATCAGCGTCAGCGGCGTTCGCAGCTCGTGAGAGGCGTCGGCGACGAACTCCCGCTGACGCTCAAAGGCGCGACCGATCGGCCGCAGCGATCGGGTCGCCATCAACAGCGAAGCCAGCGCCCCGAGCACGATCCCGATGCCCGATGCCAGCACGAGCTGCCGCACCAGGCCGGATAGCGCGTCGCCGACCCAGGAGATCGGTTGCGCGACCTGCAGGACGCCGACAACTTTCTGCGTCTTCGGCTTGACGATCGGGCTGGTGTCGACCACATAGAGGTCGGCGCCGGTCGCGACGCGGGTATCGCCCGACTGCCCGGCCTTGGCGGCGGCGATGGGCGCCGTCAGGCTGGGATTGTTGAAGAGCTTCTTGAGCGCCGTCTGCGGCTGGCTCACTTCCTGGCCCTTGATGTCCAGCACTCGAACGAACGTATCGGCGACGCTCGGGTCGAGGAGGCCCTGGGCATTGACGGAGACGGTGTCCGTGACCACCACCTCTTTGCTCGCCTGACTGACCGCATGCTCCAGGTCGTTGTCGGCTTTCGCCTGCAGCGACTGCGACACGGTCACGTAGACGATCAGGTCGAAGCATCCCAGGATCAGGACGAGCAGGACGAAGTACTGGGCGGCGAGGCGCACCAGCGCCCCCCGGAACATCATCCCGACAGCCGGTAGCCCACGCCATACACCGTTTGGATGAGCTTCGGGGAGCGGCCCTCATCGATCTTGTCGCGGAGGTACGAGATGTAGACGGCGACCCGGTTCGTCGTGCCTTCGAAGTTATAGTCCCAGACCCGCTCGGCGATCTGCGCCTGGGTCAGCACCTGGTTGGGGTGGCGCATCAAGAACTCGAGGAGGGCAAACTCCCTTGCGGTCAGCTCGATCGGGGTCTCACCTCGCCGAACCTGGTGGGTCTTGAGGTCGAGAACGAGATCGGCGACCTGCAGCCGGTTGGCGTGACCGTTCTTTTGCTCCCGGCGCATCAACGCCCGTAGCCGCGCAAGGAGCTCTTCGAAGGCGAAGGGCTTGGGCAGGTAGTCGTCCGCGCCGGCGTCGAGGCCGGCGACGCGGTCGTGGATCTGACTGCGCGCGGTCAGCATGATGACCGGCGTCCGGATGCGGTTCTGGCGCAGCCAGCGGCAGACCTCCATGCCGTCCTTCTTGGGAATCATGAGGTCCAGGATGATGGCGTCGTAGCGCGCCGTCTCGGCCAGCTCCTGGGCGCGCTCACCGTCCGCGGCGATATCGACGGCATAACGCTCGTCCTCCAGGAGCTGCTTGAGCAGCGTCGAGAGCTTGCGCTCGTCCTCGACAAGGAGGAGGTTCATCGGGATGTGCTTCCCAGTGTAGCGGGTTGCCAGCCCGATATTGGCGACGGCCAAAGGTCGGGCGGTCGCCGCCAACGCGCTCGAGGTTAAACGGCCAGGGCCGGGGTGGCGGAAACGCGCTGGGCGGCGAGCTCGGCCGCCGTCAGCAGGTGGTTACCCGAGATCCGCGAGCCGCTTTCCACGAAGCGCCCCAGGCTGGCGCGGGCACGACGCACGTTCCAACCCAGGATGTCGCAGTATTCGACAAACGTCTCCCCCGCAAAAAAGCGCTCGGCTTCCGTTCGGTAGCTCTCGACGCTGAGGTCCGCGACCGCCTGCCAGACCACCCGGGTCAAGAGCGACTGGACCGCCTCCAGGGGGATATCCGGTTCCGTTGCGCCTTTTCTCATCCCTTCCTCCGATCGAGACGCCTCACGGCCCCATCGCCGTGCCAGTTGAATGATAGTTTCGCTAATTTAACAAGTGGTACCGACAATGTCAACCATGGACGCCGGCCGCGTGGATCGGCGCGGACTTTGCCACTGGACCGGCGGTTGGGTGCTCGAGCAAGCCGGCCGCTTTCAGTCGCCGGTCGAGTGGCGTCAGGTGCCGGGCCACCCCCGGCGTCAGCAGCGGAACGTGGGGGATCCGCTCGAGGTGGGCGGCGATCGGCCAGAGGTCCTCGGTGCTGGTCATCCAGTGCAGCCGGTCGAAACGCGCCAGGTTGACGGGGCGGCCATGGCCGCGGAGCGTGCGCTCGCCGGCGAGGTTGTAGTAATGCTCGAAGAACGACATCGCCAGCTCGCGGAGCGTGCGGTAAACCGGCTCGCGGTAGCGCAGGCCGGTGAACTTGCTGGTCCCGATCGCGCCCCACAGCCCGCGCCGCCGAAAGACGGCGATCACGTGGTCCTCGTCGCGAACCGCCGTCAGGTCCATGATCAGAGGGGGATCGCCCTGAACCCGCAGGGCGGCGGCGGCGAAGACGGCGCCCTCGATGCAGTTGGCGGTCCGATCCCGCAAAACCCGCCGGGGCGACCGGAACGTCTCGCCGTCGATCTCCAGGTTGTAGGCGATGCCGTCGAGGAACCGCTGGATCTTCGTCGGCGTGTCGAGGCGCCGGCGGAACGTCGCCAGCTCCCCGCTGGTCAGATCAGCGAGTGCGCGGGACATGATCGGCTATGGCAAAATCTGTAGTTCGACGCGGCTGTGGTGAAATTGGTAAACACGCTAGGTTCAGGGCCTAGTGGGCGCAAGCCCTTGAAGGTTCAAGTCCTTTCAGCCGCACAACCAATCATCTTTCACGCGCGCCTTTCCACGGCGGGGCGCGCTTAGCGCCCCACCTCGATGTACCAGTCGCTGATGTAGGCATAACGCTCCTCCGGCTCGATGGCCGAATCGAGGCGGACCCCGTGGATGCGGCGGTTGACAGCCATCACGTATCGCGGGCTGTAGAGAAAAACCGCGGGAATCTCTTTGGCAAAGTCCTCCTGAAAGGTTGCGTAGGCTTTGGCCCGCGCCTTCAGGTCAAGTGTGGTGCGACCATCTTCCAGGTCGCCGTCGATGAACACGTTCTTCTTCATGCCCGCAAAGTTGAAGCCGCCCGGGTGCGCCTGCGAGGAGTGCCAGAAGGAGTAGACATCAGGATCCGGTCCGTTGTCGAAGGCGGTGAGGGTCATGTCAAAGGTGCGCGGATTCAGGTAGTCGTGGATCAGGGAGGCGGTCGTGACCGGGCGCACTTCGGCGACGATCCCGACCTGCCCGAGCTGAGCCGCCACCTTCTCGGCGACCCGCTCGTATGGGAGGACGTCGCTCGACACCGTCAGGCCGAAGCTGAGGCTGGTGGTCCCCTTCGTTCGAATCCCATTGAGAAGCGTCCATCCCGCGTCGTCGAGGAGCTTGGCGGCGGCGGCCGGATCATAGGCGGGCTGCTGGGCGGCACTGTCGTAGGCCCACGTGATCGAACGCGGGATCGGCCCGTCGTCCGGCACGGCCTGGCCGCCGAGCACGTCCCGTATGATCGCGGTCCGATCGATCGCCCTGGCAATCGCCTGGCGAACCCTGACGTCCTGGAAGTAGGGCTCGTCGGTCTTCAGGTTGAACAGCAACTCGGCATATTGATAGGTCGAGGTGGTCAGCACGCTGACCTGCTTGTTGGCTTGCTCCTGGGCGGAGCCGGAGGGGGTGAGATTGGCCAAGCCATCGATCTGGCCTCGGTCGAGCGCATCCAGGGCCGCCGTCTGCGACGGAAAGCTGCGGATCGTCATCGACTCCAGCCAGGGCCGGCGCCAGGCAAACGGATTGCGTTCCAGCTGGATCCGGTCACCGAGTTGGGCCACCATGCGGAAGGGTCCGGTGCCGACCGGGTTCAGGTTGGGAGCGGGCGACGCGAGCTCCGCCATCGCCTTCCCGGCCAGCAAATGCGAGGGCACGATGTCGAGGAGCTCGAGGTTCGCCAGGAACCCGGCATTGTGGCCGGGCAGCGCAAAGCGAACGTGGCCCGCATCGACCGCCGTCGCGATGATGTCCTTCCAGCTCTGACTCACCAGCGTGCCCGGAAATTGGGGGTCCTGGACCGTGCGAACCGTGAAGACGACGTCGTCCGCCGTCACCGGGGTGCCGTCCGACCAGCGCGCGTTCGGCCGCAACGTGAAGGTATAGCTCCGCCCGTCCGGGCTGACATCCCAGCGCGAGGCGAGCCGTCCCTGCACCGCGCCGGTCGGCAACACCCGAACGAGCGGCTCGAACAGCAACGCATCGAGGTCGTTGGGCCCGGCCGTGGCCTCGCCGTACACCGGGTTCAGGGAGCCAAGCAGCCCCACCACCCCCTCCACGTAGGTGCCCCCGGGTCGTGGGGCCTCCGGAGCCAGGATGGCGCTGCGGAACACCAGCACCAGAACCGTCAGGAGCACGAGCAGCAGCACGCCAGCCGCGGAGGCGAGCAGCCCGCGCCGGATCAAACTCGGATGTAGACGACGGAGACCACGAGGAACAGGACGACCAGTCCGATCGTGGCATAGAACAGGTTCTTCTCCAGCCCACGCTTCGTGCGGTAGCCGCCGCCCGAATCTCCGCCGCCACCGATGGTGCCCCCGAGCCCGCTCGCCTTCGGCGTCTGGAGGAGGACGCCCAGCATGACGAGGATAGCCAGCACGAGCTCGACGATCCCGAGAAAGGCTTTCATGGCCGGAGCCGCTGAATTATAGCGCCAATTCCACGCCGTCTCGATCAGTGTCTTAGCATTGACAGATACACAAATCCGTAGTAGCATGCCAGGCGTGTACGGCCCGGCCCGCCGCCTCCGGTTGCCCCTCCTCCTCCTGGCGCTGCTGGCCGCCTCCTGTGCGCCGGGCCGTACCCCACCCTCCCCCGTCGCCCCGTTGGCCCTCCCGCCGCTGGTCGCGGGCCCGATCATCGCCGGGCCCGACCAGCTGGTTCCGCTTCTCGACGGAACCACCGCCTTCGACGCGATCACCGACCAGTTGCGGCGTGCCCGACGCTCGATCGATGTCGAGCTCTACGAGTTTCAGCGGCAGGACCTGGCCGCGTTGCTCCTCGATGCCCGCGACCGCGGCGTGACGGTCACCGCGATCAAGGACCCATCAGAGCGGAGCAGCCGGACCATCTGGGCGCAGCTGGAGCAAGGGGGCGTCAAGGTGGTGGCGTTTCCACTGGAACGGCTGACGATCGACCACGTGAAGCTACTCATCGTCGACGGAGTCCGCGCCATCGTGGGCGGAATCAACTGGGGAACGCGCTCGCCGAAGAACCACGACTTCGACGTGCTCGCCACCGGGCCGGTCGTCGACAACCTCGAGCGGGTCTTCAAGCAGGACCTGGCGCTGGCCGGCGAACCCTCCGTCATCCCATCCCCCGCCGCCGACCGGCTGGTCCAGGTCCTGACGACCCACCCGGGTGAGGGCATCCGGGCCGCCGCGCTGGCGGCGATCGCCGGCGCCAACCATTCGATCGACATCGAAATGTTCGTGCTGAGCGATCGCCTCGTTCTGGAGGCGCTGGTGTCGGCCGCGCGTCGCGGCGTCCGGCTACGGGCGCTCCTGGACCCGACGCAGCCGCAGAACGCCGCCGCCATGGCCCAGCTGCAGTCTGCGGGCGGCGTGGTTCGCTTCTATCTGCAGGCCGGCGACGAGCTGCTCCATGCCAAGCTCGGCATCTTCGATGCCGGCACCGTGCTTTTCGGCAGCTGCAACTGGTCGCGCTCCGGGTTCACCCGCAACCATGAGCTCAACCTGCTGGTGCAAGACCCGACGTTGGCCCGGACCTTCCTCAGCCGGCTCGAGCAGGACTGGGCGGCAAGATGAGGTCATCGCCGGTCATTTCGCGAGGCGCCGGCAACCCGACCAGGCGCAGCAGCGTCGGCGCGACGTCGCCCAGCTTGCCCGCCGGCCGGAGCTGGGCGCCGTTCACCCCGGCCAGGATGAACGGCACGGGACTGGTCGTATGGGCGGTCAGCGGCGCGCCAGTCGCTCGATCCACCTTCAGCTCGGCGTTCCCGTGGTCGGCGGTGACGGCGAGGATGCCGTGGCGCGAGAGCACGGCGTCGGCGATCCGGCCGAGCATGGTGTCGACGACTTCGACGGCCTTGATGGTCGCGGGAAAAACGCCCGTGTGACCGACCATGTCCGGGTTCGCAAAGTTGACGACCAGAAACCGGTCGCGGCCGTGGCCAAGCCGGTCCAGGAGCGCATCGGTGACCGCGGGGGCACTCATCTCGGGCTGGAGGTCATAGGTGGCGACCTTCGGCGACGGAACCAGCAGGCGATCTTCGCCGGGAAAGGGCGCCTCACGCCCGCCGTTCAGGAAGTAGGTCACGTGCGCGTATTTTTCCGTCTCGGCGGTATGGAATTGGCGCCAGCCGGCTTGTGAGACGACCTCGGCGAGGACCTCGGCAAGCGCATCGTCGGGAAAGGCGACCTCCGCCGGGAGGCCCTTCTCGTACTCGGTGAACGTGACGAAGTGCGCCAGCCTGGGCCGCCGTTTGCGCTCGAAATGGTCCCAGGTCTCGTCGAGGATCGCGTGGCTCAGCTGGCGCGCGCGGTCCGGGCGAAAGTTGATAAAAACCACGCTGTCGCCGTCGGTCATCGGCGGCGGCGGATCCTGACCGGGCGGCACGATCCGGGTCGGCGCGATGAACTCGTCGGTGATGCCGGCGTTGTAGCTCTGCTTGATAAGGCTCACCGGGTCGGGCGCCGTCGGCCCGTTTGCCTCCACCACCACTCGATAGGCCCGCTCGGTCCGCTCCCAGCGTTTATCGCGGTCCATCGCGTAGTAGCGGCCGCTGACCGTGGCGATCCGGCCCGTGCCGATCGCACCGATGCGCTCCGCCAGGTCCGCGACATAGCCGGCGGCGCTCGTGGGCGGCTCGTCGCGACCGTCGGTGAAGGCGTGGATGAAGACCCGGGGCACGCCAAGGGAGTGCGCCATTTCCAAAAGCGCGTACAGGTGCTCGCTGGAGCTGTGGACGCCGCCGGGAGAGACCAGGCCCATCAGGTGAAGCGCGTGATCGTCACGGGCGGACGCCATCGCGCCCAGCAGTACGGAATTTTTCTGGAAGCTCCCATCCCGGATCGCCAGGTTGATGCGTGTCAAATCCTGGTAGACGATCCGGCCGGCGCCGATGTTGAGGTGGCCAACCTCCGAGTTGCCCTGTTGCCCCTCCGGCAGCCCAACCGGTTCACCGGCGGCAGCCAGGATCGAATGCGGCCATCGCTGCCAGAGCGCGTCCCAGTTAGGCGTCTTCGCCGCCGCGATCGCGTTGCCGAAGGGATCCGTACGGTAGCCCCACCCGTCGATGATCACCAGCACGAGGGGTTGCCCCGGCGTGGTGCTCACATCCGCTTCGACTTCACCACGTCGGCGGTCGCCTGGACGATCTGGGTGAAGTCGGCCGCCTTCAGGCTTGCCCCTCCGACCAGGGCTCCGTCGATCTCCGGCTGCTCCATCAGGCTTCGCGCGTTGCCGGGGGTGACGCTCCCGCCGTAGATCACGCGGATCGACGACGCCAGCTCGGCGAAGGTTCGGGCCAGCAGCGTGCGGATCAGTCCCATCGTCTCATTGGCGTATTGCGGCGTCGCGGCTTTTCCCGTGCCGATCGCCCAAACGGGTTCGTAGGCGATCGTCAGATCGGTCGCATCCTCGAGCGCGATCCCGTAGAGGGCGGCGCTCAGCTGCCGGGTGATGACTTCGACCGTGCGGCCGGTGTCGTATTCCTCGAGCGTTTCGCCGACGGCCAGGATCACCTTGAGGCCGTTGCGAAACGCGGCCTGCACCTTTCGGTTCAGCTCTTCATCCGTCTCTCCAAAGAGCTGGCGTCGCTCCGAGTGACCGATGAGAAGGTAGTCGCACCATCCGGCCAGCATCTTCGGGGAGATCTCGCCGGTGAACGGGCCCTGGTCTTCCCATCCAGCGTTCTGCGCACCCACCTTGATCGGGCAGCCGCGCAGGGCGTTTGCGATCTCCCACAGCATCACCGCCGGAGGGAGCACCACCAGGTCGACGAGCTCGGCGTACGGCTCGAGGTCGTGACGAAGACGGAGCGCATATTCCAGGCCTTCGGGAACGGTGAAGTGCATCTTCCAGTTGCCGGCGATCAGCGGCCTACGCATGATTCTTGTCACGCAGCACGGCGATCCCGGGCAAGATCTTGCCTTCGAGGAATTCCAGGGTTGCGCCGCCCCCCGTGGAGACGAAGGACATCCGCTCCGCCAGGTGCTGTTTTTGCAGCGCCGCCACCAGGTCGCCGCCGCCGATGATCGTTTGGGCGTCGCTGCCGGCCAGTCCCTGAGCCAGCGCATCGGTTCCATGATCGAAGGGCGGGACCTCGTAGACGCCGAGGGGACCGTTCCACACGACCGCTGCAGCCCCGTCGCAGGTTTGCAGGAAGCGCTCGACGGTCATCGGTCCGACGTCGAGGACCTTCATGTCGGCGGGGACGGCGTCGATGGGAATGGTTTGCACCGCGACGCCCGGCTTGGCCTCCGGGGCGACGACGGCGTCGAGCGGCAGCACCAGCGTGCCGCCGGATGTCAGCAGCGAGCGCGCCACCTCCAGCTGGTCATCCTCGACGAGCGAGCGCCCCATCTCGAGGCCGCGGGCCTTGAGAAACGTGCAGGCCATGGCGCCACCGATGCAGAGGCGGTCGACGCGTCGCAGCAGGCTGCGCAGGACGCCGATCTTCGTGGAGATCTTGGAGCCGCCAACGATGGCCACCAGGGGATGGGGCGGATCCGTCATGATCCGACCGAGGGTCTTGACCTCGCGTTCCATCAGCAATCCGGCCACCGCCGGCAGGTATTGCGCGACCCCCACCGTCGACGCGTGAGCGCGGTGCGCCGTGCCGAATGCGTCGTTGACGTACAGCTCCCCGAGCGCAGCCAGCTGCTTCGCGAAGGCCGGGTCGTTCTTCGTCTCACCGGGATGGAAGCGGACGTTCTCCAGCATCACGATGTCGCCGTTTTCCATCGCCTTCACCGCGGCCTCGACCCCGGGACCAACGCAGTCGTCGAGATGGCGCACCGGTCGGCCCATCAGTCCGCCGAGCCGTTGTGCAAGCGGGGTGGTCCGGTAGGCGTCATCGACCTGGCCGTCCGGCCGGCCCAGGTGCGTGATCAGGATCACCCGCGCACCGCGCTCGACGAGGTTCTGAATGGTCGGGATCGCCTCGCGGATCCGGGTATCGTCGATGATCCGGCCGTCCTCCATGGGGACGTTGAAATCGACGCGAACCAGTACGCGCTTGCCAGCCACGTCGACATCGCGGATGGTGGCTTTTTCGAGCGCGCCGCCGATCGTGACCTCGGTGGTCAGTTCAGCCGCTCACCCATGAACACGGTGAGATCGACGACCCGGCAGGAGTATCCCCACTCATTGTCGTACCAGCTGAAGACCTTGCCGTGACGGTCGCCGATCACCATCGTCAACGGCGCGTCGACAATCGACGAGTAGGGGTTGCCCTTGAAGTCGCTCGACACGAGCTCCTCCTCGGTAACGGCCAGGATGCCTTTGAGATCGCTGGCGGCCGCCTCCCGCAAAGCCTCGTTGATGGTGTCCGCCGAGACAGGGTCCCGGGTCATGACGGCGAGGTCGACGAGCGAGACATTCGGCGTCGGGACGCGCAGGGAGATCCCATGAAACTTTCCCTTCAGCTCGGGCATGACCAACGCCATCGCCGTGGCGGCGCCGGTGCTCGTCGGAATCACGGAAAGAGCCGCCGCGCGTGCGCGCCGCAAGTCCTTGTGCGGCGCGTCGAGCAACCGCTGGTCGCTCGTGTACGAGTGGACGGTCGTCATCAATCCCACTTCGATGCCGAAGCTGTCGTGAAGCACCTTCGCGACGGGCGCCAGGCAGTTGGTCGTGCACGATGCGTTGCTCACCACGTGATGCTGGCGCGGGTCATAGCGATCGCCGTTGACGCCGAGCACGACCGTGATGTCCTCGTTCTTGGCCGGCGCGGAGATGATGACTTTCCTGGCTCCGCCCTTGTCGATATGGACTTTTGCCTTGTTGCCATCCGTGAAGAGGCCCGTCGATTCGATGACGATGTCGATCCCCAGGTCTTTCCAGGGCAGGTTGCCGGGATCCCTCTCGGCAAAAACCTTCACCCGTGCCCCGTCCACCCGCAGATGGTCGCCGTCGGCGGCGACCTCACCGTCGAAGTTGCCGAGGATGGAGTCGTACTTCAGGAGGTGCGCCAGCGTCGGCGGATCCGTGATGTCGTTGACGGCGACGATCTCGAGGTCGCGTCGGCCGAGAGCGGCGCGGTACACGTTGCGCCCAATACGGCCAAATCCATTGATCCCAACCTTTACCGGCATGACGCTCTCCTTCCGACCGCGGATCCGAACTCAATCTATTAGACCATTTCGATTCGCGAGCGCTACCAACCGGCGCAGCCGATTGGCGACGGCCGATTTGCTGACCTGCGCCAGCTCGGCGAGATCCCGAAGGCCGGCCCGGGGGTGCGCCCAGCGCAACTCGGCCACCTCACGCAGCGCGGGGGCGAGCGCGTGCAGCCGGGGATCGCGCGCCTTCAGCCGGCGGATGGCCTCGCGCTGCTGGAGCGCGGCGCGCAAGCGCTTGTCGAGGTTCGCGGTTTCGCTGTTGGCCCGCCGGTTGGCCTGACTGCGCATATCCCTGAGGATCCGGTCATTCTCGAAGCGCATCACCGCCCGGTTGGCGCCCATCAGGCCGAGCATGCGGGAGATCGGCTCGGCGCCTTTCAGGTAATAGACGGCGCGTTGCCGGCGCACGGTTCTTTTCAGTGGGATGCCGGCGCGGCCGGCCGCCGCCGGTACCAGGCTACCGCCGCCCTCGGGTAGCGCGAGCTCGAGGTGATACGCATCGGCCGGATTACCCAGCAGACCGCGAGCCAGAAACGCCCCTCGCAGAATGGCTCGAGCGCAGCAGGCGTTTTCGGAACCTCGTCCCGGCGGCAGGGTCAGCCGCAACCGATAGCTGGGCCGCTTGTCGGTCGCTCCTTTGCGCACGGTCTCTACCCGACCGCCCGCGAGTTTGGCCAGGTGGACCACCTTGCGCGCTACGGCATTGCGCGGGATTCGCAGGGTCAGGGGAGCGCCCTCGCTGCGTCCAACCAGTGCCTCCGCCATCGCCGCCAGCTCGGCCTCCTGACAGCACGGTCGCGCCGGCTGCACATTGGCGAGCTCCGCCTTCACCTCGTCCGTGAACGACGCCTTGACCGTCACCGCCACACATTAGACTGGGTCGGTGCTGATCAAGATCGGGATCGATCCGGTACTGGTGACGATCGGTGGGCTCAAGATCCACTGGTACGGCATCATGATCGCGCTCGGCCTCTATGCCGGGATCCAGGTTGCTCTCCGCGACGCGCCCCGCCGGGGCATCAATCGCGACCAGCTGATGAACGTCGCCTTGCTGGCGGCCGTGCTCGGCATCATCGGCGGCCGCCTCTATTACGTGGTCCAGAACAACCCGTCGTTCTATGTGCACCATCCGGCGGAGATCATCGCCGTCTGGCAGGGCGGTATGGCCTTCTTCGGCGCGATCTTCGGTGGTGCGTTGGCGATGGCGATCTCAACCTGGCGCTGGCACCTGCCGTTCTGGAGCCTGCTCGACGTTGGCGCGCTCGGGATGACGATCGGCCAGGCCATCGGCCGCATCGGCAACATCATCAATGGGGACATCGTCGGCTACCGGACCAACGGCTGGGGCTTCGAGTACACCAACCCCAACACGTTCGGTCCACTCAACGTCCCGGTCCAGCCGGCGAGCCTCTACGAGCTGCTGATCTCCCTGGCGCTCTTCCTGCTGCTGTGGAATCTCCGGACCCGGATTCACCCGGAGGGAATGCTGGCAATGATCTACATCGTTCTGTACTCGATCAGCCAATTCTTTATTTTCTTCCTGCGCGACAACATCGTGATCCTGGGCGGCCTCAAGCAGGCGCAGGTGACCTCGCTGGTCGTCATCGCGCTGACCCTGCCCGTGATCGCGTACCTCCTGCGCAAAGAACGCCTGGCCCGTCCGCCCGAGAGCCAGGCGACCGAAGCGCGATCGACCGCCGGCGAAGTCGCCGGCTAAGCTAGGCGGCGCGTTTGCGCCGTTCGCCGCGTTTGAGGAGTAGCTCGAGGAAGCGCTCCGGCTGGAACTCGGACTTTTCAACGATCGATTCCACGGTGCCCTCGAGGCGCTGACGGTCTTCCGCCGTCAGGGTTTTCGCGGTATGGACGAGGATCGGCACCCGGCTCATGTCCTTGTCGCGGCGAAGCGCGGCGACCACCTCGAAGCCGTCGACACCGGGCATGACCAAATCGAGGATGACCAGGTCCGGCTTGTTGCGCAGGGCCTGCTCGATGCCGGCTCGGGCGCTGTCGACCGCGCTCACGCGGACGTTGTAGGGCTTGAGGATGGCCTTGACCAGGCTGACCGCCTGGGTGTCATCGTCGATGACGAGGACATTCGCGGGCATCTTCTTGGCGCGCTTGCCGTCCGCCATCAGGTCGAAGCGCACCATCAGCTGGACCAGCTGCTGCCGGTCGACCGGTTTGGTCAGGGTCTCGCCGTCCGGGACGACCAGCTGTGGGCCGTCGGGCGCGGCCAGCACCACGAGCGGGATGTCACGGGTTCGGGGATCCTTGCGCAACTCACGGATCACCGCCGGTGCGCCGTTCGGGGGCAGCTGGGCGTCGATCAGGATGGCGAGCGGCTGCATGTGCGACGCCTTCTCCAGGACGCGTGGGCCGTTGTCGACATAGACGACCTCGTAGCCCGCCCGCTTGAGGAACGGCTCGATCCGCTGACGGGAGGTCTGGTCATTGTCGGCCACCAGGATGTCCGGTGGCCGCCGGTTCGGATCCATGGCCAGCGGGGCATCGGCGTTGGACCGGCTGCCCATCAGGGATCGCGCCACCTCGCTCAGCTTGACCGCGCTGTCGTGCACGTACTTGAGGTACTCGCGACGCTCTTCAGGAGTCAGGGCGTGCGCGCGCTCATCGAGGAGGACGCTGGAAAACCCGACCAGCGCGTTCAGCCGCGAATTGATGACGTGGCCCTGCTCGGTCGTCAGGCTGCCGGTCGAGATGATCGCCGGGGCGGACCCGGCGCTGCGCCGCTCCCGCTCCTGGCTCTCCTGGAGGGCTTTGCGGACCTGCTCCATCTCTTCGTTCTGGGCGTGGATCTCGGCGGCGAGGGCCTGCCGCCGCGCCCCCCACTCGGTCGCGAGCTTGTTCGACTGCTCGGTGAGTTCCGCATGCCGCGCTTGCAACGCCTGGTGCTGCTCGCGCTCTTGAGCAACGTGGCGCTCCAGTCCGGCCGCGTGGTCCTTCAGCTGGTTGAGCTCGCCAAGGAGTCGTTCACGGTCGAGACCCCATTGGATCTGATCGGCCTGCAGCGTGTCCCGATCGCGGGTAACCATGCCGAGCTGGTCACGAAGGCGGGCTGTCTCGGCCGCCGTCGCCGTGAGTTGGGCCTGGAATTCGCTCGCCTCGCGACCGGCCGCGTCCAGCTTCTCCCGGACGCCGGCCAGGTCCCGCTCGACCGCCTCGACGGCTTGCCGTGCCCGGTCGCGGTCGGCCACCGCCAGGTCACGATCCGCGGTCGCCTGCTCCCGCGCCCGCCGCAGCGTGCCCAGCTCGCCCTCGACTTGCGCCAGGCGCCCGCGCTCGGCGGCGAGGCTCTCACCCATCGCCTGCCGTTCGGCGGCCGATTGGCGGGCGGCTTCCTCATGGCGGGCGAGCTCCGACCCGAGCGCTTCGGTCATCGATTCGAGGCGCGCGAGGAACTGCCGCCCCTCGGTAACGGCGTCGCCAAGCGAGCTGGACAGCTTGGGCGAGTCCGGCACGCCCCTATAACGGCGGGTAGGGCCGGGGCTGGCACCTCGGCTGCCGGTTGCCCGGGTTAGCTCGGGCTGACCTCGGCTCGGATCAAGCCGCCTGGCGAAGGTCCAGGCGGGGTGGGCGGCTCGTCTCTCAGTTCCTGGGCCAGGATCTCGTTACAGAGCGCGACGCAAAGATGGCAGATGTACACGTCGGAAGGTCCGGCGACCAGGCGGACTTCTCCCTGCTTCTTCCCACAGAACGAGCACCGGCGCACCGGACGATCCACGTGGCGATTATCTCAAAGCATCTCCTTGATCGCGACCGCCACCGTCTTGGTGATCCCCTTGACCGCCGTCAGCTCCTCAAGGGTGGCAGTCCGTATGTTGTCGATGCTGCCGAACTGACGCATCAACGCCCGGCGACGCACGGGTCCCAGACCGCTGATTCCGTCCAGCACCGAGGCGAAGGCATCCTTCTTGCGCACGACCCGATGGAAGGTGATCGCGAAACGGTGGGCTTCGTCACGGATGCGCTGGACCAGGAACAGCGCCTCCGAGTCGAGTGGCAGCCTGATGGGTTCGCTCTCACCAGGCCGGAAGAGCTCTTCCTGCTCCTTGGCCAGCCCGTAAGTCGCGACCGCGGCAAGGCCCATCGACTCGATCACCTCCCGGGCCGCGGAGAGCTGGCCTTTGCCGCCGTCGATCAGGACCAGGTCGGGCAGCCGGCTGAAACTGGGCTCTTCGGGGGTCCCCTCTTCGGACCGGGCGTGGCGGCTGAAGCGCCGGCGTAGGACCTCCTGCAACATGGCGAAGTCGTTGGCGCCCTGCACCGTCTTGATTCGAAAGTGCCGGTAATGCGCCGGCTTCGGCCGGCCCTCCTCGAAGACGACCATCGAGCCGACCGGATACTTGCCCTGGATGTTCGAGATGTCGTAGCACTCGATTCGGACTGGCAGCGTCGGCAGACTCAACCGCGCCTGGAGGTCGTTCAGTAGCGACGCCGTCCGCTCCGCGTCGTAATCGAGCTTGATCCGCATCTGGCGCATCGTCTCGGCGGCATTGGCGGCCGCCTGCTCAAGGAGCTCACGCTGCTTGCCGCGCTGCGGCACATGGATCGCCACCGCGCTTCCGCGGCGCTCGGTCAGCCATTGCTCGATCAGGTCGCGGTCGGGTAGCGCTTCAGGAACAAACACTTCTTTTGGGATGTGCGTGGCGTTCGCGTAGTACTGACTGACAAATGCGTTCAGGATGTCGGCGTTCGACTGATCCTTGTCGAGGCCGACGAGGTCGAAATTCTCCGAGCCGGAGAGCCTGCCCTCGCGGACGCTGAAGACGCGCACGGATCCCTGGCCATCGGCTCGCGCCAGGCCAAAGAGGTCCTGGTCGTAACGGCCCATCGCCAGCACTTTTTGTCGCTCCGCCATTCGTTCCATCGCGTCCAGGCGGTCGCGGTAGCGGGCGGCGGCCTCGTACTCCAGCTTGTCGGCCGCCTCCTTCATCTGCTGCTTGAGCCGCTTCGCCACGTGGTCGGATCGCCCATCGAGGAAGCTCGCGACCTGATTGAGCTGCTCGTGGTAATCCTCACGGTTGATGAACCCCGCGCAGGGCGCCGAGCAGAGATTCAAGTGATAGTAAAAGCACGGACGTCCGAGCGCGAACTCGGAATCCTTACAGCTGCGATATGGGATGACGCGCCGCACGGTCTTCAAGGTCGTCCGCAGCGCGATCGCATGCGTGTAAGGTCCCCAGTACCGGGCGCCATCGTTGGCGGGCCGGCGGACCAACGTGATGCGCGGAAAATCCTCGTTCAACGGCAATTTGATGTAGAGATAGTTCTTGTCGTCGCGCAGCCGGATGTTGAACCGCGGGCGATGCCGCTTGATCATCGACTGCTCGAGGACCAGCGCCTCTTTTTCCGTCGCCGTAGTGATGACTTCGAATTCGTAGACGCGGGCGACCATGGCGGCGATGTGCTCGGGTAACACGCTCGAAGCCTGGAAGTAGTTCGGCACACGATTGCGCAGGCTCAGCGCCTTGCCGACGTAGATGACGCGCGCCTGGATATCGCGCATCAAATAGACACCCGGGGTCTCGGGCAGCGCTTTGAGCCGTTCGCGGAGATAGTCAGGCCGCTCCGTCAGTGGAGCCGCCTTCTTGGTCGCCGTGGCCACGTTCTTAGGCTATCGCGAGCTCCTGGTCGAGCACACGCTTGAGGTACTGGCCGGTATACGACCGGGGATTACGGACGATCTCCTCCGGGGTGCCGGCCGCGACGACTTCGCCGCCCTTGTCGCCGCCCTCCGGCCCCAGGTCGATGATGTGATCAGCCGTCTTCAAAACGTCCAGGTTGTGCTCGATGACGACCACCGTGTTGCCGGCGTCGACGAGGCGATGCAGGACGTTCAGGAGCCGTTCGATGTCGGCGAAGTGCAGGCCGGTGGTCGGCTCGTCAAGAATGTAAAACGTCTTCCCGGTATCGCGCCGGCTGAGTTCTTCGGTCAGCTTGACGCGCTGCGCCTCGCCGCCGGACAGCTGGGTGGCCGGCTGGCCCAGCCGGATGTAGCCGAGACCTACTTCACAGAGCGTCTGCAGCTTGCGCCGGATTCGCGGGATGCGGTCAAAGAACTCCGTGGCTTCTTCTACGCTCATGTCGAGCACGTCGGCGATCGTCTTGCCGCGGTAGGTGACCTCGAGGGCTTCCTTGTTGTAGCGCTTCCCCTTACAGACCTCGCAGGGGACGTAGACGTCCGGCAGGAAGTGCATCTCGATCTTGATGATGCCGTCGCCCTCGCAGTTCTCACAGCGGCCGCCCTTGACGTTGAAGCTGAAGCGGCCGGGCTTGTAGCCGCGGACGCGCGCTTCCGGCATCTCCGCGAACAATTCGCGAATGTAGGTGAAGACGCCGGTGTAGGTCGCCGGATTGGACCGCGGTGTGCGGCCGATCGGCGACTGGTCGACGTTGATGACTTTATCGATGAAGTTCAACCCGGAGACCTCGCGGGCGGCGCCCGGCCGGTCCTTCGCCCGGTAGAAGTGCTGTGCCATGCGGCGATAGAGAATATCGCTGACGAGCGTGCTCTTCCCGGACCCGCTGACGCCGGAAATGCAGATCAATTTGCCCAACGGAAAGTACACATCGATGTTCTTCAGGTTGTTCTCCGTCGCGCCGCGAACGACGATCATCTGTCCGTTGCCTTTGCGCCGTCGCCTGGGCAGGGGGATCGATCGCTCGCCGCGCAGGAACGCCCCCGTGATCGACTCCGGCGATTTCAGAATGTCGTCGAAGCTGCCGGTGGCGACGATCCGCCCGCCGTGCTCGCCGGCGCCAGGACCGATATCGACGATGAAGTCCGCGGTCCGCATGGTTTCTTCGTCATGCTCGATGACGACCACCGTGTTGCCGATGTCGCGCAGCGCCAGGAGCGTGTTGATCAGCTTGCGGTTGTCGCGCTGGTGCAGCCCGATCGACGGCTCGTCCAGGATATAGAGCACGCCCATGAGTTTCGAACCGATCTGCGTGGCGAGCCGGATTCGCTGCGCCTCTCCACCAGACAGCGAGTCGGCCGCGCGGGCCAGGCTCAGGTAATCGAGACCAACGTCCACCAGGAACTGAAGGCGCTCGCGGATCTCTTTCAGGATGGCCCGGGCGATCAGCATTTCCCGCTCCGTCAGCCGAAGCTTCGCAAACCAATTCTGCGCGGCGGTGATCGACAGCTCGCAGACGTCCATGATCGAGCGATCGGCCACCGTGACGGCGAGATATTCCGGCTTGAGCCGCTTCCCTTTGCAGACCGGGCACGGCCGGGGCGTCATCAGCCGCTCGATCTCGGCGCGGATGAACTCGGACTCGGTTTCGCGATGGCGCCGCTCGAGATTGGGGATGATGCCTTCGTACGACGTTTCGTACCAGCGGCGCTGCCCCTCGCTGTTGAAGTACTTCACGCGCAAGGGATCGCCGTTGTTGCCATGGAGAATAATTTGCCGCTCTTTGACGGTCAGCTTCCCGAACGGCTTGTCCATCGGGATCTTGTAACGATGGGCGACCGCCTCGACGAGATCGTTATAGAAGTAGGACGACCGCCCCAGGGTCCGGATCGCGCCATCGGCGAGCGGCCGGCTTTTGTCCGGGATCACCAGGTCGGGATCGATCTCGAGCTTACTGCCGAGCCCCGTGCACGCCGGGCAAGCGCCATGCGGGTTGTTGAACGAAAAATTGCGCGGCGCGAGTTCTTCCATGGAGAAGCCGTCGTAGGGACAGGCAAAATTCTGGCTGAAGAGCAGCTCTTCACCTTTGGCGTCGACCCGCACCACCAGCACCAGCCCGCCGGCCATCTTTGCGGCGGTCTCGACCGATTCGCGGAGGCGGCTGATGCCTTCGCGATCGATCACGAGCCGGTCGACGACGATCTCGACGCTGTGCTTCTTGTTCTTGTCCAACGAGACACGCTCGGTGAGCTCGTACAGGTTGCCGTCCACGCGCGCCCGGACGAATCCGGCCTTCTTGGCCTCAGAGAGAACGTCCTGATGCTCGCCCTTGCGATCGCGAACCACCGGTGCCAGGATCATGACTCGGCTTCCCTGCGGGAGCTCCATGACCCGGTCAGCAATTTGCTCCGTGGTCTGGCGCGTGATCTCGTGTCCGCTGATCGGGCAGTGCGGATGGCCGATCCGTGCCCACATCAGACGCATGTAGTCATAGATCTCGGTCACCGTGCCGACCGTCGAGCGCGGGTTGTGACTGGTCCCCTTCTGGTCGATCGAGATCGCCGGCGACAGTCCGTCGATCTGGTCAACGTCCGGCTTGTCCATCTGGCCAAGGAACTGGCGGGCGTAGGACGACAGCGACTCGACGTACCGCCGCTGCCCCTCGGCATAGATCGTGTCGAAGGCCAACGACGATTTTCCTGAGCCGGACAGCCCGGTGAAGACGACCAGCTTGTCACGGGGAATGGTCAGGTCGATGTCTTTCAGGTTGTGCTCACGAGCGCCCTTGATCACGATCTCGGTGTGCTGCCCCACCTTGCCTTTCTTCTCAGCCACCGACGCGAGCCCTCATCCGGCTGGTCTTCGGCTTGCGCCATAAGCCCGACTCGGCGGCGGCCGCCGGCGTCAGTCCGTCTCGGTACGCCATGGCATCGCGGCGTAGCGCCACCAGTCGGTCTCTGAGTTCCGCGGCCCGCTCGAACTGCAGGTCGCGGGCCGCCTTCTTCATCTGGCGTTCGAGATCTTTGATCAGGCGTTCGATCTCGTCCGGCGGCAACCCGGACGCCAGCGTCGCGATCGTTTCTTCGATCGCTTTCTCCTGGTGCTTCTCAAGGTTATAGACGGCCTTCACGATGCTGGCCGGCGTGATGCCGTGCTCCTCGTTGTAGGCGATCTGGATATTACGACGGCGGTCGGTCTCGTCGATCGCCCGCTGCATCGAGCCGCTGACCGAATCGGCGTACATGATGACGTGGCCTTCCACGTTGCGGGCCGCCCGGCCGGTCGTCTGGATCAGCGAGCGCGCGTCGCGCATATAGCTCTCCTTGTCGGCATCGAGGATCGCGATCAGCGCGACCTCCGGCAGGTCGAGTCCTTCTCGGAGGAGGTTGATGCCGACGAGCACGTCGAAGACCCCGAGCCGCAGGTCGCGCAGAATCTCGACGCGGTCCAGCGTATCGACGTCGGAGTGCAGGTAGTTCACCTTGATGCCCATCTCACGCAGGTAATCGGTCATGTCTTCCGCCATCTTTTTCGTCAGTACGGTGATCAGCGTTCGCTGCTTCTTATCGACTCGCTTATGGATCTCCCCGATCAGGTCGTCGATCTGGCCCTTGGTCGGGCGCACCTCGACCGTCGGGTCGACCAGGCCGGTTGGCCGGATGATGACCTCGATCGTCTGCTGGGAGCGCTGTTCCTCGTACGGCCCTGGGGTGGCGGACACGTAGACCACCTGTTGTACCTTGCGCTCCCATTCCGCAAACGTCAGCGGCCGGTTGTCGAGCGCCGAGGGCAGCCGGAAACCATAATCGACCAGGGGGATCTTCCGCGACCGGTCGCCGCCGTACATGCCGCCGATCTGGGGAACCCCGACGTGCGACTCGTCGACGACGACAAGCGTGTCTTCAGGGAGGAAGTCCATGAGCGTATACGGCTCCTGGCCGGGACGGCGGCCGGTGAGGTGCCGGGAGTAGTTCTCGATACCGGCGCAGCTGCCGGTCTCCCGCATCATCTCCATGTCGAACATCGTCCGCTGACGCAAACGCTGCGCTTCCAGGAGCTTCCCCTGGCTCTCGAACCAGGCGACGCGCTCTTCCAGTTCTTCGCTGATGCCGTCGAGCGCCCGCAGCAGCTTCTGCCGGGGCGTCACGTAGTGGGTCGCCGGGAAAACCTGGAACGACTCGACGTCGCCGATGACCTCGCCGGTCAGCGGGTCGACCTGGACAATCCGTTCCACCTCGTCGCCGTTGAATTGGACGCGGGTTGCAATTTGATCGTATGACGGCTGGACGTCGACGGTATCGCCGCGCACCCGAAAGCGCGACCGGCCAAAGTCGACGTCGTTGCGTTGGTATTGCAGGTTCGTCAGCTTGCGCAGAAAAATATCGCGACGGAACCCCTCGCCGGCATGGATCTCCACGGACTCTCCGAGATAATCCTCGGGTGAACCCACGCCGTAGATGCATGACACACTGGCCACGACGATGACGTCGCGGCGGGTCAGGAGTGCCCTGGTGGCGGACTGTCGCAGCCGGTCGATTTCGTCGTTGCGGGAAGAGTCTTTCTCGATATACGTGTCGCTCCGGGGGATGTACGCCTCCGGCTGGTAGTAGTCGTAGTAGCTGACGAAGTACTCGACGGCGTTCTGGGGGAAGAACGATCGGAACTCGCTGCAGAGCTGGGCGGCCAGCGTCTTGTTCGGCGACATGACAAGCGTCGGCCGCTGGATCTCCTGGATCATCTGGGCGACGACCATCGTCTTGCCGGAGCCGGTCACACCCATGAGGACCTGGTGTTTTTGGCCCTTGTCGACCCCTTCAGCAAGCTTCTTGATCGCCTCCGGCTGGCCCCCTGCGGGCGAAAAGCCAGCCGTAAACGCGAAGTTGGGCATGTGTCAATTGTATGTAGAACTGTTTGCCCTTAAACCAGGTCTACGTGAAGATCCTAAGTTCGCCATAACTCGATTCCAGCGCCTACCGTTACCACCGTAGTGCGGCGAGTTCTCGCCCTGGGATGCCTGGTTCCAGTTGGCTTCTTCGTAGTTAGCCTGGCGATAATCGGCGCCTGGCAGGCCTTCGAGTCAAGTTTCAATCCGGCCGTCGCCGCTATCCGTGAGCACCCTGTTCAAGCGACCGGAAGGGTCGAGGAGGTGGTCATCGATGGCTTTGGGGGCGATCCGGCCGTCGACTACACGTACATCGTCGCCGGGCGCACCTTTCACGGGCACGATGTCGGAAGCAGCGCTACCGGGAATGTCCTGGAAAAGAATCCTGGCGATCCCATTCCGATCCAATTTGCGGCGACCATACCCTCGGTGTCGTGCGTCGCCGGATCGGAGGACTGTCCCAATGACGTCTTCGCGCCAGGCGTCGCTGCCTATCTTTTCTGGGCGCTCGTCATCCTCTCTGCTGTTGGAGCGGGCCTGTACTTCCTCATACGGGCCGCGATTCGCGGGTTGCGGCATCGGTCGGCAGCGCCCAAGAGTCAGTGAGTCAGGGGCCGGTTCGGTGACTTCGGTTCGCCTTGCAAAGATTGACAGACAGCTGTCGTAACCATGCCTCAGGCTTGGATCATGGCCGCCGCAGGGGTCCAAACAAGACCGGGGACTCGCCGTTTCGAGGCTGCCGTTGAGACGGTGCGGGCCGGCGTCCAGGCGATGTCCGCTTGGGTTCGGGAGGCCGACGGTGAGGCGCTGGGTGCGGCTCTGATCCAGATCCGCGAAGCCGGTATCGACCCGCTCGAGGCCGTGTTTGCCGAAGGGGTGCGGCGCTTCGACCAGTCGGGCGAGTACCGCGCCGAGGGCGCCCTGAGCATCGTCGAGTGGCT